>NZ_JBHUSG010000003.1:0-371892 GCF_042673745.1 Kitasatospora sp. NPDC057015
GCCCAGAGCGCCGCCGGCGGCCGGAGCGGCGCCGGGAGCCTGCCGCAGCCCGCCCGGCGGGGGCGGCGGCGGAACGCTCGCGCCGCGTCCGCCCCCACCCTGGGCGGGCGCGCCGCCACCGCGCAGGTCGGCGGGCGGCGGGGGCGGCGGAGCACTCGAACCGGAGCGGCCCAGGCCGCCCGGGGCCGGCGCGTCGGGCGCCGGGGCGCCCGGCAGGCCCATCAGGCCCGGCAGCGCGTCGGGCGAGGCCAGCATCGTCGGCGCGTGGTCCACGCCGGGGCCGCCTGCGGGCGGCGCCGGGACGCCCGGTGCGCCGGGCAGGCCGTCCGGGGGCGCCAGCATGGTGGCGGCGTGCTCGACCGGCGGCGGGGTGCCGGGTGCACCGGGCAGGCCGGCCAGGCCGGGCATCGCGCCGGGCGGGGCGAGCACGGTCGGCGCGTAGCCGTCGGCGGTCGGCGGGGCGGGGAACGGCGGCGTGGCGCCCGGCGGCGGCGGAGGCCCGCCCGGCAGGCCCTCGGGCAGCAGCACGGTGGCCGCGGCGTCCCCGGCCGGCCCGCCCGCGGCGGGCGCCCCGGGCGCGTCCCGGCCCGAGGGCGGGGCGAGCATGGTCGGCGCGTCCCCCGCCGGCCGGTCGGAGGCGGGCGGCGTGCTGAGGACGGCCGGCCCGGCGCCCTGGCCGTACCCGCCGGAGAACTCCGGCTCGGCGGCCGGCGGCGCGGGCTGCGGGACGGGCTGCCGCGCCGCGGGCTGCGGGACGGCGGGCTGCGGGGCCGCGGGCGTCGCACCGAGCCGCTCCGCCTCCGCGGCGATCGCCGCCGCACCGGCCTCCTGCAGCCACTGCGGGGGGCTGAGCAGGAAGGACGTCGCCTCGACCGGGCCGGGAGCCGGCCGGGCCGCACCCGCCGGGTTGGCCACCACCGGCCGCCCGTACACCTCCTCGTACTGCCGGACGACCTCGTTCACCGGCAGGGCCGGCCACAGGGTGCTCGCCCCGGTGTCACGGGCGATCACCAGGCGCACCTCGCCGCCGTCGGCCCCCGGGCCCTCGGCGGGATCCACCGACCAGCACACGAACCCCAGGTCGAACTCCCGGACCCGTACCTCGCGCTGCTGCGACCGCGGCACCCCGCCGTTGATCCAGTCGTCCGCGACTTCCTGCGCCTGCGCGTACGTCACCACGCCCGGTTCACCCCTGTCCGCTCAACATCCGTCCGCTGCCCGACCCGCCGCCCGCCGCGCATCTCAGCGCACCGGGACGGCCCGGGCGAACCCGCCGTCCACCATCAGCTCCGCCACCGTCTCCAGCTCCGGCGGGCTGCCGGCCAGCCGCAGCAGGAACGCGTCGAAGTCGTCCCCGCAGGGCAGCAGCAGCCGCGCCACCCGGTCCTCGGCGGCCTCCGGCCCGCCGGTGTCCCGGGCGTCGTCGTACAGGCAGGCCCAGACCGAACCGACGCCCTCGCCGCGCACCTTGAGCGCCAGGATGCCGCCCTGGGCGTAGGCGATGCCGAGGTAGTCCTTGGTCAGGTGGTCGCGCAGGCACTTGTTGGCGTAGACGAGGTCGTCGACGCCGTACTCCTCGCTGAGCGTCAGGAACGGCTGGTCGAGCAGCAGTCCGTACTCGGTGTCGAGGGCGACACCCACCGGGGTCCGACCGCCCGCCACCTTGAGGAACGCCCGGTAGGCGCCGGGCAGCCGGTGGCCGAGCCGCTCCTCGGCCCGCTGGACGAGGTCCTCGGAGACGCTGAGCGGGTCCCCGCCGTCCCTGGCCAGCGAGAAGTGCACCGGCCGCCGCTCCTGGAGCGGACGGGTGCCCCGCCGCCCGTGGTCCGCCGAGGAGCGGGCCAGGCCGCCGTGGTGACGCAGCAGCGCCTTCACCTCGACCGGGACGAGCTCCATCCGGCGCCAGCCGGGAGCCGCCCGGCCGACGGCGTGGTGCCAGGTCCAACCGGGCGGGGTGGCGACGGCCGTCTCCAGGTCCGCCCAGAGCTCATGGCCCTGGGTGAACAGCGCGGCGTTCGCCGAGACGAAGTCGGTCAGCCTCAACTCGTCGACGCCGAAGCCCTCCGGCGGGTCGGCGACCTCGGCGGCGGCCGCGGCGTACGCGCTGAAGTCCGGGTAGCCGAACTCGTCCACCCGCACCCCGGCCGGATGCCTCTGCGCCCGTACCGGGTCCGGGAACTGCACCACCTGACCCGCGTACGCCCCGTTGGGCGCGGCGGCGGTGCCGGGCCGACCTGTCGTCATCTGGGAGCCCCCACCTACTGAAGCCGATTGCTGGACACCAGGGTAGGGGGTCGGGCCCGGGCCCGGTCGCCCCGCCTGGAGGTTCGCCCGGACCGCCCGGACACCCGCCGCGCGGCACCCCGGCCCGTCCGCCCGCAGCCCGCGCCGGGCACGTGCGACGGCCGTCCGGACGAGAGCGGTCGCGGCCCTCCGCACGACCCGCGGGCAGCGGGGCACGGGGATCCGGATCAAGCCGGCAGCGGGGCGCGGGGATCCGCAGACGCGGCGGACGATTCGTGACGGCCGCGTGCAGATCCGGCCGGCGCCGCCGACCCACCGGCGCCGCCTCCCACACTCGGCACCCCGGATGCCCCATCATTCTCTCCCCGGCCCAACACCCCGGGTGCCCGACTAACAGTGGCGTTTGACAGGCTTGGGCCTGGACCGGAGCCGGTCCGACCCGCCATCAGCCCACACCACGGCGCTACCCACCGGTAGATCACAGACCGTTCCGGCAGCCCGTCCCGACGGACCGCCGCAGGCCCGGCCGGCGACCGACCGGCGGCGGGCCAAGACCCCGCGGGCACCCCGCCCCGGGCCCGCCCGGGCGCAGCACCGGAACCGCGCAGAACGAGGAGGCCGCATGACCGTCGTCGAGGAGACCACCCCGGCCGGCGCCCCCCTGCTGCGCCACCTCCGCGACAGCCTGCTGCCCGCGTTGGCGGCCGCCCTCTCCCTGCGCGGCGGCGAGGTGCTCACCCTGGCCGGCGACAAGGCCGAGCAGCGCCCCGACCTGCACCCCCTGATCGGCGACTTCCTGGACGCCCTGCCGGTCGAGCAACTGGAACGGTTCACCGGCCTGTGCCCCGAGGCACTGCTGCTCTCCCAACACCTGGTCGCGGTGGACACCGGCCGCTCCAAGCGCGCCGCCCGCAAGCCGCTGGGCCTGGGCGAGGCCCGCAAGTCCCTCAAGGGCGCCCGGCTCACCACCGTCCGGATCCGCGAGGAGAACGACCCCGCGCACGGCACCCACGCACCGCCCTGCCGCTCCTGCGAACCGCTGCTGGAGCACCTCGGCGTCCAGAGCGTCGCCGTCGGACCGCCCGGCCGCTGACCGGCCGCCGCACCACCGCACACCCACCTGTCCCCGACCGCCGGAGCACACCCTGAACCCGCTCAGCCCGACCACCACCCGGCTGCGACCGCGGTTCCCCGCCGACGTCGCCGCCGCCCTCAAGCAGGCCGGCTGGCACCCGGGCCGCTGGCAGATCCAGCAGGCCGAGGAATGGGCCGACGCCCTCGCCGGGTACGGCGCACCGGGCGACGCCCACGGCGTGCGGCACTCGGTCTTCCCCGCCGCCGTGGAGGCCTGGGCCGAGTTCGGCGGCCTCGCCTTCGAACCGGCCGGCGCCGGCCGCGACCTCGCCCGCACCCCGTTCCTGCTCGACCCGCTCTGCGGACTGCACCAGCCGCGCACCCTGGCCGACCTCGGCCGCGCCCTGGACACCAAGCTCGCCCCGCTCGGCGAGGAGATGTACGGCCGGGCGCTGCTCGCCATCGACGAGGCGGGCCGGGTCTACAGCCTGGACCACACCGGCGAGTGGTACCTCGGCGACGGCGTCGACCAGGCGGTCGCCGCCCTGCTGCTCGGCACCCTCCCCCAGCGGCTGCGCACCGCAGCCGACCCGCGGCCCGACTGACCCGGTCCCCGTCCCCGCGGGCGCCCCGCCGGATGTCCGCGGGGCGTCCGCGGTGGACGTCTCCCGGCTCCCGGCTCCCGGCTCAGCCGAGCAGCCGCTCCTCCTGCAGCGCCAGCCGCGAGGGCAGCACCGCCTCCACCCGGAACCCGCCGTCCCGCTCCGGCCCCGCCGTGAAGGTGCCCCCCAGCGCCACCACCCGCTCGCGCATCCCGACCAGCCCGTTGCCCCCGCTCGGCAGCCCGACCCGCTCCCCCGCCGAAGCCGGACAACCGTTCACCACCGCCACCCGCACGCCGTTCGGCACGTACGCCAGCAGGACCGCCACCAGCGCCCCGCCGGCGTGCTTGTGCGCGTTGGTCAGCCCCTCCTGCACCACCCGGAAGGCCGTCCGCTCCGCGTCGGCGCTGAACGGCCGGCGCGGCCCGCTCACGGTGAAGGTGACGGCCATCCCCGCCGCCTTCGACTGCTCGACCAGCCCCGGCAGGCCGGCCAGCACGTCCGGCCCCTGAGCCTGGTCCGCCGGCTCCGCGGCCATCCGCAGCACCCCGAGGATCTCCCGCAGCTCGTCCAGCGCCTGCCGCCCGACCTCCGCCACCAGCTTGGCGCTCTGCGCCGCCTTCTGCGGGTCCTTGGCGACGATCCGCTCCACCGCGCCGGCGTGCACCACCATCAGCGACACCCGGTGCGCCACCACGTCGTGCATCTCCCGGGCGATCCGGGTCCGCTCCTCCAGCCGGGCCCGGCGGGCCCGCTCCTGCGCCTGCTCGGCCAGCAGGTCCAGCTCCGTCTCCAGCCCGTGCGCGCGGTCCTTCAACGACTCCACCAGCCGCCGCTTGGCACCCACGTACAGCCCGGTGACCACCGGAGGGACCGTCAGCGCGACGCCGGCCAGCACCGCCAGCAGCACCAGCCCCCACAGCGGCGGACCGCCCTCCATCACCACGTGCGTCGAGGCCCCCGGCGCGAGCATCGCGGTCAGCACCATCCCGACCGACTCGGCGAGCGCCAGCCCCGACAGGGCCACCACCCGCCGGCGCCGCGAGGGCCACTCCCAGGTCGCCGCCAGCGTGTACAGCGACACCGCCAGCAGGACCACCCCGAACAGGCCCGGCAGGAACACCAGCGCGACCAGCACCGGAACCGCCGGCCACCGCCGGCGCACCACCAGCGTGGCCCCCGCCAGCACCCCGACCACCCCCGCGGCCACCGCGAGCGGCAACCCCGCTCCCAGTCGTCCCCCGACGAACTCGTAGGCCCCGATCCCGCACTCCAGCGCGGCGAAAGCGGCCAGACCGACATCCAGAAGCGCGCTACGGCGCCGCTTCCACCACCACAGCGGCCGAACCGGCGGCGCGCCCTCCCCAGGCGGGTTACTCATAGCCGACAGCCTAGGCGCTGGCGGGATCCCGTCCCCCGCCCCACGCCCCTCCCACGTCTCTCCCGCCCCGCTCCCGCGGCGCGCCGCACCGCCCCACCGGCACCACAAGTGGTCCAGACCTCTTCGGAGGGGCCCGCCCCCGACAGGCCACGGCGTCCGAACGTGTCCGCGATCCGGCCACCTCTCGGACGCGGGCCACCCACACACCTATGCTGGTCGCGTCGGACAGCGCGGTCCGCACGCGTCACCGTCACCCAGGTGACAAGAGCCGTTGCCGAACCCCACCACCACAGGGAGCCAGCCGTGACCGCTCCGGTCCCCACCCCGGCGGACAGTCCCAACGCCGCCGCAGGTCCGATCGCAGACAACGCCGCCCTGCGCGCGGACATCCGCCGCCTCGGCGACCTGCTGGGCGAGACGCTCGTCCGTCAGGAGGGCCCGCAGCTGCTGGGCCTGGTCGAGCAGGTCCGCCTGCTCAGCCGCACCGACGGCGAGGCGACCGCCGAGCTCCTCTCCGACATCGACCTGGAGACAGCGGGCAAGCTCGTCCGCGCCTTCTCCACCTACTTCCACCTCGCCAACGTCACCGAGCAGGTGCACCGCGGCCGCGAGTTCGCCACCCGCCGCGCCCGCGAGGGCTCGCTGCTCGCGCAGACCGCCGACCAGCTCGCCGAGGCCGACCCCAAGCACCTCGAGGACACCCTCGCCCACCTGGCCGTCCGCCCGGTCTTCACCGCGCACCCCACCGAGGCCGCCCGACGCAGCGTCCTCAACAAGCTCCGCCGGATCGGCGAGCTGCTGGAGCGCGTCCACCGCGAGCACGTCGCCTCCGGCCTCTCCACCACCGACCCCGCCCGGCACTCCTCGGCCAAGCGCCAGGCCGACCGCCGCCTCGCCGAGGTCATCGACCTGCTCTGGCAGACCGACGAACTGCGCATCGCCCGCCCCGAGCCGACCGACGAGGCCCGCAACGCCGTCTACTACCTGGACGAGCTCTACCGCGACGCCGTCCCCGAGGTCCTGGAGGAGCTCCACGAGGAGCTCGCCAGAGTCGGCCTCACCCTCCCCGAGGGCGTCCGGCCGCTCACCTTCGGCACCTGGATCGGCGGCGACCGCGACGGCAACCCCAACGTCACCCCGCAGGTCACCTGGGACGTCCTCAACCTGCAGCACGAGTACGGCATCAAGGACGCCCTCGCCGCCGTCGACGACCTGCGCAACTCGCTCTCCACCTCCGAGCGGCTCGCCGGCGCCTCCGTCGAACTCCTCGCCTCGCTCAACAACGACCTGCACGTCCTCCCCGAACTCAGCCCGCGCTACAAGCGGATGAACGCCGAGGAGCCCTACCGCCTCAAGGCCACCTGCGTACGGCTCAAGCTGGAGAACACCCGCGAGCGCCTCGCCCACGGCACCCCGCACGTCGAGGGCCGCGACTACCGCGGCACCCGCGACCTGATCGCCGACCTCAAGCTGATCCAGGACTCGCTGCGCAGCCACCGCGGGCAGCTCATCGCCGACGGCCGGCTCGCCCGCGCCATCCGCACCATCGAGGCCTTCGGCCTCCAGCTCGCCACCATGGACGTCCGCGAGCACGCCGAAGCCCACCACCACACCCTCGGCCAGCTCTTCGACCGGCTCGGCGAGGAGGCCTGGCGCTACGCCGACATGCCCCGCGAGTACCGCCAGAAGCTCCTCGCCAAGGAGCTCCGCTCCCGCCGCCCGCTCGCCCCCACCCCCGCACCCCTCGACGCCGCGGGCACCAAGACCCTCGGCGTCTTCAACACCATCCGCGAGGGCTTCGAGCGCTTCGGCGACGAGATCGTCGAGAGCTACATCATCTCCATGTGCCAGGGCGCCGACGACGTCTTCGCCGCCACCGTCCTCGCCCGCGAGGCCGGCCTGATCGACCTGCACGCCGGCATCGCCAAGATCGGCATCGTCCCGCTGCTGGAGACCACCGACGAACTCCAGGAAGCCGACCGCATCCTGGACGAGATGCTCTCCGACCCCTCCTACCGGCTGCTCGTCTCCCTGCGCGGCGACATCCAGGAGGTCATGCTCGGCTACTCCGACTCCTCCAAGTTCGGCGGCATCACCACCTCCCAGTGGGAGATCCACCGCGCCCAGCGCCGCCTGCGCGACGTCGCCCACCGCTACGGCATCCGGCTGCGCCTCTTCCACGGCCGCGGCGGCACCGTCGGCCGCGGCGGCGGCCCCTCGCACGAGGCGATCCTCGCCCAGCCGTGGGGCACCCTGGAGGGCGAGATCAAGGTCACCGAGCAGGGCGAGGTGATCTCCGACAAGTACCTGCTGCCGTCCCTGGCCCGCGAGAACCTCGAACTCACCATCTCCGCCACGCTCGCCGCCTCCGCCCTGCACACCGCCCCCCGGCAGGCCCCCGAGGAACTGGCCCGCTGGGACGCCGCGATGGACCAGGTCTCCGAAGCCGCCCACACCGCCTACCGCGCCCTCGTCGAGCAGGAGGACCTCCCGAAGTACTTCTTCGCGGCCACCCCCGTCGACCAGCTCGCCTCGCTCCACCTCGGCTCCCGCCCCTCCCGCCGGCCCGACTCCGGCGCCGGCCTCGACGGCCTGCGCGCCATCCCCTGGGTCTTCGGCTGGACCCAGTCCCGCCAGATCGTCCCCGGCTGGTACGGCGTCGGCTCCGGCCTCGCCGCCGCCCGCGCGGCCGGCCTCGGCGACGTCCTGGACGAGATGCACGGCCAGTGGCACTTCTTCCAGAACTTCCTGTCCAACGTCGCCATGACGCTGGCCAAGACCGACCTGCGGATCGCCCGCCACTACGTCGAACAGCTCGTCCCCGCCGACCTGCACCACGTCTTCGACCAGATCGTCGCCGAGCACGAGCTCACCCTCAAGGAGGTGCTCCGCCTCACCGGCGAGAGCGAACTCCTGGAGCACAACGAGGTGCTGAAGCAGACCTTCGCCGTCCGCGACGCCTACCTCGACCCGATCTCCTACCTCCAGGTCGCGCTGCTGCGCCGCCAGCGCGAGCTGGTCGCCCAGGGCCGCCCGGAGGACCCGCTGCGCGCCCGCGCGCTGCTGCTGACCGTCAACGGCATCGCCGCCGGCCTGCGCAACACCGGCTGATCACCGGCACCAGCACCAGCACCGACACCGCGCCCGCCGGCCACCGCCGGCGGGCGCCGTGCTGCCCGGAGTACCCCGGCATGCCCCGCCCGCTCGCCCCCGCCGCGCCCGGGAAGCAGCACGGGGCCGGCCCCGGTCACCCGGAGCCGGCCCCACCGCCGAACGTCATCCCCCCGCCGGCCGCCCCGCGGCCGGGCCTCAGTGCTGGTCCAGCACCCCGGAACGGCGCCGCTTCAACCACAGCGCCGCACCGCCGGCCACCACCACCAGGCCGCCGCCGACCGCGACCAGCCCCGCGTCCCCGCCGACCGAATCACTCAGCACCGGCGCGAACTCGGCCGAGGCCGGCGCCGGGGAGGAGGCCACACCCGTCCCGGGCTCGGCGCCCTCCGCATGGGCCGGGGTCGCCATCGACAGCAGCACTCCCGCCGCGCCCAGCGCACCGGCCGCACCCACCCGCCGGCCGAACCGCGCCAGCCTCACCACCCGCGCGCGACGCAACCGTCGCACGCGCTGCATTCTCCGCATCGAGCACTCCCCAGACCCCATCGCGTACCCGACCGACCGTATCCGATCGGCCGGGCGCATCTCACGCCGGATCAGACGACGACGGGCAAGCGTTGTAACACCGTTGCGTACGGGGCGCACCGTGCCGTACCGGCCTTCCCGGAACCACCTCGGGACGGGCCAGGGCCAGGTGGGACGGCCCACGGGCACTTCTGACCACCGGTCAGCCGGCAGGCGGACGGCAGTGGACCGGCGGGCGGCGAATCAGGTGTTGTACGTCCCCTGGGCCCGCTCCAGGCCCTCCGAGAGCAACGCCTCCACCGCGTCGGCGGCCCGGTCCACGAACCAGTCCAGCTCCTTGCGCTCCGCCGCGGAGAAGTCCTTCAGCACGAAGTCCGCCACCTCCATCCGCCCCGGCGGCCGGCCCACCCCGCACCGCACCCGGTAGTACCCGGGACCCAGCGCCTTGGTGATGGACTTCAGGCCGTTGTGCCCGTTGTCGCCGCCGCCGAGCTTCAGCCGCAGGGTCGCGTAGTCGATGTCCAGCTCGTCGTGGACCGCCACGAGGGCGGAGGTCGGCGCCTTGTAGAAGTCCCGCAGACCCGCCACCGGACCACCCGAGAGGTTCATGAACGTCATCGGCTTCGCCAGCACCACGCGCTGCCCCGCCAACCGCCCCTCGGCGACCTGCGCGCGGCTCTTGTGCGCCTTGAACTTCGCGCCCATCCGCTGCGCCAGCAGGTCCGCCACCATGAACCCGATGTTGTGCCGGTTGCGGGCGTAGCCCTCCCCCGGATTGCCCAGGCCGGCCACCAGCCAGGGCCCTGTGTACTCGTCGTCGCTCATCAACCGCTCCTCAACGTGCCGTCCCGCACATCATCCCGGACACACCGCTGCCCCGGCCCTCCGAAGGGGGAGGGGCCGGGGCAGCGGGCTACTCAAGCAGTGCGCGGGGCTCAGGCCTCGGCAGCGGCCTCGGCGGCCTCGGCGTCGGCGTCGGCCTGCGAGGCCTGGGCGCCGATGACCTGCAGGACGACGGTGTCGGCCTCGACGGCCAGCGTGGTGCCCTTCGGCAGGGTGATCTCACCGGCGGTGATCGAGGCGCCGGCCTCCAGGCCCTCGACCGAGACGGTCACGGACTCGGGCAGGTGGGTGGCCTCGGCCTCGACCGGCAGCGAGTTCAGGACGTGCTCGAGCAGGTTGCCACCGGGGGCCAGCTCGCCCTCGGCGATGACCGGGATCTCGACGGTGACCTTCTCGCCGCGCTTCACGAGCAGCAGGTCGACGTGCTCGATGGTGCGCTTGATGGCCTCACGCTGCACGGCCTTCGGGAGGACGAACTCGTCCTTGCCCTCGATCGGCACGACCAGCAGGGCGTTCGGGGTCTTGAGCGCCATCATCAGCGCGTGGCCCGGCAGGTTCAGGTGCACCGGGGCGTGGCCGTGGCCGTAGACGACACCGGGGACGAAACCGGCGCGACGGGCACGACGGGCGGCACCCTTGCCGAACTCGGTACGGGTCTCAGCGTCAAGGCGGATCTCGGACACGACTGCACTCCTCGTGAAATAACTGGCGCGGGGGTGCAGGCAACGCGAAAAAACCGCCGGGACCACACCCACAAGTACGATTGGGGGTCACTCGGCGGCCTACGACCTCTGCCAGGAACCGGCGGAACCGGCCTGAGCAGCGCGTCGATCACGGAGCGCACACCCGTGGAACGGGCACACGACATCCCTCGCCGAGCAGTCTCACGAGTCTAACCGCACCGGCCGTCAACCGTGAAATCGGCAGCGGCCCCGATCCACCGGGGATCGGGGCCGCTGCCGGACACTTCGTCAGTGCACGCCCTCGAAGAGGCTCGTCACCGAACCGTCCTCGAACACCTCGCGGATCGCGGCCGCGATCGACGGCGCGATCGACAACGTGGTGATCTTGTCCAGCTGGATCTCGCCCGGCGTGGGCAGCGTGTTCGTGAACACGAACTCGCTCACCCGCGAGTTCTTCAGCCGGTCCGCCGCCGGACCGGACAGCACGCCGTGCGTCGCCGCCACGATCACGTCCGCCGCACCGTTCTCGAACAGCGCGTCCGCCGCGGCACAGATCGTGCCCGCCGTGTCGATCATGTCGTCCACCAGGACGCAGACCCGGCCCTTGACGTCGCCGACGACCTCGGCCGACAGGATCGTGTTCGCCTGCGTCATGTCACGACGCTTGTGGATGATCGCCAGCGGCGCACCCAGACGGTCCGACCACTGGTCCGCCACCTTCACCCGGCCCGCGTCCGGCGACACGATGGTCAGCTTGGAGCGGTCCACCTTCTCGCCCACGTAGTCCGCCAGCAGCGGCAGCGCGAACAGGTGGTCCACCGGCCCCGAGAAGAAGCCCTGGATCTGCGCCGTGTGCAGATCCACCGCCATGATCCGGTCCGCACCCGCGGCCGCCAGCAGGTCCGCCACCAGACGGGCCGAGATCGGCTCCCGACCGAGGTGCTTCTTGTCCTGCCGGGCGTACCCGTAGAACGGCAGGATCGCGGTGATGCTGCGCGCCGAAGCCCGCTTCAGCGCATCGATCATGATCAACTGCTCCATGATCCACTGATTGATGGGAGCCGTGTGGCTCTGCATCACGAAGCAGTCCGCACCACGCGCCGAATCCAGGAATCGAACGTAGATCTCACCATTGGCGAAGTCCAGCGCCTTGGTCGGGACGAGCTCGGTGCCCAGCGCCGCGGCCACCTCCCTCGCCAGCTCAGGGTGGGCACGGCCGGAGAAGAGCTTCAGCTTCTTCTCACCCGACGTCGTGATCCCGCTCACTGCACCGTCTCCTCGTGTTGCTTACGCACATGAACCCGCCACACCGCGGGCAGGCAGCCGCCTGAAGCGATGGAGGTCGGGGATTGGCGGTACGCCCCAGCACAGGCCCAAAGCCCAATGGCGCACGTATGTCCTCCAGGTTACGCGCCCGAGCGACAAGCGTCCGCTCCGGACCAGCCCTCGGACCCCCCGACCAACCCCCTCAGGCCCCCGCCGCCCCGTCCGCACCAGCACCCGCAGCAGCAGCCGCCTCCGCCGACGACGTCCCGGGGCGCTTACGCGCAACCCACCCCTCGATGTTCCGCTGCTGCGCCCGGCTCACACCCAGCGCACCCGCCGGCACATCACCCGTGATGACCGACCCCGCCGCCGTGTACGCGCCGTCCCCGATCGTCACCGGTGCGATGAACATGTTGTCCGAACCCGTACGGCAGTGGGCCCCGATGACCGTCCGGTGCTTGTTCACACCGTCGTAGTTCACCGTCACCGACGCCGCCCCGACGTTCGTCCCCTCACCGATCGTGGCATCCCCGATGTACGACAGGTGCGGCACCTTCGCACCCTCGCCCAGCTCCGAGTTCTTGATCTCCACGTACGTCCCGGCCTTCGCCTTCCGACCGAGCCGCGCTCCCGGACGCAGGTACGCGTACGGACCCACCGAAGCCAGCTCGCCCACCTCCGCACGATCCGCCGTGGTGTTGCTCACATGCGCCCCCGCACCCACCCGGGTGTCCCGCAGCGTCGAGTTCGGACCCACCTCACAGCCCTCGCCCAGATGCGTCGAACCCTGCAACTGCGTGTTCGGCAGCACCACCGCGTCCGGCTCGTACGACACCTGCACGTCCAACCAGGTCGACGCCGGATCCACCACCGTCACACCCGCCCGCATCGCCCGCTCCACCAACCGGTCGTTCAACAGCCGGCGCGCCTGCGCCAGCTGCACCCGGTCGTTGATCCCCAGGATGTCCCGGAAGTCACCCGCCACCACCGCGCCCACCCGGTGACCGCCCGTCCGCAGGATCTCCAGGGTGTCCGTGAGGTACTCCTCACCCTGCACGTTGTCCGTGGTCACCCGGCCCAGCGCATCCGCCAGCAGCTTCGCGTCGAACGCGTACACCCCCGAGTTGATCTCCGCGATCGCCCGCTGGTCGTCCGTCGCGTCCTTCTCCTCGACGATCGACGCCACCGCACCGTCCGCGTCGTCACGCAGGATCCGCCCGTAACCGAACGCGTCCGGCACCACCGCGGTCAGCACCGTCACCCCGTTGCCCTGCTCCTCGTGCGCCCCCACCAGCGCCGACAGCGTCGCACCCGTCAGCAGCGGAGCGTCCCCGGTCGTCACCACCACGGTGCCGTCCAACTGCACGCCCGACTCCGCCAACACCTCCAGCGCCGTCCGCACCGCGTGCCCGGTGCCCTTCTGCTCCGCCTGCAGCACCGACCGCGCCGCCGGGTACTCGGCCGCCAGGTGCGCCTCCACCTTCTCGCGCATGTGCCCCACCACGACGACGAGCTGCTCCGGAGCCAACTCCTGCGCGGCAGCCACCGCGTGGCCCACCAGCGAACGGCCGCACACCTCGTGCAACACCTTCGGCAGGCTGTTCGACTTCATCCTCGTCCCGCCACCGGCGGCGAGCACGATGACAGCGGCAGGGGAATTGGCACTCACGCTGGAGGCTCCTCGGTCGGTTCGCAGGGAGGGCGGAACAGCCTGAGGCTCAGAGAATCCGCACGTCCGTGCCTCGGCGCTACGAGGATAACCGGGGGGCGGAAACGACCTGCTCGCGAAGCACACGCGAAGGGGGGTAGGGCTCCCCGGGCAGGAATCGAACCTACGACCACCAGATTCAAAGTCTGGGCGCCCATGCCAGCAGAGCAACCGGGGATGGCAAGCACACCCTACGGCTTTCGCCGCGCCGTCTCCACCACTATGCGGGACCACCACCCCTCGATCCTGCGGTAGAGGTCGGCACTGTCGAGCACGCTGACGACGAGGCACCCGCGGTAACTGTCACCGACGTTCTTGCGGACCGTCGTGGGGTTGTGGCGCTTGAGTGTGGAGCGACTGAGCCGCTCCACCGGCACCTCGGCCAATCCCGCCCAGAACCGCTCAGCCGCTGCGACGTCAGCGCTCTCGTGGATCGACACTCGCAGCCGCCACCGCTCCTCGCCGAACCCGAGCAGCCGCAGCCAGCGCAGGTACACCGACACCACGTCGGGATCACTGTTGATGAAGGCGGCGCTCTCCCGACGGTCGTAGGGCTTGTCCTTGCTCCCCTCCGCCCAGTAGAGGGCAATGCCGACCAGGAAGAGATCGCGATCGCTCAACGGCCCGATCTCTGCCGCGGCAGCTGCCTTGGTCGCCCTGCGTTCCTCGTCCCGCTGGGCTCGGACCGGCCCCCAGCGGGTCTCGGCCGCACGGCGCAGGCGGTCCCGACGTACCCTGTCCGCGTTCGGCACCGGAACGTCCCGCACCCACAGCGATATCGAGCTCTTCGAGACCCCCAGCGCAGCCTGGATCTCGTCGTACGTCCGGCCTTCACCGCGCAGGCGGCGGGCGGTTTCGCGTTGTTCGGTCTTGGCTCTCATACCGGGGAGTCTGGCGACGCCGGGCGGGGCTACTGGCGGGTTTCGGGGTCGACCATCCGTTCGGGTGAAAACGCTAAAGCCCTGTTGGGATCACTCGCGGCGCACTTCCCTTGGGGGTGCCACTCAACCTACGATGCCGTAGGTTACGCCTTCGTAGGCTCCCCTCCCCCTCCCTCTAGGGATGCCCCATGACTGTCCAGGCAGGCCAGGAACGCACTTCGCCGCCCCACCCGTCGCCCCAGCAGCTGGTCTCCGCCACCCGCGGCGGTGAGAAGCAGGGGCCCGCCGAGCGGATCACGCTCGCGCTGTTCATCGGCGTGCCGTTCCTGGCCCTGCTCGCCGCCGTGCCGGTGGCCTGGGGCCGGGGGCTCGGCTGGCTCGACCTCACGATCGCGACCGTCATGTACTTCGTGGCGTGCCACGGGATCACCATCGGGTTCCACCGCTACTTCACCCACGGCGCCTTCAAGGCGAACCGCGCGCTGCGACTGACCCTGGCGGTGGCCGGCAGCCTGGCGATCGAGGGGCCGCTGGTGCGGTGGGTGGCCGACCACCGCAAGCACCACCGCTACAGCGACAAGGAGGGTGACCCGCACTCGCCGTGGCGCTACGGCGAGAGCGTCCCGGCCCTGCTGAAGGGCCTGTGGTGGGCGCACATGGGCTGGCTCTTCGACGAGGAGCAGACCCCGCAGCAGAAGTACGCGCCGGACCTCATCGCCGACCCGGCCATAAGGGCGATCTCGCGGCTGTTCTGGCTCTGGACGCTGATCTCGATGCTGCTGCCGCCGCTGGTGGGCGGGCTGGTCACGATGTCCTGGCAGGGGGCGCTGACGGCGTTCTTCTGGGGCTCGCTGGTGCGGGTCGCGCTGCTGCACCACGTGACGTGGTCGATCAACTCGATCTGCCACGCGATCGGGAACCGGCCGTTCAAGTCGCGCGACCGCTCGGGCAACGTCTGGTGGCTGGCGGTGCTGTCCTGCGGGGAGTCCTGGCACAACCTGCACCACGCGGACCCGACCTCGGCCCGGCACGGGGTGCTGCGCGGGCAGATCGACTCGTCCGCCCGGCTGATCCGGTGGTTCGAGAAGGCCGGCTGGGCGCGGGACGTCCGCTGGCCGGACGCGGAGCGGATCGCCGCCCGCCGCGCCGCATGACCCGTCGACTGCAGCATGATGTAGGGGTGAACGGGAGCAACGGAGACAGCGCAGACGGCCGGCGGACCTCGCGGACGGGGGCCGCGACGGGTGCCTCGACCGGCCGGCGCACCGCTGCCCCGGCGGCCCGGCCGCGCGGCGGCCGGGTCCGGATGACCGGCAAGCAGCGCCGTGAGCAGTTGCTGGACATCGGTCGTTCGGTGTTCGCGGAGCGGGGGTACGACGGGACGTCGGTGGAGGAGATCGCCGAGCGGGCCGGGGTGTCCAAGCCGGTGGTGTACGAGCACTTCGGGGGCAAGGAGGGGCTGTACGCGGTGGTGGTCGACCGCGAGATGCAGCTCCTGTTGGACATGGTGACGGGGGCGCTCACCGGGGGGCACTCGCGGGAGTTGCTGGAGCAGGCGGCGTTCGCGTTGATGGACTACATCGACACGTCCACCGACGGCTTCAAGATCCTGGTGCGGGACTCGCCGGTGGCGCAGTCGACGGGGACGTTCGCGTCGTTGATCAGTGACATCGCGACGCAGGTGGAGGACATCCTGGGCCTGGAGTTCAAGGCCCGGGGTTTCGACGCGCGGCTGGCGCCGATGTACTCGCAGATGCTGGTGGGGATGGTGGCGCTGACGGGGCAGTGGTGGCTGGAGGTGCGCAAGCCGGGGAAGGCCGAGGTGGCGGCGCACCTGGTGAATCTGGCCTGGCACGGCCTGGAGGGCATGGAGCGGCACCCGAAGCTGGTGGGGGACCGCAAGGCCTGAGTCCGTGCGGGGGCCCGGGCCGCTCCGGCGCTCAGGCCGGGGTCGGCGGGGTCGGCGGGGGTAGCCAGAGCGGTCAGTGCCGGACGGCGACGGCGAAGATCCGGCGGAACGGGAAGACGGTGCCGTGGGGTCCCGGCGGGTACGCCTCGCGCAGGAGTGCGCCGTACTCGGCGAGGAAGGCCGTCTGGTCGGCGGGGTCGGTGAGCCGGCCGAGGACGGGGCGCAGGGCGGTGCCCTTGACCCATTCGAGGACGGGGTCGGGGCCGGTGAGCAGGGTGCTGTAGGTGGTTTCCCAGACGTCGGCGGTGCAGTGGGCGTCGGTGAGGGTGTCCAGGTACCGGGCGGGGGTGTGGACGCCGGCGCGGGTGGCGTCGTGGCCGAGGGCGTGGCGCCAGCGGGGGCTGTGGCGCAGTTCGGCGAGCAGGGTGTGGCTGGGGGCGTCGAAGTTGCCGGGGACCTGGAAGGCGAGGGTGCCGCCGGGTCGGAGGGCGGCGGTCCAGGTGCGGAGCAGGGTGAGGTGGCCCCGGGGTCGTTCGTCCGGGTGGGGGTCGGGGTTCAGCCACTGGAGGGTGGCGTTGCTGACGATGAGGTGGGGGTGGTGGGGGGTGGGGTCGTAGGTGCGGGCGTCGGCGTGGAGGTAGTGGGCGTGGGGTTCGCCGTGGGTGCGGGCGGTGGCGAGCATGTCGGGGGAGTTGTCGATGCCGGTGAGGTGGGCGTGCGGCCAGTGGCGGCGCAGGGCGGCGGTGGAGTTTCCCGGGCCGCAGCCGATGTCGAGGATGGTGGGGGTGTGCGGTTCGGGGAGGTCGGGGACGCGGTGGAGGAGGTCGTGCAGGGGCCTGGTTCGTTCGTCGGCGAAGCGTAGGTACTGTGCCGGGTCCCAGGGGGTGGTGGTCATGGCGGGCCTCGCAAGTATCTCGACATCAAGATATCCATCTGCAGCATGCGCTTAACATTTCTCGACGTCAAGAGACTTCACATCGACACAACCCCCGATACACTGATCGTCATGGAGGACGAGGTCGACCGCCTGGTCGCAGCATGGCGCCGAGAGCGCCCCGACCTCGACGTGGAACCGCTTGAGGTGCTCAGCCGCGTCAGCCGGCTCGCCCGGCACCTGGACCGCGCCCGCCGTACCGCGTTCGCCGAGCACGGTCTGGAGCCCTGGGAGTTCGACGTCCTGACGGCCCTTCGGCGGGCCGGATCCCCGTATCAGCTCTCCCCCGGACAGCTGCTCACCCAGACACTGGTGACCTCCGGGACGATGACCAACCGGATCGACCGCCTCACCGGCAAGGGCCTGGTCAAGCGCCTCCCCGACCCGGACGACCGCCGCGGCGTACTGGTCCGCCTCACCGACGACGGCCGCGACCGCGCCGACCAGGCGCTGGCCGGGCTGCTCGCGCACGAGCGGGCCCTGCTCGCGGAGCTCACCGCCGGCCAGCAGGGCGAGCTGGCCGGGCTGCTGCGCCAGCTGGTCGCGCCGTTCGACAACGTCCCCGGCTAGGGCCGGAGCCACCCCGCCACCGACCCGCCGGGCACGCGGCGGGGGTGACTTCAGTCGACGCCCGGCGCGGCCGTCGAGGCGACGGCCGCCGGGGCCGGCTGGGCGCCCGGATCGGAGGGGCTGACGCCGGCCCGGCGGGCGACCGCGACCGCGGCGAGGGTGGAGTGGACGCCCAGCTTGCCGAGCACGTTCTGCATGTGGGTGCGGACGGTGTGCGGGGACAGGTAGAGGCGTTCCGCGACGGCCTGCCGGCCGAGCCCGGCGACCATGCAGCGCAGGATCTGCTTCTCGCGGGGCGTGAGGCCGTCGACCAGGCGTTCGCTCTCGGTGCGGTCCCGGCGGGCGGTGGTGAGCTCCCTGATCACGCCGGTGAGCAGCGCGGGCGGGAGGTGCGTCTCGTCGCGCAGGGCGCCGCGCACGACGGCGGTGAGGCGGGCGAGCGAGCTGTCCTTGGCGACCCAGCCGCAGGCTCCGGCGTGCAGGGCCCGGGCGGCGCGGCGGGGGTCGTCGGTTTCGGCGAGGACGATGGCGCGCAGGCCCGGGTGGTTGCGGCGGACCCGGGCGAGCAGGGTGATGCCGTCGGGGGGTGTGCCGCCACTCGCGTGGGGGCGGTGGGGTGGCTCCGCGGCGGGTGGGGTCGGTGGGGTCGACGGGTTCGGTGCGGGCGGTGACGGTGTTTCAGCGGGCCGGACGGGGTTGGGCGGGGTGCCGGGGGTGGTGCCGCGGGGCGGGGTGGCGGCGGGTCCGGCGGCCGGCGCACGGCGTGGCTGGGGTACCGCGGTCGCGGTGTGGGGGTGGGGCGCGGCGGGTGGTTCGGGGGCGGGCCGGTGGGGGCGGGTGGGGGCGCCCGGCGTCGTCGCGGTGCCGAGGTCGGCGTCGATGAGGACGACGTCGAAGGCGCGGCCTTCGCGGGCGGCGCGTTCCAGGGCTCGTTCGGCGGCACCCGCGCTTCCGGCGGCGCCGACCTCGATGTCGCTCTCGACGGCCAGGGCCGCCGCCAGTGCTTCGGCGAAGATCCGGTGGTCGTCGACCACCAGGACGCGAATCCGCCCCATCGTCCCTCCCCCCTGGCAGGGCGCTGCCCCCGCCCGGTAGCGGGATTCAGCGTACGGGGCAGGGGGCCGCCCGGTGGGGGTTTGGTGAAGTTTCGCCGGAAGACGGCCGATTGGGCACCTGGTCGGGGCCCGGACGGGGGACGTCCGGGCCCCGGTGCGAGGCGTCGTGGTGGGTGGGCCGGCCTGGAGGGGGCCGGCCGGGGGTGGGTCAGCCGGCGTGCGCTCCGGCGGCCCGGTCGAGGGTGAAGCGCCAGGCGTCGGCGACGATCTCGTCGAGGGAGGGGCGGCGCGGGGTCCAGCCGAGCGCCTCGTGGGCCCGTCCGGCGGAGGCGACCAGCACGGCCGGGTCGCCGGGGCGGCGCTCGGAGGTGACGACCGGGATCTCGCGGCCGGTGACCCGGCGGACGGACTCGATGACCTCGCGGACGGAGAAGCCGCTGCCGTTGCCCAGGTTGCAGATCAGGTGCTCGCCGGACTTGGCGGCGTCGAGTGCGAGCAGGTGGGCCTCGGCGAGGTCGGCGACGTGGATGTAGTCGCGGATGCAGGTGCCGTCCTCGGTGGGGTAGTCGTCCCCGTAGACGGCGATGTGCGGGCGCTGTCCGAGTGCGGCCTGGAAGACCAGCGGGATCAGGTGGGACTCGGGGTCGTGCCGCTCGCCGTGGGCGCCGTACGCGCCGGCCACGTTGAAGTAGCGCAGGCTGACGGCGGCGAGGCCGTGGGCGACGGCCTCGCTGGTGATGAGGTGGTCGACGGCGAGCTTGGTGGCGCCGTAGGTGTTGGTGGGGGAGGTGCGGGCGGTCTCGGCGATCGGGACGCTCTCCGGCTCGCCGTAGACGGCGGCGGTGGAGGAGAAGACGAGCTTGCGCACGCCGGCCTTGCGCATGGCGGCGACGAGCTCCAGGGAGCCGGCGACGTTGTTGCGCCAGTACTTCTCCGGGTCCTGCACGGACTCGCCGACCTGCGAGGAGGCGGCGAAGTGCAGGACGCCGTCGTAGGAGGAGTCGAGGACCTCGGCGGCGTCCTGGATCCGGGCCCGGACGAACTCGGCGCCGGCCGGCACTCCCTCGCGGAAGCCGGTGGAGAGGTCGTCCAGGACGGTGACCGCGTGTCCCGCCTCCAGCAGGTGGGCGGCGACCACGCCGCCCACGTAGCCGGCGCCACCGGTGACCAGGTACTTGCTCATGTTGCGACCTCCCGCAGGCGATCCGGCACCCCCATCGGTCTGCCGGATCGTTGATGAACGTTTGCGCGCCGGGGTGTGCCCGGCGAGGAACTTGGGCCCTACCGTACGACGGATCCGGAACGGCTTCGGTTGCCTCCGCGGTGCGTGGGCGACCTCACCTATCAAACATAATGAAACATTAATACCCAGAAGACAACATCCGGATCCGCCCGACGACGGATCCGGGAGCACGGGCCCGGTCGGGGGCCGCCGGGGCGGCGGCCCTCAGCCGCGGGCCATCCGGTCCAGCAGCCCGGTGCGGGAGGCCACCGCCGCCGCCTCCAGCCGGGTGCGCGCGCCGAGCTTCGTCAGCACCCGCTGGACGTGGGTCCGCGCGGTGCTGGCGGCGATGCCCATGCCCTCGGCGATCGCCTGGGTGTCCTCCCCCTCCGCGATCCGCACCAGCACCTGGATCTCACGGCGGGTCAGCGAGCGCAGCAGTCGCAGGGCCTCGTCGTCCGGCTCCACGACCGGGCGCAGCAGCTGGTCGAAGGCTCCGCGGAGCAGGTCCGCGGTCACCGCGGCCTCTCCCCCGCGCACCCGGGCCACCGCCCGTTCGACCACGTCGATCCGTTCGTCGCTGCGCACGTAGCCGGCCGCGCCGGCGGCGAAGGCCGCGGCCACGCCGCGCAGTTCGCCGAGCGGGCCGAGGACGACGACGGCGATCTCGGGGCGCTCCCGGCGGATCCGCCGGAGCACGTCGAACGCGCCGGGTTCACCCGGTCCGGCGATGCCCAGCAGGCAGACCTCGGGCCGGCGCCCGACGACCAGGTCGTAGGCGGCGCCGGACGGCGATCCGACCGCGAGCAGCCGGTGTCCGCGCTGCTGCAGGGCGGCGGCCAGTGCCTCTGCCAGCAGCCGGTGGTCGTCGACCACCACGAGCCGAACGCCCACGGCGCCCTCCCAGTCCATCCGGCGGTGCCCGGGCGGCCTGTCGGGTCGTCCGGCAGCGTCCGCCCCGGGCCGGCCACGGGCCGCGCATGACGCACCATCAGAGCGCATTCCGTACGCGATCCGCCAGGGCGCACCGCGCCGGGGCTCCACCGTAGTGCCCGGAACGCCAAGAAGGACCCTCGCCGTTGGCGAGAGTCCTTCTTCGTGGAGCCCCCATGCGGAATCGAACCGCAGACCTTCTCCTTACCATGGAGACGCTCTACCGACTGAGCTATAGGGGCGAACCGGTCGAACAAGGAAGACAGTACAGGGTCGTCGGCCGGATTGTGAAATCGATGCCCGGAGTCGGCTCGGCCGGTCGTCCGGCCGGTCGCGGGCCGGTCGCGCGCCCGCCGCGCGACCGGCCGGACGACCGCCGCGGGGGCTGCTGTCGGCGTCGGTGGGACGTGGGTTCGGGGCCGGTGTCAGGGCCGCGCGGGGTCGCCGCCGGCCTCGCGGTCGCCGCCTCCGCGCCGGCGGTGTCCGCGTGCCGGCGTCCACCTGCCGGGGGCCTGCCGGGACGGTGCGCGGGCCGGGGGCGCGCGCGGGGCGGGGGCGCGCGGGGGGCGGGGGCGCGCGGCTCAGTGGCCGGTGCGTCCCTCGCCCGCCGTCACCCGCAGCGCGGCCACACCCAGGGGGTCGGCCAGCAGGAGGATCCCGTCCGGGGTGATGTCCACCGCGACCAGGCTTCCGGGCGGGAGCAGGACGGAGGTCACCGGCTCCTGCGCGGAGCGGCCCCAGACCCGGACCTGGTCGCCGCCGGAGCTGATCGCGTACCGGGCGGCGGACCGCTGCTCCTCACCCGGGATCGCCAGCCGCTCGGCCTGCGGGAGCGGCGTACCCGTCGCCGCGTCGAAGCCGACCAGGGTGCTGCCCTCCGGCGTCGGCAGGGCGGCCAGCACGGCCGGCGCGCCGTCCGGGCCGTACGCGGCGGTGACGGCCGTGATCTCGGGCAGCGGCCGCCACCAGAGCGTGCGCCAGGGCAGGCCGGGGCCGAAGTCCAGGCCGGGCAGGCCGTCCTGGTGGCAGGCGTGGTCCAGCAGGCCCGCCCGCTGCGCCGCGCCGAGTTCGGTGCGGGTGAACTGCGGGGCCAGCCGCAGCCAGGTCCGTGCCACCGGCGGCAGGTCCGCGCCGGCGCGGGCGAGGTGTTCCACGGCGGCGCGCAGCAGCACCTGCGGGGTGTGCACGAGGAATCCGGGGTCGGCCAGCAGCTCGGGCAGCCGGCCGGCCTCCAGGGCGTGCGCGGTCAGCTGCTCGCGGAGGTAGGGGGCGGTGGCCGCCCAGCGTTCGGGGCCGCCGGCGGGCACGTCCTCCAGCAGGGTCGCGGTGATCCGCCGGTGAGCCTCCAGCGCCGCGGTGCCGAGGCGTTCGCGCAGTTCGGCGCCGACCGCGGGGTGCACCAGCCGGACGGCCGGCTGCCCGTCGTCCGGCTCCGTCCGGCCGGGCTGGCCCGGCTCGACGAGCTCGAAGAACGGCGCCAGCAGGGTCTGCCCCTCCAGCAGGGCGCGCGAGAGGTCGCGGCCGGCCACCGCGGAGGCGAGCCGCGCCCAGAGCGGCAACGGCAGGACGGCCCCCTCCCGGGCCAGCGCGAGCGGGGTCAGCAGGCGCCGGAGCGTCAGCTCGTCGGCGCCGCACCGGTCGGCGTGCAGGTCCAGGGCCTCGCCGACGCTCGCGGGGAGCTTGGGCGGGCCGGCCTCCGGGGTGGCCCGCAGGGACGAGGCGGCCAGCCGCACCACCAGGGCGTTGCGCGCCGTACCGGCGAGGGCCCGGGCGAGCTGTTCGACGTCCCCCACGGACGGTGCGAACGGGAGGCCGCCGCCGAGGGTGTGGGCGGCCTGCAGGGCCAGGCCCGGGAGGTCGGCCCAGGGCGCGTCGTCCAGGTCGATCACCCGTACCTGCTCCGGCGGGAGCTGGTCGGCGAGCCAGAGCGCCTGCGCACGGGGGAGGTCGGCGAGCAGCCGCACCCCCGGGGACTGCGCCAGCGGGCTGAGCACGGCCCGGGTCGCCCGGAAGGCCTCGTCGCGCACCCGCAGCACCCCGACCCGGTCGACGTCCGGCACCACGATGGTGACCGGATCCTCCTCGTCCAGGCCGGCCAACTGCTCGTAGACCTCGGCGGTCAGCCGGGCCCCGGGAGCCAGCACGTCGGCCAGGCGCAGCAGCAGCTGGTCCGGGGTGAGTCCGGCGGCGCCGAAGACGAGCGGGCCGGGGCCGGTGGCGGGCGGCACGGTGGCGGGGTCCAGCACGGCGAGGTCGATCCGTCGGCGGAAGACCGGGTCGCACAGCATCAGGAAGCCGGCGACCAACCGGGACCGGCCGCTGCCCGGGTCCCCGGTCAGCAGCAGGACCTTGGGCTCCGCCGGGCCGCCCGCGTGCCAGCCGGCCAGTGCGCGCAGGGCCTCGGCCCGGCCGCCGAGATGCGGGTGCGGCTGGTGGCGGGGCGTGGTCGGGCCGGTCATGCGGGCTTCTCCCTCGTCGCGACGGGCCGTCGCGGCGTGCGGCGGCCGCGCCCGGGCCACGCGCCGCCGGCCGTTCCCGTGGGTCCGTGGGTCCCGTGGGGATCGTGGGTCCCGTGGGGATCGTGACCCCTGGGAGCCGGTGACCCCCTGGAAACCGGACCGGCTCCGGGCATGCCTGACGGGCCGTGACCCAATCTGTCCGCCGACCAGCGTAGTGCCAGCGGCCCGCCCGGACGGACAGCGGGGCCGACGTGCGGGGGCGGCGTGTGGGGGTGGCGTGTGGGGGTGGCGTGCGGGGCCGGCTACCAGTCGCGCCAGGTGTCGGTGATCTCGTGCCGCCCGAGCCCCCTGCGGGCCGCCAGCGCCCCGACGTCCACCCCGGCCGCGACCAGCACGGCGTCGAGGTACTCGCAGAGCAGCTCCCGCTCGTCCGTTTCGTAGGCGGCCCCGTCGTGCGCCTCGTTGACGTCGTTGAGCGCCCGGACGGTTGCCTCGACCGCCGCGAAGAGCTGCTCGTCCGTCCCGCCCGGCCCCGCCGCCGCGACCTGCACCTCGTAGGCGGCCAGCACGGTGTCGGTGGCGGCCAGCATCGAGTCGGGGAAGAGCTGCTCCGCGTAGGCGTCCGCCGGATCGAGGGTGCCGGCGGCCAGCCCGGCGGCCTCGGCCGCGCGGTGGCGGCGCCACTCCCCGGTCGGGCGGGCGGGCAGCGATCGGATGTCGTCCATGCCGGGAGGCTAACGGCGAGGACCGACAGCGCGACCTGCGCGCTGTCGGTCCTGGTCACCCATTCGGCCGGCGCCCGGCCGCCACCGGGCTACTGGGCGTACGGGTTGTGCGCCGGCGGGTCGGCCGGCGGCCCGTACTGCGGCGGGGGCGGAGGCGGGGTGCCGTACTGCGGCGGGCCGGCCGGCGGGCTGTACTGCGGCGGCGCAGCCTGGCCGTACGGGACCACCGGAGCACCCGGGCCGCCCTGCGGCGGCAACTGCCCGCCGTACGGGGCGCCGACGGGCGCGAGGGGAGACGTGGGAACGGAGGCGGAGGGGGCCGAGGCGGAACGCCGACGGCGCATCAGCAGCACCACCACGACGGCGATCACCGCCAGGGCGGCCGCCGAACCGCCGATGACCAGCGGCAGGCTGCCGGAGCCGCTGTCGGCCGCCTGCCCGGTGACCGGGAGGTCGACCGGCTCACTGCCCTCGCCGGGCGCGGATGCCGCCGGGGAGCCGGGAGCGGCGGTCGCCTGGCCGGACGCGGGCGCGGTGGCCGACGGGGCCGGGGTGGCCTCGCCCTCCATCTGGCCGATCAACGGGCTCACGTTGGCAGGGCCCGGATCCCCCGGGGTGGTCAGCGCGATCCGGGGCCGGACGGTGCCGTAGCCGATCAGGTCGGTACGGGCCGAGCCGTCCTGCGGCTTGCCGGCGGTGTTGATCAGGACCCGCAGGATCTGGTTCGGGCTCCAGTCCGGGTGGACCGACCAGAGCAGCGCGGCGGAGGCGGAGACGATGGCGGTGGCGTCGGAGGTGCCGTGCGACTTGCAGTAGCCGGAGGGGCCGGTGCAGGGGCGGTAGATGTCCATGCCCGGTGCGGCGAGGTCGATCTGGCTACCGCGCTCGGACTCGTCGGTCACGACTCCGTTGCGGTCGGTCGCGGCTGCGGCGACGACCGTGGGCAGTGCAGCCGGATACATGACGGGGTTTCCGTCCTTGGCGCTGTTCCCTGCACCGGCGATGACCAGCGATCCCTTGGAGCTGGCGTGGGCCACGGCTGCCTTGAGGTCGTTGATGTCAGCAGCGGAGAAACTGGACGCCGAGCCGGCCTGAGAAATATTGATGACCTTGGCCCCTTGGTCCGCTGCATAGACGATGGCCTGGTCAATCTCCTTCAGGAACTCCGCGCTGGTGACCCGCGAACCCGAGTTTCCAGCGTTCTGGATCTTCAGGGGGAGGATCTTGACAGCCGGGGCCAGCCCGAATGCGCCCTTCCCCCCCAGGCCCTTGCCCGTTCCGGCGATGATGCCGGCGATACCGGTCCCGTGGCCTTCCTTGTCGTCACCGACCCCGCCCGGAAGGCCGCTGAAGTCCTTGCCCGGCAGGAACTGCCCCGCCAGGTCGGGGTGGTCCAGTTTGAAGCCGCTGTCGATGACCGCGACGGTGACACCCGCCCCCTTGCTGGTCTGCCAGATCTCGGGGGCCTTCATCGCGTCCAGGTGCCACTGCTGGTCCCGGATCGAGTCGACCGCGGCGGCCGGAGTCGCCACCAGGCCCACCACCACGCCCGCAGCCAGCAGTGCCGCGGCGAACCGCCGCCCCCGCGTTCCCGCGTCCGTCCGCCGCATCACATGCTCCCTCGTCGATCTCCCCGTGGGCCCGGGGCGGTCGACCCCGGGACAGATCTGCCCGGCCACGGGATCGGTCCCCGTGGCCGGGCAGGTGGTCCGGCCTTACTCAATCACGCCGGGATTGCTCTGCGGAGTTCCGTTGGTCCAGGTCTCCTCGTCCTCGTGCAGGTAGTCGGCCCGGTTCCGACGTTCGCGCTCGCTGCGTCCCGCCGGTCCCTGACCGCCCATCATGCCGCCCTGGCCACCACGGGCACCCGAGGCGCCCCCGGCCGCGCCGCCGGCGCCGCCCGCCGCGCCCGCACGGTTGCGCAGCCCGCTGCCGCCCGGCGTGAACTCGCCACCGGCACCGGGCCCCTTGCGGCCGCCCACCGTTCCGCCGGCCGTGGAGGTCAGTCCGCGACCGCGCGAGCCGGCGGCGGAGCCTCCGCCGCCCATGGCGCCCGCACCGCCGCCCATGCCACCCATGCCGCCTGCGGTGCCGGCCCGTCCGGCCTGGGCCTCCTTGGCTCCGAACACGTTGCCGCCGGTCGTACCGGCGCCCGCAGTGCCACCCCGGCCGCCGGTGCTGCCGGCGCCACCGGCGCCGACCGTCCCGGAGCCGCCGCGGGCGGGGATGCTGCCGCCGCCGAAGCCGCCCTTCCCGGGCACGAAGCCACCGCCACCACCACCGCCGGGAATGCCGCCGCCGGGGATCCAGCCGCTGCCGCCACCACCACCGCCACCGCCGGGCGGCAGGCTACCGCCACCGCCGCCACCGGGGATCGGCCCGCCCGGGATCGTCCCGACGGGCGCATCACCCCTGGGGATCGTCGGCGGCAGACTGTTCAGGTCGGTGCCCGGGTCGCTCGGCAGCGTCCCGGGTCCCGTCCAGGTCGGAGGCGTGGGCTGGATCGGGACGCTGCCGCCGGGGCCGCCCGGGAGCGGAGGAGTGGGGCGCGGCGGGGTGCCGGGCACCCATCCGCCGCCGTCACCACGGCCACCGGGGGCGATGCTGCCGCCACTGCCCCCGCTGCCGCCACTGCCGCCGGACCCCCCGGTGCCACGGCCGCCACCGGACCCGGTGGAGTCACCGCGGCCGTTCGGGCTCACGGGAACGTCCTCAACATCGTCGACGCTGCCTGGCTTCGTCGGCGGCTCCGGCACCTGCAACGCGTTCAGCTGCGAAGCCGCCATCTGGTACGTCTGCGCCAGCTTCTCCATCTCGTGGATGGCTTCCTGGTGCGCCGCCACGACCCGCTTCTGGGCGGCCTGCGCCTCGGCGTCGGTCACCCAGTTGGAGTCGACCATGTTGGCGGCCTTGTCCGCCGCGGTGGCGCCGAGCAACCCGCCGATGGGGCCGAAGACGCCGCCCGCGACCGCGCCGGCGCCCTTGACCAGACCGGTCGGCTGCGCCTTGTGCTTGCTGACCGCCTCGATGTCCGTCTTGGGCACCTCGGGGATGCCGTGCTTGGCGCTGGCGAGCGCCTGTCCGACCTGCTCGACGACCTGGCCGGTGACCCGCGAGACCTCGCTGATCTCGCCCGCGGTCCGGTGCACCTTGGTGGCGAACGCCTTGAAGGCGTCGGCTGCGGCGCCCTCCCAGTCCAGCTGGCCGAGGTGGGCGGCGAGTACCTTGCTGATCTCCTCCAGGGCCTTGGCCGCGCTGGAGATCTGGTTGCCGCGCTCCGAGACCTTGGACGGGTCCGAGTTGGCGATCATGGCCTTGAGCTTGGCGTGGTCGATGCTCTCGAAGTTCGTTCCGCCTGCCATCACTTGCTCCCCGTGTCAGTGAACCGCCCGGACATCAGTAGCCGCCCGCGCCCGCGCCCGTGGCCTGGCCCGTGGCGGGCGGGGCACTGGGCTGGGTCGGCGCGGCGGCGGACACCTTCGGCGCACTGACGCCGGGGTAGGACTCCGCCTGTCGGGCGACCGTGTTGATCGTGTCCGCCTGCTCCTGTTCGGTGGCCCCGTAGTTCGCGGCCGTCTTGGCGAGCGCGGACGTCATGCCCTCGATCTGGACCGCCAGGCCCTTGACGAGTTCCTGGAGGCCGTTGAACGTCCGGTTGTACGCCGTCATCAGGTCCGAGGACTCGGCGAAGCCGGTGCCGAGGTTGGCCTGGTTCAGCTGGAGCTGCGACAGCTGGTTCACGGCCGCGGGCGAGGAGCTCAGGGCCTGCAGCAGTTCCTCCGCCCGCTTCTTGAACGTGACCAGGGTTTCCAGTTCCATCCGGACGCTCTGCGCCCCGTACGAGGCGACCAGCGCCGCCGCGCCCATGGCGGCCCCGGCCACGCCGCCGATCGCCCAGCCGATCCCTTCGGCCGACGGAGTGCCGCCGCCGCCACCGTCTGCAGCAAGGCTCACCACAGCAATCCACCTCTCCCCCGCGTGCGGGCAGCCCCTCGGCTGCCACACCGCAACACACCATCACCTACGAAGTCCGGTACACCTTCTCGGTGCACGACCGGCCTCGGCCAGCCGCCACCGCAGTCAATCGTAGCCACCCGGTCCACCGGCCCGGCAGGGGCCTTGGCCCACCTGCGCGAGATCGGTACGAACTTGACACGTACAGCTCCGCCCGACCGACGCACCGTCAACATCCCTGCGTCGGAGCCGACCCGACCGGACACCGTACCCCGCCGCAACCTCGCCGCCCGCCGCCCGCCGACTCCGCGCCCCACCGCCCCACCGCCCCACCGCCCCACCGCCCCACCGCCCCACCGGCCAGCGCTACGCGGGGACTCGGCGCGATAGAGTGGGACGACCGGTTCAACCCGGTACGACCTCTTCTGCCGCGCAATGTCGCACAGCAGCGACCCCGGCCCGCCGGGCTCGCCCGGCCCCTCCCGGTCCGGGAACGCGGAGCGGGCCATCGCAGCGGATCGGACGTGATCACGTGTCAGCCGAGCGGCCGGACGACCCGACGAGACCCACCCCCGCGGACCCCGTCCCCGCCGACGCCGCCCCCCCCGGACCCCGTCCCCGCCGGCGCAACCCCCACGCATCACGCCTCCACGCGGCACGACCCCGCGGACCCCGTCCCCCCGGCGCGGTCCAGCGCCTGGTGGGCCCGGGCGGCCCGCCCCACCTGGCCCCCGCTCCCGCTCGTCCTGATGGCCCGGGCCGCCGTCGGCATGGCCGTGCCGCTGAGCGCGGGGCTGCTGCTGCACCGCCTCGATCTGGGGATCTTCGCCGCCCTGGGCGCGATGCACGCGACCATGAACGACCGGCTGGAGCCGACCCGGCTGCGCGCGCCGCGGATCGCCGGAGCCGTCCTCTGCTCGGCCCTCGGGATGCTGATCGGCTCGTCCCTGAAGGAGTTCGACAGCGGACCGCTGGTGGCCGGCCTGGTGCTCACCGCCGTCGCGTTCGCCTCGGGGGCGCTCAGCGCGACCGGTCCGCGCGGCTCGGCCGCCGGCTTGCTGCTGCTGGTGTCGGCGTCCCTGGGCAGCGGCATGCCGGCGGCCCGCCCCTGGTGGGCCGGCTCGCTGATGATCCCGGCGGGGGCCGCCCTGGTGGTGCTGCTCGGCCTGCCGCGGCCGGCCCGGCGCCGGCGGCCGGCCGCCGACCCGCGCAACCGGGCGCTGGCCGCCGCGTACGACGCGCTCGGCGCCACCCTCGCCGACCTCGGCACCCCGCGGGGCGCCAAGTCCCGGCAGTTGCTGACCGCGCGACTGAGCCAGCTCCAGGACCTGCTGCCGCCCGCCCGGGCCCGCGAGTCGGCCCACGCCCTGCGTCTGCGTCGGATGTACGAGGCGGGGCTGGCCGCCACCGAGGCGGCCACCGGGCTGCTGTGGGCGTGGCGGGGGGTTCCGCCGGAGGTGGCCGCCGTGCCGGGGGCGCTGGCCCGGGCGGTGGAGCGGGGCGGCGGTGAGGTCGCGGTGCCCGACTGGCGGCCCGACACGCCGTCCCGGCGGGCCCTGGACGAGGCGCTGCGCTCGGCGGCCGCCACCGTGGCGGGCCGCGAGGCGGTGCTGGTGACCGCTCCCGCGCCCCCGCCGGACCCGTGGCGGCTGCGGGTCCGGCTGCTGTCGCCCGGCTCGGTCCGGTACGGGCTGCGGGTGGCGCTGTGCATCGCGGTGGCGCAGGCCGCGACCGCGTGGCTGCCGCTGGACAAGAGCTACTGGGTGCCGATGACGGTCGCCTTCGTGCTGAAGCCCGACCTGGGTTCGGTCTTCCTGCGGGCGGTCAGCCGCTCGCTGGGCACCGTCCTGGGGGTGGCGGTGACGGCGGCGATCCTCTCGCTCACCACGAACGAGTGGTGGCTGACGCTGATCGCCGCGCTCTGCGTGGCGCTGCTCCCGTACGCGACCGTCGTGCACTACGGGCTGAACACCGTGGTGATGACCCCGATGGCGCTGGTGCTGCTGCAACTCGGCGGGCAGAGCGGCGCTGCGGACATCCTGCCGCGGGTGCTGGACACGGTGCTGGCCAGCGCGATCGTGCTGGTCTTCGGCTACCTGCTCTGGCCCGAGCGGCCCCGGCACCGGATCGAGCCGCTGCTGGTGGACGCGACCGGTGCGCTGCGGGCCTATCTGGCCTCGGTCGCCGGGTCCGGCCCGGAGGCGGTCGCCGAGGTGTGGCTGCGGCGGACGGCCTACCGGGCGCTGGCCGATGCCCGCCAGGAGGTGCGCAACGGACTGGCCGAGCCGCCGCCGACGGGCCGCCTGGCCGAGCAGTGGCTGCCGGCGACCGCGGCCCTGGAGCGGATCGGCGGTGCGCTCGCGGCGTACGGGGCGCAGATCCGGTACGGCGGGCAGGTGCCCGAACCGGGCGAGGTGGAGCGGGTGCGGCGGGCCCTGGACGACCTGGCCGCGGCGGCCCGGGCGCACCGCCCGCCGACCCGCCCGGCCGCGCGTCCGACGGAGCCGCACGATCCGGCGCGCAGCGCGCTGGGCCGGGCGGCGGACGAACTGGAGACGCTGCTGCGCTCCCGGGAGCCGTGACCGCGGGGCCCACACCCAACCGACCGGCGCCGGCCGCATCGGGCGCCGAACGAACCGGACCCCAACAGGATCGGACGCCGGCCGAACCGGACCCCGACGGAACCGTGAGGTCCGGCCGCAGCAGGGCCGGACCTCACCATCGTCGACTGATGCCGTACGCCCGTCAGACCTGCTCGGCGAGCTCCAGCCAGGCCAGCTCCAGCTCCTCCTTCTCCTCCCGGACGCCGCGCAGCTTGGCGTCCAGTTCGGCGACCTTGGAGAAGTCGGCGGCGTGCTCGGCGAGCTGGGTGTGCAGCTTGGACTCCTGCTGGTCGAGCTTGGCGATCTGCCGCTCGATCCGCTGGAGCTCCTTCTTCGCCGCCCGGGTGTCGCCGACCGGCTTGGCGGGTGCGGCGCCGGGGACGGCGGGCACCGCCGTCGCGGCGATCCTCGCGCGGCGCTCCAGGTACTCGTCGACGCCGTTGGGGAGCATCCGCAGCTTCTGGTCGCCGAGCATGGCGTGCACGGTGTCGGTGGTGCGCTCGATGAAGAACCGGTCGTGGCTGATCACGACCATCGAGCCGGGCCAGCCGTCGAGGAGGTCCTCCAGCTGGTTGAGGGTCTCGATGTCGAGGTCGTTGGTGGGCTCGTCGAGGAAGAGCACGTTGGGCTCGTCCATCAGCAGGCGCAGCAGCTGCAGGCGGCGGCGCTCGCCGCCGGAGAGGTCGCCGACCGGCGTCCACTGCTTGTCCTTGCCGAAGCCGAACTGCTCGCAGAGCTGGCCGGCGCTCATCTCGCGGCCCTTGCCGAGGTCGACCCGGCTGCGGATCTGCTCGACGGCCTGCAGCACCCGCATCGCCGGGTCGAGCTCGGCGACCTCCTGGGAGAGGTAGGCGAGGCGGACGGTCTTGCCGACCTTGATGACGCCGGAGTCGGGCTGGACGTCACCCTCGGAGGCGTAGGCGTCGCGCATGGCGCGCAGCAGCGAGGTCTTGCCGGCGCCGTTGACGCCGAGCAGGCCGATCCGCTCGCCGGGGCCGAGCTGCCAGGTGAGGTCCTCCAGCAGCAGCTTGGGGCCGGCCTTGACGGTGACGTTCTCCAGTTCGAAGACGGTGCGGCCGAGGCGGGCGTTGGCGAACTTCATCAGTTCGCTCTTGTCGCGGGGCTCGGGGACGTCGGCGATCAGGGCGTTGGCGGCCTCGATCCGGTAGCGCGGCTTGGAGGTCCGGGCGGGGGCGCCGCGGCGCAGCCAGGCGAGCTCCTTGCGGGCGAGGTTCTGGCGCTTCTGCTCCTCGGTGGCCTCGATCCGGGAGCGCTCGGCGCGGGCGAAGACGTAGTCGGAGTAGCCGCCCTCGTACTCGTGGACGGAGCCGTGCTGGACGTCCCACATGCGGGTGCAGACCTGGTCGAGGAACCAGCGGTCGTGGGTGACGCAGACGAGCGCGGAGCGGCGGTTCTGCAGGTGCTTGGCGAGCCAGGCGATGCCCTCGACGTCGAGGTGGTTGGTGGGCTCGTCGAGGACGATCAGGTCGGGTTCGCCGAGCAGGAGCTTGGCGAGCGCGATGCGGCGGCGCTCACCGCCGGAGAGCGGGCCGATGACGGTGTCCAGGCCCTGGCCGAAGCCGGGCAGGTCGAGGCCGCCGAAGAGGCCCTCGATGATGTCGCGGATGCGGGAGTCGCCGAGCCACTCGTGGTCCTCGCGGTCGGCGATGACCTCGTGCCGGATGGTGGCCTCGGGGTCGAGCGAGTCGTGCTGGGTGAGGACGGCCATCTGGACGCCGCCGGCGTGCGTGATGCGTCCGCCGTCGGGCTCCTCCAGCTTGGCGAGCATCCGGATGAGGGTGGTCTTGCCGTCACCGTTGCGGCCGACGACCCCGATGCGGTCCCCCTCGCTGACGCCGAGGCTGACCCCGTCGAGAAGGGCACGGGTGCCGTAGACCTTCGTGACGGACTCGATGGTGGCGAGGTTGACGGCCACGTGTGCTGCGCTCCTGGGATCGGCTGGGCCGGGGGGTGCCCCGGTCTCCCAAGAGTAGTGGGGCCGGGGCGACCGCCGGTCCGGCGTCCGCCGCGGTGGTCGTCAGGGGGCCTGGACGGCGGCGCCGGGGACGGGTCCGTGGGTGGCGCGGGCGGTGCGGCAGGTGCCGGAGGCGGTGAGGGCGGCGGCGACGGCCTCGGCGGCTTCGGCGTCCTTGGTGAGGAAGGCGCAGGTGGGGCCGGATCCGGAGACGAGGGCGCCGATGGCGCCGGCCTCGGTGCCGGCGCGCAGGGTGGCGGCGAGCGCCGGGCGCAGCGAGAGGGCGGCGCTCTGCAGGTCGTTGGTGAGGGCGGCGGCGAGGGCGGCCGGGTCGCCGTCGGCGAGGGCGGCGAGCAGGGCGGGGTCGGCGGCGGGGGTGGGGACGTCGGCCTCGGCGGAGCCGGTGCCGGCCTCCTCGCGCAGGCGGTCGCACTCGCGGAAGACGGCGGGGGTGGAGAGCCCGCCGTCGGCGACGGCGAAGACCCAGTGGAAGGTGCCGTGGACGGGCAGTGCCTCCAGGATCTCGCCGCGGCCGCGGCCGAGGGCGACGCCGCCGAGCAGGGCGAAGGGGACGTCGGAGCCGAGTTCGGCGGCGAGGGCGAGCAGGGTCTCCCGCGGGGTGTCGAGGGCCCAGAGGGCGTCGCAGGCGACGAGGGCGGCGGCGCCGTCGGCGCTGCCGCCGGCCATGCCGCCGGCGACCGGGATGTCCTTGGCGATGTGGAGGTGGACGTCGGCGTCGATGCCGTGGTGGGCGGCGAGCAGCCGGGCCGCGCGGGCGGCGAGGTTGCTGTCGTCCAGCGGGACCTGGTCGGCGTCGGGGCCGGTGCAGCTGAGGGTGGTGCCGGCGCCGGGGGCGGCGGGGGTGGCGGTCACCTCGTCGCCGAGGGCGACCGCGAAGAAGACGTTGGCGAGGTCGTGGAACCCGTCGCCGCGCAGGCCGCCGACGCCCAGCTGGACGTTGACCTTGGCGGGGACTCGTACGGTGACGCTCACTGGGCTTCCCCTGCGGGCTCGTGCTCGGCTGCGGGCTCGTGCTCGGCTGCGGTCTTGGGCTCGGCGGGCTGGTGCTGGGCGGGCTTGTGCTCGGCGATGGCGGCGAACTGCTCGACGGTGAGCATCTCGCCGCGCAGCGTGTGGTCGATGCCGGCGCCGGCCAGGGCCTGTTCGGCGGCGGCCGGGGAGCCGGCCCAGCCGGCGAGGGCGGCGCGCAGGGTCTTGCGGCGCTGGGCGAACGCGGCGTCGACGACCGCGAACACCTCCTTGCGGCTGGCGGTGGTCTTCGGCGGTTCGCGCCGGATCAGCGAGACCAGGCCGGAGTCGACGTTGGGGGCGGGCCAGAAGACGTTGCGGCCGATCGCACCGGAGCGCTTGACCTCGGCGTACCAGTTGGCCTTGACGGACGGAACGCCGTAGACCTTGTTGCCGGGCTTGGCGGCGAGCCGGTCGGCGACCTCGGACTGCACCATCACCAGAGTGCGCTCGATGCTGGGGAAGGTCGCCAGCATGTGCAGCAGGACGGGCACGGCGACGTTGTACGGGAGGTTGGCGACGAGCGCGGTGGGCGGCGGTCCCGGCAGTTCGGTGACGTCCATGGCGTCGCTGAGCACCAGGTCGAAGTCCTTCGCCCTGGCGGGCATCCGGGCGGCGATGGTGGTCGGCAGGTGCCGGGCGAGCAGCGGGTCGATCTCGACCGCGGTGACGTGGGAGGCGACTTCGAGCAGCGCCAGGGTGAGCGAGCCGAGGCCGGGCCCGACCTCGACCACCGCGTCCTCGCCCGTCACGTCGGCGGCGCGGACGATCCGCCGCACGGTGTTGCCGTCGATGACGAAGTTCTGGCCGCGCTGCTTCGTCGGCTTGACGCCGAGGGCGGCGGCCAGCTCCCGGATGTCGGAGGCGCCCAGGAGGTTGCTGTCAGGGGTGGGGTCGGTGGTGCTCACCCGCCAAGGATACGGGCGGGGCGGGTGCTCACAGTTCGACGACCTGCTTGAGGTCGATCTCGACGGGGTACGGCAGGTCGGTGCGGAGGATGCCCTCGTGCACGGCAGTCGGGAGGTAGACGCCCTGCTCCTCGTCGCGGCGGAACTCGTGCACGACGGGCAGCCCGTGGTCGCCGCGCTCGACCCGCCAGTAGGAGGGGATCTTCTTCTCGGCGTACTGCCCGGGCTTGCGGAAGCGGTCGTTCGTCCGGGTGCCGTGCGAGACGACCTCGACCATCAGCGCCACGGCCTGCGGCGGGAGGCACTCCAGCTCGAACACGTCGATGCCGGTCTTGTCGAAGACCACGACGTCCGGCTTGGTGGTGTTGTCCGGGTCGAGCAGGACACAGCGTTCGACGTTGGCCGCGTACGGCGCGACCCGCGCGCTGCGCAGAGCCGAATAGAGCTCGTCACGCACCTGGTCGTGCCACTGATTCGTCTGCCCCCGTACCACGATGACTCCGTCCACCAGATCCCATTCGAACGGCAGATCGAGGTGTTTCGCCTGCTCGTACGTCCACTCCTGGGACATCGGGTGGTTCCAGTCGATCGGCTCGGCGGTCATCGCCACCTCCCTCACTGCACTCATGCTAACCAGCATGGGGGTGGCGCGAGGATGCAGAAGCGTTCCGCCGGAATGCGACCTTCGTTCGGACCGGGGCCGGCTCAGTACCCGAAGGCCCGTGCCGTGTTGGCCGCGATCGCGGCGGACAGCTCGTCCTCGTGCAGGCCGAGCGTGTCGGCCATCGACCGCACCGTGACCGGGATCAGGTACGGCGCGTTGGGGCGCCCGCGGTAGGGGTGCGGGGTGAGGAAGGGGGCGTCCGTCTCGACCAGGACGCGCTCCAGCGGGGTGGCGAGCAGGGCGTCCCGCAGCGGCTGGTTGGCCTTGAAGGTGACCGGGCCCGCGAAGGAGAGGTACCAGCCGTGCTCGGCGCAGACCTTGGCCATCTCGGCGTCGCCGGAGTAGCAGTGGAAGACGGTGCGCTCGGGCGCGCCCTCCTCCAGCAGGACGCGGATGACGTCCTCGTGGGCGTCCCGGTCGTGGATGACCAGGGCCTTGCCGTGCCGCTTGGCGATCTCGATGTGCCGGCGGAAGGACTCCTGCTGGATGTCCACGCCCTCCGGGCCGGTGCGGAAGTAGTCCAGCCCGGTCTCGCCGACGGCCCTGACCTGCGGCAGGGCGGCGAGCGCGTCGATCTCGGCGAGGGCGGCGTCCAGGGCGGCGGCCCCGCCGGCCGGGCGCTGCTGCCCGGACCAGCCGTCCGGGTCCCCCAGGAAGATCCGGGGCGCCTCGTTGGGGTGCAGGGCGACGGCCGCGTGGACCTGCTCGAACTCGGCGGCGAGCTCCGCCGCCCAGCGCGAGCCGGCCACGTCGCAGCCCACCTGGACGACGGTGGCGACCCCGACGGCGGCGGCCTTCGCGAGGCCCTCGGCCGGGGTGCCGGACTGCATGTCCAGGTGGGTGTGCGAGTCGGCCACCGCCACCGCCAGCGGGGCGGGCGGGGGCGGCGGCGTCGACCGGTCGTCGTCCTTCTTGGCCATCAGGCTGCGGGCTTCTCTTCCAGGCGGGGGAACAGGATCTCGCCCTTGGTGACGGTGGAGCCGGCCGGCAGCCGGCCCCAGTCGCCCGCGGTGGCGACGGTCTGCGCGGCGAGCGCGCCGAGGCCGGCCTCGGCGCCGAGCGAGACCCAGAGCTTCTCGGCGGTGACCGGCATCACCGGGTTGAGCAGCACCGCGGTGGCGCGCAGCGACTCGGCGGCGGTGTAGAGGATGGTCGCGAGCCGGGCCCGGCCCTCCTCCGAGTCGTCCTTGGCGACCTTCCAGGGCTCCTGGTCGCTGATGTAGCCGTTGACCTGCTTGACGAACTCGAAGATCGCGGCGAGGCCGCCGGCGAAGTCGAGGTCCTCGCCGATCTTCTGGTCGGCGGTCCGCACGGCGGCGGCCAGGCCCTCCGCGACGGCCTGCTCGGCGGGCCCGGCGGCGGTGGCGGCGGGCAGCGCGCCGTCGAAGTACTTGCCGACCATGGCGGCCACCCGGGAGGCGAGGTTGCCGAAGTCGTTGGCCAGCTCGGAGGTGTACCGGGCGGAGAAGTCCTCCCAGGAGAACGAGCCGTCGGTGCCGAACGGGATGGCCCGCAGGAAGTAGTAGCGGTAGGCGTCCACGCCGAAGTGCGAGGTGAGGTCCTGCGGCGCGATGCCGGTGAGGTTGGACTTGCTCATCTTCTCGCCGCCGACCATCAGCCAGCCGTTGGCGACGACCCGCTTGGGCAGCGGCAGCCCGGCGGCCATCAGCATCGCGGGCCAGATCACCGCGTGGAAGCGCAGGATGTCCTTGCCGACCAGGTGGACGGAGGCGGGCCACAGCTCGGCGAAGCGCTCGGGGTCGCTGCCGTAGCCGGCTGCGGTGATGTAGTTCTGCAGCGCGTCGACCCAGACGTACAGGACGTGCTTCTCGTCCCAGGGCAGGGGTACGCCCCAGTTGAAGGTGGAGCGGGAGATCGAGAGGTCCTGCAGGCCCTGCTCGACGAAGCGCAGCACCTCGTTGCGGGCCGACTCGGGGGCGATGAAGCCGGGGTTCTCGGCGTAGAACTCCAGCAGCTTCGGGCCGTAGGCGGAGAGGCGGAAGAAGTAGTTCTCCTCCTCCAGCCACTCGACCGGCTTCTTGTGGATCGGGCAGAGCTTCTCGTCCTCGGTGGCGCCGTCGAGCAGCTCGGCGGGGAGCTTGTACTCCTCGCAGCCGACGCAGTACGGGCCGGAGTAGCCGCCCTTGTAGATCTCGCCCTTGTCGTAGAGGTCCTGGACGAACTCCTGGACGCGGTCGGTGTGGCGCTGCTGGGTGGTGCGGATGAAGTCGTCGTTGGCGATGTTCAGGTGCTGCCAGAGCGGCTTCCACGCCTCCTCGACCAGCTTGTCGCACCACTCCTGCGGGGTGACGCCGTTGGCGTCCGCCGTCCGCATGATCTTCTGCCCGTGTTCGTCGGTACCCGTCAGGTACCACACCTTCTCGCCGCGCTGGCGGTGCCAGCGGGTGAGGACGTCGCCCGCCACGGTGGTGTACGCGTGGCCCAGGTGGGGGCGATCGTTGACGTAGTAGATCGGAGTGGAAACGTAGTACGCCGGGGTCTGGGCCCCGGTGTTGCTGTGGTCTGCAGTGGCCGCCATGGTCGGAAAGCTTAGTCGCGTGCGGGGGCCGTCCTCGACCCGATAACCGCGTGGGCGGCCCGCGCCCGCGCGGTGGCACCGGCCGGGCGGCGTGCCGGGGGCCGGGACGGGGTCGGCCCGGGCCGGGCCCACCCCGTGTCGGCCCCCGGCGTCAGCCCCGCAGCCAGGCCCAGAAGCCGGCCAGGCGTCCGCGCGGCGTCTCCTTGATCGGGGGACGGGACGGGACGTCGGGCTCCGCGTAGGCGGGGTACCCGGGGGCGTGGTGCCAGTTCCGCTCGTTGCCGGCCACCCGGCCCGCGCGCATGATCCGCACGGTGTGACCGCCGCAGCCGGGGCAGGTCGGCTTCAGCAGCGGCGACGGCACCCGGACCCCGTTGGCGTGGTACTCGAACACGATGTGGCCGTCCCGGGCCACGTGGTGCTCGATCTCGTACGCCTGCTCCCAGCCGTACCCGCAGCTCAGGCAGGCGAAGGAGTAGGCCTCCCGGACGGTCTCGACCGGGGCGGGCGGGCGGCTGGTCAGGCCGACGTCGCCCAGTGCGTTGCCACCGAGGGGGCTGCCGATTGTGTCGCTCATCGCGGTCTCCCAGCGCCCGCCGGGCACTCGCCCGGGTCGGGTCTTTCATACCGGTGAATGCCCGGGCCGCCCCGGTCGATGCCAGGCTTGTCGAGACTTGGACCCGTGTTGGGAATCCCTGTACGAAGTCCGGGCCAAAGCTTCAGATCATCGGGCGTTTACCAGGGCCTTTTCTCCAAGGTACGCGCGTGCGGCCCCGGTGGCACCCCCTGTGCTCAGCGGCCCGCCGGCGTGTCGTTCTTCGCCGCCACCACGGCGTCGAAGACCTCCCGCTTGGGCAGCTTCAGCTCCAGCGCGACCGCGGCGATGGCCTCCTTGCGGCGCTCACCGGCCTCCTCCCGGACGGCGACCCGGCGGGCCAGCTCCCCGGGGGTGAGGTCGGCCGGGCCGGCCGGCGGGGCGCCGGCCACCACGACGGTGATCTCACCGCGGACGCCGTCGGCGGCCCAGGCGGCCAGCTCGCCGATCGGGCCGCGCTTGACCTCCTCGTACGTCTTGGTCAGCTCCCGGCAGACGGCGGCCGGGCGGTCCGCACCGAAGGCCTCGGCCATCGCGGCGAGCGCCTCGGCGATCCGGTGCGGGGCCTCGAAGAAGACCATGGTGCGGGGCTCGGCGGCGACCTCGGCGAGCTGGCGGGCCCGGTCGCCGGCCTTGCGGGGCAGGAACCCCTCGAAGGTGAAGCGGTCCACCGGCAGGCCGGACAGCGCGAGCGCGGTGAGCACGGCGGACGGCCCGGGGACGGCGGTGACCTTCACCTGGGCCTCGACGGCGGCGGCGACCAGCCGGTAGCCGGGGTCGGAGACGGAGGGCATGCCGGCGTCGGTGACCAGCAGCACCCGGGCGCCGCCGAGCAGCGCCTCGACCAGCTCGGGGGTGCGGCCGACCTCGTTGCCCTCGAAGTAGGAGAGCACCCGCCCGGCCGGGGTGACCCCGAGCGCCTGGGTGAGCCGGCGCAGCCGCCGGGTGTCCTCGGCGGCGATCACGTCCGCCGTGGCGAGCTCGTTGACGAGCCGGGGCGGGGCGTCCGAGACGTCGCCGATGGGGGTGCCTGCCAAAACCAGTACGCCTGTCACGGACCCCATCCTCGCAGGGTTCGCGGGGCCGCGGTGCGGGCGGCCTTTCCGGACGAACCGGGCAGCTTCGGAGGGAGCGGCCGCCTCCGGGCGCGGCGCCCCTACGATGTCCGGGTGAACGGCGACACGGCGACAGGCGCGCCTACTGGTACAGACCACACCCCGCCGGGTGGCGTCGACGTGCTGGGCCGGACGGAACAGCCGTCCCCCGCCGTCCCGGCGCCGCGCGAGGGCGGGGACGGGCCCGAGGGCCCGGCCGACCGCCGGCCGCCGTCCTGGCGCGACACGCTCGAGCGGTTCGGGTACCACCAGCCCGAGCGGATCCCGCTCGCCGAGCGACTGGTGCCGCCGATGCCCTCGGCCGGCGGTCCGCCGCTGGTGCTGAACCGGCTCGGGATCTTCCCGCCGGAGCGGCTCTGGGCCTGGCTGTGCCGCTGGGCGGGCTGGCTGGGGCCGCTCGCGGTGGCGCTGTTCGGCGGGGTGCTGCGGTTCACCGGGCTGGGCAGCCCGCACGCGATCATCTTCGACGAGACGTACTACGCCAAGGACGCGTACACGCTCTGGCAGCGCGGCTACGAGACCAACTGGGCCGACGGCGCCAACGAGGCGATCATGGGCTCGCCGCAGGGCATCCCGTTCCGGCTGGACGCCGCGTACGTGGTCCACCCGCCGGTCGGGAAGTGGATCATAGGCCTGGGCGAGTACGTCTTCGGGATGAACCCGTTCGGCTGGCGGGCCGCGATGGCGCTGCTGGGCACCCTGTCGATCCTGATGATCGCCAGGATCGGCCGCCGGCTCTTCCGCTCCACCCTGCTGGGCTGCGTGGCGGGGCTGCTGCTGGCGGTCGACGGGCTGCACTTCGTGATGAGCCGGGTCGCCCTGCTGGACCTCGTGGTGATGTTCTGGACGCTGGCGGCCTTCGGGTTCCTGCTGCTGGACCGCGACCGCACCCGCGGCCTGATCGCCCGCCGCCTCGGCGACGCCCCCGACGCCGTCCTCGCCCGCCGGATGAACCTCGGCTGGCGCCCGTACCGGATCGCGGCGGGCGTCTGCGTCGGCCTGACCTGCGCCACCAAGTGGAGCGGCCTGTACGTGGCGCTCGCCTTCGGGCTGCTGACCGTCCTGTGGGACGCCGGTTCGCGGCGGCTGGCCGGCGCGGCCCGCCCCTACCTGTGGACGCTGCTGCGCGACGCGGTGCCCGCCTTCTGCTCGATCGTGCTGACCTCGGTGGTCGTCTACGTCTCCTCCTTCGCCGGCTGGTTCGCCAGCAGCAGCGCCCCCGGGCAGGGCGGCTACGGGCGGGACTGGGCGGCCCACCGGGCCGGGCTGTCGCCCGAGTTCGTGCCGCTGCCGGGGCTCGGCGGGGTGCGGATGCCGTTCCGGTTCGACATGAGCTGGGTGCCGGACCCGCTGCGCAGCCTCTGGCACTACCACTCGACGGTCTACGACTTCCACACCCACCTGACCAGCCCGCACACCTACCAGTCGAACCCGTGGAGCTGGCTGGTGCTGGGGCGGCCGGTCTCGTACTTCTACGAGTCGCCCAAGCTCGGCCAGAGCGGCTGCCAGGTCAACGAGTGCGCCCGTGAGGTGCTCGGCATCGGCACGCCGCTGCTGTGGTGGGCCGGCGTGGTGGCGCTGGTCTACTGCCTGTACCGCTGGGCGGTGCGGCGGGACTGGCGGGCCGGGGCGGTGCTGTGCGGGCTCGCGGCGGGCTACCTGCCGTGGTTCGCCTACCAGCAGCGGACCATCTTCCTCTTCTACGCCGTCGCCTTCGTGCCGTTCCTGGTCCTGGCGGTGACGATGCTGGTCGGGGTGATGATCGGGCCCGTCCGGGCGGCCTCCCCGGACCGGCGGATCATCGGCGCGACGGCGGCCGGCGCGCTGCTCCTGGCCGTCGTGTGGAACTTTTTGTACTTCTATCCCCTCTATACGGGACAGACGATACCGATGGACGACTGGCGTGCCCGGATGTGGTTCACCAGCTGGATCTGACCCGGCCCACCCGCCGGGTCGGGTACCGGATGCATCACGGGACCCCCACGTTTCGTGAGCGCACGGATCGGACCGGCCTAGGCTGGTCCCCGAACGTGCGTCCGCCACACCCGGACGCCCGACAGTCGCCAGACCCTTGGGGGACCAGCACCATGCGCAGAGGCGCGAAGATCGGCATTATCACCGGCGTGTCCGTCGCGATGATCGGTGGAGCGGGCTACGGCGCCTACAGCCTGGTCGGCGGCTCCTCCGACGACCCGAAGGCCCCCAAGGCCCGCACGGTGGTCGCCGAGCCGCCCTCCGCCGAGCTGGCAGCGAGCGGCAGCAAGGCCTTCCTGGACGCCTGGGCCTCGGGCGACCTGGACGCCGCCGCCAAGCTCACCGACGACCCGACGGCGGCGACCGCCGCGCTGGCGGCCTTCAAGGACAAGGTGAAGCCGAGCGCGCTGACGCTGGCCACCAGCGGTCCGGCCACCGCGGCCGCCGTCGCCGCCGCGACCGCCTCCTCCCCCTCGGCCGCCCCGAAGGCCACCGCCACGCCGAGCGGCGGCGCCTCGGCGCCCGCCTCGACCGCCACGCCGCCCCCGCCCGGCCAGGTGATGATGGGCTTCAAGGCGAAGGCCGAGTTCGCGGGCACCACCAGCACCTGGAACTACGACGGCTACCTCGGCGTGGTCAAGATGAGCGACGGCACCGCCGCCGTGCACTGGGCTCCGACGGTGATCCACCCGCACCTGGCCGAGGGCGAGACGATCACCGCGCAGCCGATCTTCGCGCCGCCGTCCAACATGACCGACCGCAACGGCAAGTCGCTGGCCGGGTACGCCTCGCTGACCAGCATGCTGGCGGGCATCCCGAAGACCAACCTCCCGGCCAACGACCCGGCCGACGCGGGCAGTGGCGTGGTGATCCTGGACGCCTCCGGCAAGGGCACCCCGGAGAACGTGTTCACCATCACCGCGCCCAAGCCGGGCAAGCCGCTGAAGCTGACCATCGACGGCGCGCTCCAGGCCGCCGCCGAGAAGGCCGTCCTGGACCAGTCGCAGGGCGGCAAGCGCAAGGCCGCCCTGGTCGCGATCGAGCCGACCACCGGCAAGATCCTGGCCGCGGCCAACGCGCCGGCGACGGGCTTCAACACCGCCTTCCTCGGTGCCACCGCGCCCGGCTCGACCATGAAGGTGATCACCGCGGCGGCGCTGCTGGAGGGCGGGCTGAGCCCGGAGTCCCCCATGCCGTGTCCCGCGACCACCTCGGCCGGGCACACCATCAAGAACGACTTCGAGGAGCCGCACCCCGAGTACACCCTCAAGGACGACTTCACGAACTCCTGCAACACCGCGTTCGTGATCGAGGGCAAGGCCAAGCTGAAGTCCGGCGACCTGGCCGACCTCGGCGCCAAGGTCTTCGGGTTCGGCACTCCCTGGAAGGTCGGCGTGCCCAACGTCGACGCCGTCATCCCCGGCGCCGGGCAGAACCCGGACGAGACCGCCGACGAGTACTACGGCCAGGGCAAGATCAAGATGAACCCGCTGGCGATGGCCTCGGTCGCGGCCACCGTCAAGGGCGGCGTCTTCAAGCAGCCGATCCTGATCGAGGGGCTCCCGCAGATCGAAGCGCCCGGCAAGCTCTCCCCCGACACCCTGACCAAGCTGCGCGCCCTGATGGCGGCCACCGCGCACGGCGGCACCGCCGCCGGCCCGATGGGCAACCTCAAGGGCGACATCGGCGGCAAGACCGGCACCGCCGAGCGCGCCGCCGGCCAGGCCACCGACAGCTGGTTCACCGCCTACCGGGACAACCTGGCGGTCGCCGCCATGGTCGAGGGCGGCGGCCACGGCGTGGACGCGGCCGGCCCCGCCTCGGCGGCCGTGCTGGCGGTCGGCAACCCCGGCTGACGCCGACGCCCGGCTGACGCCGACGCCCGGCGCAGCGGGCGAGGGGGCGGGTACGGGAGCCTTCCCGTGCCCGCCCCCTCGCCCGCTGCGCGTCCGGAGGTCGAGGCCCCACCCGGGTACCAGCCGCCGCGCCGGTCCGACCCGGTACGGGCCCGGACCGGTGCATCGGGCCCGGCCGTGGCGTCAGGCCCGGACCGGCGCCACCGGGGTCGTCGGCCTGCTGAGCAGGCAGGGCGCCGGCACCGGTTGTCGCGCCGTCCACCGGCGGGCCGCCAGCCGGGGCCAGATCACCAGCACCGCCGGCAGCGCCAGGTACCCGAACCGACCGGCCGGGGCGAGCGTGAACGCTATGGCGAGGCCCGCCGCCAGCAGGTCGGCCGCGGCGATCGCCGAGACCGGCGGGCGGGCCAGCAGCCAGATGGCGACCGCCGCGCCGCCCATGGTCAGCAGGGCGAGCGAGACGGTGTGCCCGGTCGGGCCGAAGCCCGCCAGCACCTTGCCCGGCAGCGGGCTGCCGGCCGGGGTGTGGATCGCGGTGAGTCCCAGCGGGAACCGGACCACCTGCTCGCGCAGCACCGCCGGCTCGGTCAGCGCCACCGGAAGCACGACCACCAGTGCCGCGCCGACCGCGGTCAGCGCGGCCCGGGTGGCGGGGCGCCGCCCGTACAGCCGCCAGATCAGCAGCACCGCGACGGGCAGCGCCGGCCAGGCCGTCCACTTCAGGCTGCAGGCGAGGGCGAGCACCAGACCGGTGGCCAGCGTGCGGTCCCGTTCGGCGAGCGCCATCGCCAGGCAGCAGACCCCGATCAGCGGGAGGTCCACCCCGCCGACCACCAGCGCGAGGGCGATCAGCGGCGAGGCGGTCAGGACGGCCAGCGGCAGCAGCGTGCCGCGGTCCCGGGTCGGACGCAGCAGTCGCCAGCAGGCCAGCAGGCAGCCGAGGAAGGTGAGGGCGAACCAGATCCGGGCGTCGCCGAGCACCAGGGTCAGCGGGTTGGCGCTGCCCAGGACGGTGCGCGGCAGGCCGAAGACGGCCATCGCGGGCAGGTACGGGTTGTAGTCGGTGACGACCACCGGGTGGGGCAGGTAGGGGCTGCCGGTGTGGAGCAGCAGCCGGGCCGAGCGCTCCACCACCATCACCTCGGACTGGTGGCGGCCGTGCAGGGCGAGCAGGGCGAGCGGCAGCAGGACGGCGCCGAGGACGGCCACCGCGGCTGCGGCGCGGGCGGCGAGGCGACGCGGGAGGGTGAGGCAGATGAGCCCGGCGAGCAGGTAGGCGGGGGCCGCCACGGTGCCCCAGAGCCGCTGGTTGGGCAGGTCGGAGACGAGCGGGAAGGCCGCCGCCCAGATCGCCGCGACGGCGCAGCCCAGCAGGTGGACCCGGCGCATGGCGGCCAGCCGCGCCGGGCTCAGCGGTTCGGAGCCGGCCGGGCCGGGGTGGTCGTGGTCGCCGCGCTGGCGCGGGAACACCCGGGTGCCGCGGCGCGGGCCGGGCCGGCGCGCGGGGCGCGGCTGGGCCGGGGCGGCCGCGGCCGGGGCCGCCGCCGGCGCGCTGCGGCGGCCGGTGAGGCGCCCGCGGCTGCGGGGCTGGCCGGGCGTGCGGGTGCTCACCATGAGGGAAGGTTAGGCGCGGGGGCCGCGCCGTGTCGCCATCTTCGGGCAGGGGCTTCGGGGTGTCCCGATGGCACCGCGCTGGCCGCCGGGTGTCGGCGGCCCCCGGCGGCCCGGTGCTGACCTGCGCGGACGGGTCGTGCCCGGCCGCTCGTGCTCCGCATCCTCGGGCGGTCAGCCGGTCTTGCTGAGTTCGGGCTGCTCGGCCCGGTTCAGCCTGGAGTGTTTGACGCTGTAACCGAAGTAGACGGCGGCGGCGAGCACCAGGGCGATCGCGCCGGCCCGGAAGGTGTCCGCGTGCAGGCCGGTGATCAGGTAGACGCAGAAGCCGACGCTGAGCAGCGGGACGACCGGGTAGAGCGGCACCTTGAAGCCGCGCGGCAGGTCGGGCTGGGTGCGGCGCAGGATGATGACGCCGACCGAGACCACCGAGAAGGCCACCAGGGTGCCGAGGCTGGTGATGTCGGCCAGCACCCGGAGCGGGATGAAGGCGGCCAGCATGCTGACGCCGACGCCGACCACGAGGGTGTTCCAGACCGGGGTGCCGGTGCGCGGCGAGAGCTGCGCGAAGCGGCGCGGCAGCATGCCGTCCCGGCCCATGGAGTACAGGATGCGGGTCTGGCCGTAGATCACCACGAGGGTGATGCTGAAGATCGAGACGATCGCGCCGATCGCGAACACCATGGCCGGCCAGCTCTGGCCGGTGACGTTCTGGAGGATCTGGGCGAGGCCCGCCTCCTGGCCGTCGAAGTTCTGCCAGGGCTGCGCGCCGATGCCGACGACGGCGACGCCGATGTACAGCAGGGTGACCACGACCAGCGAGATGATGATCGCCAGCGGCAGGGTGCGGCGGGGGTTCTTGACCTCCTCGCCGGCGGTGGAGACGGCGTCCAGGCCGATGAAGGAGAAGAAGATGCTGGAGGCCGCCACCTGGACGCCGCCGATGCCGAGCGGCATGAAGGGGGTCAGGTTGCCGGAGCGGAACCCGGTCAGGCCGACGGCCACGAACAGCAGCAGGATGCAGATCTTGACGGCCACCATGGCCGCGTTGACCTTCACCGACTCGCTGACGCCGCGTACCAGCAGGAAGCAGACCAGCGCGACCAGGATGACCGCGGGGAGGTTGAACCAGCCGCCCGCGTCGCCGCCGGGCGCGGAGGACAGCGCGGCGGGGATCTGGAAGCCGAACGCCAGGTCCAGGAACTTGTTGAGGTACTCGGCCCAGCTGACCGCGATCGCGGAGGCGGAGACGCCGTACTCCATCAGCAGGCAGACGCCGACGCCGAACGCCACGCCCTCGCCGAGGGTCGCGTAGGCGTAGGAGTAGGACGAGCCGGACACCGGGATCGCGGAGGCCATCTCGGCGTAGCAGAGCGCGGTCAGGCCGGCGGTGACGGCGGCGATGACGAAGGACAGGATGACGGCCGGGCCCGCCTCGGGGACGGCCGTGCTCAGTACGAAGAAGATGCCGGTGCCGACGGTGGCGCCGATGCCGATCGAGGACAGCTGCCAGAGCCCGATCGACCGCTTCAGGTGGATGCCGGAGCGTCCGCCGCCCTCGGGGGCGCCGGCCGCGGGGGTGTCCCGGCCCTCGCTCTCGGCGATCAGGGTGGCGACCGGCTTCCGTCTGAGGAGTCGTTCGCCGAGGGTGGTGTTGCTGGCCAAAACGTGGATCCTTCTGGGCGGGGTGAGGGTGTTCCTGGCTGCCGGTCACTCGATGGCCCGTGGGGTGCCATCGGGGACCAACCGAACAAAGATGGGACAGTACCCCGCGAATGCACCAGTGTCGCAAACGAACAGTCCGGTCGGCCGCATTGGACGAATCGTCGAAGCAGTCCGCACGAACCGGACACTTCGTGGGCGGCGCATCCCCGTACCGGGCGGTAGGGGTCAGCGGCCCAGCACCGCCTCCATGACGGACCGGGCGATCGGGGCGGCCAGGCCGCCGCCGGTCACGTCGGTGGCCTTGCTGTCCGCGACGACCACGGCGACGGCGACCGGGGGCGGCCGGTCGGAGCCGGCCGGCGCGGCCCAGGAGATGAACCAGGCGTACGGGGTGCCGCTGTTGTCGACGCCCTGCTGCGCGGTGCCGGTCTTGCCGCCGACCGTGGCGCCGCGGATCCGGGCGTTGCCGCCGGTGCCCTTCTCCACCACGTCGGTCATCAGCTGCCGGACCTGGGCGGCGACGGCGGGGGTGAGCGCCTGCCGGTACGTCCGCGGCTCCATGATCTGGACCGGCGTGCCGTCGCTCCTGGTCAGTCTGTCCACAAGCTGTGGATACATCACCTTCCCGCCGTTGGCGACGCCGGCCGCGACCATCGCCATCACCAGCGGGGTGGCGGCGGTGTCGAACTGGCCGATGGAGGAGAGCGCGAGCTGGGACTCGTTCATCTCGGTGTCGAAGTTGGAGCGGGCCGCCCGGACCGGGATGTCCAGACCGGCGTCGTTGAAGCCGAAGTCCCGGGCCGTCGAGACCATCCGGTCCAGCCCGGTCTGCACTCCGAGGTAGCCGAGCACGCTGTTGCAGGAGTAGACCATCGCGGTGTCCAGCGAGAGGTTCGGCCGGTCGCAGGCCGAGGTGTCGTTGACCAGCGGCGTCGTCGTCCCCGGCAGGACGTACGGGTACGGCGCGCCGGTCGGCGCGTTGATGTCGGTCACCGTGCCCGCGGACAGCGCGGCGGCGGCGGTGACCACCTTGAAGGTGGAGCCCGGCGGGTAGATCTGCCGCAGCGCCCGGTTCAGCATCGGCTGGTTGGTGTCGGCCTGCAGCTTGTCCCAGGCCTGCCGGTCGGCGGCGGAGGTCCCGGCGAAGGACCCGGGGTCGTAACCGGGAGTGCTGACCAGGGCCAGGATCCGCCCGGTCGCCGGCTCGATCGCGGCCACCGCGCCCTTCTGACTGCCCAGGCCCTTCGTCGCGGCCTGCTGGGCGGCCTTGTCGATGGTCGTGTAGACGTCGCCGCCGGGGCTCTGCCTGCGCGCGATCGCGTCCCACAGCGCCCAGCCCGCCAGCCGGGGATCGGTGCCGGAGAGGACCTCGTCCTCGGTGCCCTCCAGCTGGGTGTTGCCGTACGTCTGCGAGGAGTAGCCGGTGACGGCGGCGTACAGCGGTCCGTCGGTGTACGTCCGCCGGTAGTCGTAGCGCCCGCCGGTGGGGACGGAACCGGTCACGCTGTCCGGGCCGACCAGGATGTTCCCGCGCGGCTGGCTGTAGCGCTCGACGGTGAGGCGCTGGTTCGCCGGGTTGTGGTCGAGCCGCTTCGCCTGGAACACCTGCACCCGGGTGGCCTGGGCGGCCAGCGCGACGATCAGCAGGACGCAGAAGACGCCGGCCCGGCGGCCGGTGGTGGAGATGCCCGGCAGGCCCTGCGGGCCGTCCGCCGGGGCGCCCGCGCGGCGCCGGCGCGGCATCAGGCCTCCTCCGGGCGGGGCGCCGGGCGGCGGGCGGCGTCGCTCATCCGCACCAGCAGCGCGACGATGATCCAGTTGGTCACCACGGAGGAACCGCCCTGGGCGATGAACGGCAGCGTCATCCCGGTGAGCGGGATCAGCGCGAGGACGCCGCCGGCCACCACGAACACCTGGATGCCCACGATGGCGGCCAGCCCGATCGCCAGCAGCCGGCCGAACGGGTCGGTGAGCGCGATGCCCGTCCGGAAGCCCCGCGCGACCAGCAGCGCGTACAGCAGGAACAGGGCGATCAGACCGGTCAGCCCGAGCTCCTCGCCGATGGTGGCGAGGATGAAGTCCGACTTGGCGGCGAAGCCGATCAGGATGGAGTGGCCGTTGCCCAGGCCCGTGCCGAGCATGCCGCCCCAGGCGAAGGCGAACAGTGACTGGGCGATCTGGTTGGCGCCCTGACCGGCCGTGATCGAGCCGAGCGGGTCGAGCCAGTCGGTGACCCTGCTGTGCACGTGCGGGGAGAGCCAGCCCACGCCCACCGCTCCGAGCGCGGCCAGCAGCAGGCCGATGGCGATCCAGCCGCTGCGGGCGGTGGCCACGTAGAGCATGATCACGAAGAGGCCGAAGAAGAGCAGGGAGGTGCCGAGGTCCGTCTCCAGCACCAGGACGCCGACGAAGGCCGCCCAGATCAGCAGGACCGGTCCGAGCACCCGGCCGACCGGTAGCCGGACCCCCCAGATCCGCCGGCCGGTCAGCGCCAGCGCGTCGCGGTGCACGGCCAGGTAGGCGGCGAAGAAGATCGCCAGCAGGATCTTGGCGAACTCCCCCGGCTGGAAGGAGAGCGGGCCGAGGGTGATCCAGATCCGCGAGCCGTACACCGGCGGGAAGAGGACCGGCAGCACCAGCAGGACCAGCGCCACCAGCGCGCCGCTGTAGGCGTAGCGCTGCAGCCGCTTGTGGTCGCGCAGGAACAGCACCACCGCGATGAACAGCGCCACCCCGAGGGTGGACCAGAGCAACTGGGTGGGGGCGGCCTCGCTGCGGGGGGTGGCGCGGTCCAGCCGGTAGATGACCACCAGGCCGACGCCGTTGAGCAGGACCGCGATCGGCAGCAGCAGCGGGTCCGCGTAGGAGGCCTTCCAGCGGATCACACCGTGCGCCAGCAGGGCGAGGACGCCGAGCGCCGCGCCGTAGCCGGCGGCGCCGGAGGGCACCGTGCCGTCGATGTTGACGCCGACCTCGATGTAGCCGAACACGGCGATCAGGACGGCGGCCAGCACCAGGGCGAGCTCGGTGTTGCGGCGGGTGCTCACCGGCCGGGGCCGGGCGGTCGAGCGCGCCACGGCGGATGGGGACGCCACGGACCGTCCTGTCGGGGCTCGTCGGGGGGTCTTCGGAGTCGGCGGGGCCGCTCGGCCCTGTGCGCGCTGATCGGAGCGGTCGGACCGGGTCGAGGCCGGTCGGACCGCCTCGGGCGGAGCCCAGGCGCCCGTCCCGGACGGGGAACCGCCCCGGGGGCGGGCGGGCCGTGGCCCGCCCGCCCCCGGGGTCGCCGCGGCGCCGGCCTCAGACGGAGGCGGCGTGCCCCTGGGCGGACTTGATCGCGGACTTCAGGTGCTCCTCCGCCTCGTCGGACAGCGAGGTCTGGATGATCTCGCCGCCGTAGCGCGCCAGCGCCGGGACGACCTTGTCGGCCGTCGCCGTACGGACCAGCAGGAACACGGCGGCGGTGCCCGGCTGGAGCTTGTCGCCGACCTGGCGCATGAAGTTGTCGTCCACCCCGATGTCGGTGGAGGCGCCGACCGCAGCGCCGGTGGCGCCGCCGATCGCCGCGCCCAGGAACGGCATGAAGAAGAGCAGACCGATGACCCCGCCCCAGAGCGCACCGGAGGCGGCGCCCGCGCCCGTGGTGCTCACCGCCTGGTGCAGCTTGATCTTGCCGTCGTCGCGGCGCTCCACGACGACCGCGTCCTCCAGGTCGATCAGCTTCTGCTTCTGCAGGCCGAGGGCTTCGCTGCGTACCGCCTGGGCGGTGGCGACATCCGGGTAGGCGATCGCGAACAGGTTGCTCACGGGAGGTCCTTCCAACTCGTCGAGCGTGCCGGCCGGGGCCGGGAGACACCGGTGCGGCGGTGCCCCGGGCCCTGCGCGTCACCCTAGCGAGGAATAGCCATATTTATTTCCTTTAGTGCCGGTGTGTCCTGTTTTTGCGCCGAGCCCGGCCGCCCCTACCGCCCGGCCCGCCCCGGCGGCTCACTCCGCCCGCCGACCCGCCAGCCGGCCGGTGACGGCGGCCACCACCGCCAGCAGCGCCCCCGCCAGCACGAGCGGCCCCCAGGCGTACCCGACCCGTCCCGTCCGCGCGGCGTCGACCAGGCCCCGGACGGCCGCGTTGGCCGGCGACGACGGCGCCACCAGTACCAGCGTCGCCGCGGCCAGGGCCAGCGGGATCCCGTACTGGGCGCGCGACAGCACCGGCCGGTTGCAGAGCGCGCCGACCGCCACCCCCAGCAGCACGCAGACCGCGGAGGCGAGCAGCCCGGCCGCCACCGCCGCCGCGGCCGGCGTCCGCGGCACCCCGGCGTCGCCGACCGGACCGCAGACTGCCAGCAGTCCCAGCGCCCCGCCCAGCGCCAGCGCCAGGCCGGCCGAGAGGGCCGTGAGCAGCGCCGCCAGTTGCACCCGCGGGGCGGTGGCCGCCGCCGCCAGGCAGGCCCGCGAGGCGGCCGGCTCCGCGGTCAGCACCGCCCGGACCAGCCAGGCGCTCACCGGCAGCAGCACGGCCGCACCGACCGCCTGACTGCCCAGCAGCGGATCGCCCGGGGTGACCCCGACCACCATCAGCAGGACGTACGCCAGGAACGGCGGCAGCCAGCCGTACGAGCGCAGCAGCAGCGCCGCCTGATAGCGGACCAGCGCCCTCACGCGCCCGCCTCCCCGATCGCCCCGGCCGCCCCGGCCGCCGTCCGCGCCGCCCCGGAACCCGCCCCGGCCGCACCCGGGCCGGGCGGGCCCGCCGACGGCTCCGGCAGGCGGCGCAGCGCCAGGATCCGGACGGCGGGCCGGCCGGCGAGCAGTCGGCGCAGCAGTGCCTCCGCGTGCCCGGCCGGGACGGTGAGCCGCACCCCCGCCCCGGCCAGTGCGGTCCGGACCGGGTCGCCGGGCAGCCGGGCGGGCAGCAGTGCGGCCAGCGGCCCGTCCGGGGAGTCCGCGTCGATCTCCACCCGCGGGCCCCCGGCGGTGGCCGTCGCGGTGGCCACCGGGTGCAGGCCGCCGTCCTCCCCGACCCGGTGCGCGGCGGTGGTCAGCCCGGCGAGCCGGTTCGGGTCGTGGTCGACGAACAGGACGACGCCGCCGCACCCGGCCCGCTCGGCGGCGGCCTCGTCCAGCAGGGCCCGGGCCGGCCCGTCCAGTCCCGTCCACGCCTCGTCCAGCAGCAGGAGGTCCGCGTCGGCGAGCAGCGCCTGGGCGACCGCCACCTTCTGGCAGGTGCCCTTGGAGAGCCGGCTCAGCGGGACGCCCGCCTGCCCGGCGACGCCGAGGCGCTCCAGCCAGTACTCGGCCCGCTGCCGCGCCCGGGCCGCCGGCAGGCCGTGCACCCGCCCGAGCGCGACCAGGTAGCCGCGGGCGTCGAAGGGCAGCGCGGGCGGGAACCGCTCGGGTACGTACGCCCGGCGCCCGGGGCTCTGCACCCGCCCCGCACTCGGCCGCTCGATGCCGGCCGCCAGCTTCAGCAAGGTGGACTTGCCGCTGCCGTTGGCCCCCTCGATCCGGACCAGCGCGCCCGGCTCCAGGGCGAGGTCGACTCCGCGCAGGATCCACCGCCCGCCCCGGCCGTAGCGCTTGCCGACGCCCGTCAGCCGCATCCGCCCCTCCCATCCCTTTGCCCGGCAGGGTAGTTCGCGGCGTGTTCGATCGGCGTCAGGGCGGGCCCCGCGTTGGCCATCGCGAACTGATGATCCCTAGGATTCGCCGGGTGACTACCGACCGACGACCGACGGCCAGGCTCGGCAGCCTGTTGGCCGCTCTCGCGATAGCGGGCGGTGCGCTGCTCAGCGGCCTGCCCGCCCATGCCGACGAACCATCAGGCGGCGCCACCGCCAAGGCCACCGGGGAGGCCCCCAAGGTCGACCTCGTCCTGGACGTCAGCGGCTCCATGCGGGCCACCGACATCGAGGGCAAGAGCCGCATCTCGGTGGCCCAGCAATCGCTGAACGAGGTGATCGACGCCCTGCCCGCGGAGACCGACTTCGGCATCCGCACCCTCGGCGCCAACTACCCCGGGGACGACAAGACGCAGGGCTGCCTGGACACCAAGCAGCTCTTCCCGGTCGGCAAGACCAACAAGGTCGAGGCGAAGACCGCCGTCGCCACCCTGCGGCCCACCGGCTGGACCCCGATCGGCCTGGCGCTGCGCGGCGCGGCCCAGGACCTCGGCAAGGGCGAGACCACCCGCCGGGTCGTGCTGATCACCGACGGCGAGGACTCCTGCGCCCCGCCGGACCCCTGCGACGTGGCCCGTGAACTCGCCGCCCAGGGCATCCACCTGGTGGTCGACACGCTCGGCCTGGCGCACGACGACAAGACCCGCCAGCAGCTGCTCTGCATCGCCAACGCCACCGGCGGCACCTACACCGACGTCCGGACCCAGGCGCAGCTCACCGACAAGGTGAAGCAGCTGGTCGACCGCTCGGTCGACACCTACACCGTGACGCCCACCAAGACCGCCGGCACCGACACCTGCGCGACCGCGCCGGTGCTGACGCCCGGCGTCTACAGCGACCGGGAGAAGTTCTCCGAGCACCGCGTCTACCGGGTGCCGGTGAAGGCCGGGCAGGAGCTGCGCGCCTCCGTCAGCGTCTCGGTCGACCGGGCGGTGGCCCGCGACTACGGCGTACTGCTGCAGGCGACCAGCACGGCCGGCCAGGAGCTGGTCCGCGGCACCGACGCGAGCAGCGGCCGGACCGACGTCGCCTCCACCGGCCTGCGCTGGTCGGCCGCGATGAGCTCGGCCTCGCCGTCCGTCTCCGCCTCCGCCTCGGCCTCGGCCAGCGGCGCGGTGCAGACCGACGTCTGCCTGGTGATCAGCAACTCCCTGGCCCCGCAGCCGGGCGTGGCCGCGGACCCGGGCCTCCCGCTGGAGCTGACCGTCGACCTGGCGGCGGCCTCGCCGGCTCCGGACGGCGCGGCGATGGGGCTCGGCCACGGCTGGATCCTGCTGCTCGTGCTGACCCTCGCCGGCCTGCTGACCGGCCTCCTCTTCGGCTGGATCGCACGCTGGCGCATCGCTGTCTGGCGGGAGAACTGACCATGCGTACCACTCTCAGGACCTCGCTCGCCGCCCTGGCCCTGGCACCCGTCCTGGTGCCGCTGGCCGCCCCGGCCGCCTCGGCCGCGTCGCCGTCCCCCTCGCCCTCCGCGAGCAGCACGGCGCCCAGCAGCAAGGTCGGGACGACCTTCCTGACCGCCACCACCCTGGCCCCCGGGCAGGACGCCAAGGTCTCCGCCTCCACCGGCGACTACCTCTACTGGGCGTTCGCCGCCGCCGAGGGCCAGACGCCCGCGGTGACGCTGAACGTCGCCCTGGCCGCGGCCGCCGACCGGCACGGCCCGCAGACCTGGAGCGTGGAGGTCTTCGACGGCCTGCGCCGGCGCCAGTCCTGCACCGCCGGCACCCAGAACGCGACCGGTGAGGCCACCGCGACCTCGCTCGCGCTCAGCTGCACGCTGCGCCAGGTCCGCTCCTGGGCCGAGCCGTGGTCCGGCGACCCGCTGCCGGGCACGTACTACGTACGGCTCTCGGTGGCCGACGCGCCGCAGCAGGACCTCGGTCTGGCCGCCTCGGTCCAGCTGCACATCACCGCCAAGGGCGACCCGGACGACGCCCAGCCCGAGGGCGGCTCGCTCAAGGCCCCCCTGGTGCCGCCGGTGAACGCCGGCGCCACCGTCGCCCCGGGCAGCACCGCCGTGCCGGCGGCCGGCGCCCGGGCCGCGGCCCCGGTCGAGCCCGAGTCGCACTGGTACACCGGCTGGTTCTCCGGCGTGAACAGCCGGTGGTTCTGGACGGTCGCCGGCGGCGCCCTGGCCGCCCTCGCCGGCGTCGCGGGCTACACCCTCACCCGGCACCCGCGCGGCCGGCGCCCGGCCCGCTACGGCGCCGTCCCACCGCAGGCGCAGGGCCCCAGCCAGGCACCGCAGTCCGGCCAGTACCCGGGCGCCGGGCAACGCTGACCGCGCCGTCCGGGGGCGATCCGCCCCCGGACGGCAGCACGAAGGGCCCGACCGCGCGGACGTCGTCCGCCCGGTCGGGCCCTTCCGCCTGAGCGACCCGACCGCCGGGGTCGGGTGCTCAGGCGCTCCTGCTCGGGCGCGGCCTACTCAGGTACGCCCGCTCAGGTACCGCTGCCCGGACGCCCGGGGGCGTCCCGGTGCGTCAGCTGCGGCGCGCGCGGCGGCGGCTGAGGACCACCGCGCCACCGCCCAGGGCGAGCAGCGCGGCGCCACCGGCCGTGATGGCGATGGTCTGCGAGCTGTTGCCACCGGTGCTGGCCAGGTTCTCGGCCGGCGTGGTGGAGACGGGTGCGACGGTCGGGGTGCCGACCGGGCCGGCCTCGGTGGGCACCGGCGCGGGCACGGAGGCGCTCGCGGTGGTGGTCGGGGTCGTCGAGGCGGACGGCGAGGCCGAGGTGGTGGGCGTGGCCGACGGCGAGGCCGAGGGGCTGGCGCTCGTGGTCGGGGTGACGGTCGCGGTCGGCGAGACCGTGGCGGTCGGCGACGGCGAGGTCGACGGGGTGACGGTGGCGGTGGGGCTGGTGCTCGGGGTGGGCTTGCACGGCTGGCCGCCGTTCCAGGCCGTGATCAGGTCGTGCGGGAAGACCGCGTTCGGGTAGTGCGGGAGGGGCGCGCTGGCACCGTCGTGCTTCTTGTCGGTGCCGTAGAGGTCGATCTGTCCGAAACAGGTCGGCGCGTGCGAGCTGACGTCGAGGGTCGCCTGACGCTTGTCGGCGCCGAGCACCGTGGTGTCCCAGCCGAGGAAGGTCTGGGTGCCGGACTTGGCCCAGGTCGGGCCCTCGGTGTTGTACGAGGCCAGCGAGACCTTGTACTCGCAGCCCTCGGCGGGCTGGGACTTGGGGTCGAGGCGCACCTGGATCTTGGTGGACGGCTGGGACAGTCGGCCGTCCTCCTTCCAGTGCTGGCCGTTGTCGACGGAGTACTGCACGTTGACCGAGTCGCAGCGGTTGCCGTGGGAGACGGCCTGCGCGCTTCCGGCGAGGACGAGGGGGGTGCTGACTGCTATGCCGACAGCGGCCAGTGCCGGCAGCGACCTGCGAAGTGATCGGTACACGGGATGCTCCTTCAAGCGGTGTTCGCCTGGTCCCGGGGCGGGGAAAGCACGGCCGGGAGCTGAGTGGTGCGAATCCGGTGACAGTACACGAGCGAAACCGGCCACCGAAGGCTGGGTTCCCCTGCCGATGGTCAGGTGCAGGTCACCTCCGGTCAGCCGTACACGTACGGAATCTGACGTCGCAGCACCACCCGCGACCGCACGGGCGACCGTCAGTACGCGACGGTGAACCTCGCCCGGTGGTGGCGCGGCCGCTCGGCCTCGTCGAGCAGGGCCACCGAGAGGTCCTCCATGGAGATCGCCGAGACGCCCCGGTCGTCGACCAGCAGCTCGTCGGCGCCCAGCCGGTAGCCGCCGGTGCGGACGCCCGGCTCCAGCAGGGCCGCCGGGCTGACGTACGCCCAGTCCACCGCCGGCTCGGCCCGGCAGACCGCGAGCTGCTCGCCGCAGGCCTGCGCGATCGGCCGCCATTCGGCCGGGAAATGCGGATCGTCGGTCACCAGGGCGCCGCCGGAGCCGGGCACGGTCAGGCTGCCCGCCCCGCCGACCACCAGCAGGCGCACGCCGGTACGGGCGAGCCCGGCCAGCAGCGCGCGGGTGACGGCGGCGAACTCGCCCTCCCGGCCCGGCGCCGGACGGGTCGCACTGATCACCAGATCCTGCCCGCCGGTCAGCCGGACCACGTCCTCGACCACCCCCGCGTCACCGGTCAGCGCGCGGGCCGCCGGGTCCAGGTCCGCGAAGCGGGCGGCGTCGCGGACGACGGCGGTGACCTCGTGCCCCCGGGCGAGCGCCTCGGCCACCACCCGGCTCCCCACGTTCCCTGCCGCTCCGAACACCGTGATGCGCATACCCGTCAGCTCCTTCGTTCGATGGTCCGGTTCTCGGTGATGCCCGGGCGGGGTCATCCGGCGCGGCTGCCGAGACGGGCCGGGCCGGCCGCCGCCGGAGCCTGCGACCACCGGGTGGCCCCGCGGGCCCGGCCGCCGGCGGGATCCGGTCGGTCGGCGGGGGCCGGTCGGTCGGCAGGTTCCGTGCGGCCGGCGGGGACGGGAGCGTCGGCCGGGAGAGGAGCGCCGACCGGGAGGGGGGCGTCGGCGGACCGGAAGGCGTCGCCGGGGCCCGGGACGGCCGGGGCCCGCCGCACGGGCCGGCGCAGCTGGGCCGCTATCAGGGCGGCGAGCACGATCGCCCCGCCCAGGCCCTGCGCCAGACTGAGGTCCTGACCGAGGACCAGCCAGCCGAGCAGGGTGGCGACCACCGGGCTCAGCAGCCCCAGGAAGGTCACGCTGGTGGGGGTCAGGGCACGGATCCCGCGGAACCACAGCACGTACGCGACCGCCGCGCCGACCACCGTGAGGTAGCCGTAGCCGAGCAGGTTCGCGGCGGTCACGGTCGCCGGCGGCGGCCCCTCGACGAGCAGCGCGACCGGGAGCAGCAGCAGGCCGCCCGCGACGAGCTGCCAGCCGGTGGTGGCGAGCAGTGGTGCGGGCGAGGCCCAGCGCTTGCTGAGCACGACGCCGGCGGCCATCACGACCGCGCCGCCCAGGGCGGCGGCGACCCCGATTCCGTCCAGCCGCGCGTCGGCGCGCAGGACGAGCAGGCTGACCCCGCCCACGCCGGCGACGGCCGACAGGGCGGTGCGCAGGGTGAGGCGCTCACCGAGCAGGCCGGCCGAGAGCCCGGCGACCAGCAGCGGCTGGACGGCGCCGACGGTCGCGGCGACTCCCCCGGGCAGCCGGTACGCGGCGACGAAGAGCAGGGCGAAGAAGGCGCCGATGTTGAGCGCCCCGAGCACCAGGGAGCGCCACCACCAGGCCCCGCGCGGCAGCCGCCGGGTGAGCAGGACGAGCAGCAGCCCGGCCGGCAGGGCGCGCACCACGCCGGCGAGCAGGGGCCGGCCGGGCGGCAGCAGTTCGGTCGTGACGAGGTAGGTGCTGCCCCAGACGGCGGGCGCCAGCGCGGTCAGCAGGATGATCCCGATTCGATTCCTTAGCACTAAGACAAAGTAACTCACCGCTAAGAGATTGACTAGACTGGACCGGTGACGGATCACGTGGACAAGGTGCTGGAGCAGTGGGGCCGCGAGCGCCCCGACCTCGACGTGTCGCCGATGGCGGTGATCGGACGCCTCAAGCGGCTCTACCGGCTGCTCGACGTCGAAACCCGCAAGACCTTCGCGGCGCACGGACTCGACCCGGCCTCCTTCGACGTGCTCGCCACCCTGCGCCGCAGCGGGCCGCCCCACCGGCTGACCCCGGCCGAGCTGATGCGGACGTCGATGGTGACCTCCGGCGCCGTCACCCAGCGGCTGGACCGCCTGGAGGCCCGCGGCCTGGTGACCCGCACACCCAGCGAGTCCGACGGCCGGGTGGTGTTCGTCGCCCTGACCGCCGACGGCCGCGCCCTGATCGACGAGGCCCTGCCCGACCACGTCGACACCGAGCACCGCCTGCTCTCCGGCCTCACCGCACCGCAGCGCGACACCCTCGCCGACACCCTGCGGGACCTGCTGGAATCCCTCGGCGACAAGACCGACTGACCCGCCCGGTGCCGCCCGAGGGGACCCGTCCGGGGCCTGGCGGGGGCCGGCCCGTCATACCGGGGTACGACGCCGGATGCGGCTCCCCGGGGTGACGCCCCGGGCGGGCTCGCGGGCGAGGCTGGGACCACCAGCCGATCGAGTGCGAGGAGCCCGCCGTGTCCCCCGTCAGCAGTGACGTCCGCCGCGCCACCCGTGTCCTCCTGACCCTGCCCGCCGCCCTCGCGGCCCTGGCCCTGGCGGCGGCCGGGCAGGGCCGGCGAGCCGCCCGGCTCCAGGCCCGCGCCAGCGGCGTCGAGGGGTGGACCGGGCCCCGCGTCCTCGCCCGGACCCTGCTCGGCCTGCCGCTCGACCTGGCGGGCCTCGCCCTGACGGCCTACGCCGCCTTCAACACCGTCCGCAACCTCGGCTACCCCCTCTGGTACGCCGGCACGGACTACCACCAGGCCTGGGGCGGCCCGACCATGGCCGGAGTCTGGGCCGTGCACGCGATCGGCTGGCTGCTCTGCCTCGCCGTCCTGCTGCACTGGCCGGTCCGCGGCATCGCCGCCGGCCAGCGGTCGCTCGACCGCCGCCTGACGGACCGCCCCGAGCCCGGACCCCGACCCGGCCGGACGGGCGAACGGCGCGCAACCGCACCGCGGGGCGACCTGTCCGGCTCGCGATGATCACTCGGCCGGTCGGCCCCGGGGCGCGAGACGCGCCGCGCCCGAGCTGAGGGAAGGTCAACCCCGCCCCCACGCAACGTCAGAGGCGAACCGGGGCAGGTGCCGCGCCCCACCGCCGCAGGAACGACAAAGGCCCTCCCGGATTTCCCGGGAGGGCCTTTGACATTGGGTGGAGCTGAGGGGATTCGAACCCCTGACCCCCTCGATGCGAACGAGGTGCGCTACCGGACTGCGCCACAGCCCCAACGAGAAGAAACTTTAGCACCTTTCGCAGGCCGCTCGTGACCACCCCCGCCCGGAGCGCCCTGGTGGGACGTGGGGCGCTCCGGAGGCGGTCACTCGTTGGCGGCCCTGGGGCGGCTGTCGAAGCCGTCCTCCGCGGGGGCACCCGCGGGGGGCTCGGCGTACTGGTCGAAGAGCGGGGTGCTGCGGGCGTCGGTCGGGCGGCCGGCGTTCCAGGTGCCGGGGGCGCCCAGGTCGAGGTCGCGGGTGACGCGGGGTGCCACCGGGGCGGTGACGTAGGTGGGGAGCGGGACGGGGACGGGCTCCCAGGAGTCGGGGCCGGCCGCGCCGCGCTCGCGCATGCCGTCCACCCACTCCTCGTGGTCGGTCGCCTCGACCAGGGCCGAGGCCGCCGTGCCGGGGCGGGCCTCGTGCGGCGCCGGGTCCGTGGCGATCCGCAGGTGCGGGCGGCCGCGGTCGGCGGCGTGCGCCGCGTCGTGCGGGGCCGGCCGATGGGCCGGTGCGCGGAGCTCCGGACGGACGGCCTCGGTACGGGCCTCCGCCGGGCGGCGCTCGGTCCGGCCGTCCTCGTGGCGGGCGCCGTCGCGGCGACCGCGGTCCTCCCCGGCGGCCTCGGGTCGGCCGCCCTCGGAGCGGCGGCTCTCCCGCTGCCGGAGCCGCTCGGCGGCCTGGGCGGCGCGGTCCCGGTCGAGCTTGACCTCGAAGCGCTGGCGCTCCAGCTTGCGCAGGTGGCCGATGTAGAGGGTCAGGAGGGCGGCCGGAACCGCCGGGGCCCACAGGAAGGCCAACCCGAGCACCGCCGCGACGATCGCGCCCAGCGCGAAGGCCAGGAAGAGCACGGTGACCATCCGGCGCCGGCGCGCCAGCAGCCTGGCCCTGCGCTCGACCCCGGCCCGCCGGCCGGCGAGGGGCTCGGCCCCCCGGTCGGCGGTGCGCTCGGGGCCGCGGTCGGTGTTCCGGTCGGTGTGCCCGTCGGGCCGCTGCGCGTCCGACCGCTCCCAGCCCGGCGCCGGGCCGGAGGAGGCCGGGCCGGACGGGACGGGCTCGGACGTGGCGGGCCCGGACGGGGCCCGCGGCGCGGGGGTGACCCCGGCGGGCATGCCGGAGGGCGACCGGTCGGCCGGGTCGCCGCCCGGGCCGGACAGGTCGCCGGGGCCGCGCTCGTCCCCCACCCGCTCGCCGGCGATCTCGTCGTCGGCGTCCGGGCCGTCGGCACCCGGGTCGTCGGTGCTCTGCTCGTCGCGCGCGTCGTCGCCAAGGGCCCGGGATGCCCGCCGCTCCATCGCCGAACGCCCGGCCAGCAGGCGGATGGCGGTACTGAAGCGTTCCGTCGGGCGCGCCTCGTTGAGCTCGTCCTGCCTGCGGAGCCACATCGGCACCAGATAGGCGGCCCAGGCCCCTACGATGACCGCGTAGATAAGGCCGCTACTGCTCACGTTTCACACCGTACGGGCGTCGGGGAAGGCGCGGCAGCAATTTGGCGCGGCGTGTCGTGTGATCAAGCTGATTCTCCGACTATTTTGCCGGTATTTGTGCCCGTCCGCGGGGGCAGCGATGCCATATCGATATTTGTTTCGAACATGTATTCAATTCCCATGGTCCCGGCCCGACCTGATCGCCCGCCAGCGCTCCAGCATCCCCTCCGGGACCTCCTCCGCGGTGAGCGCGTAGACCAGGTGGTCCCGCCAGTCGCCGTCGATGTGGAGATACCGGGGGCGCATTCCCTCCGAACGGAACCCGAGCTTTTCGACCACGCGGCGGCTCGGCATGTTCTCCGGCCTGATGCAGACCTCGATGCGGTGCAGGCCGAGCACCTCGAAACAGTGCTCCACCGAAAGCGCCACCGCCGTCGGCATGATGCCCTGCCCGGCCACGGCCTCGTCGATCCAGTAGCCGACGTTCGCCGAGCACATCGAACCCCAGGTGATGCCGCCGACGGTCAGCTGACCGACCAGCTCCCCCCGGTGGAGCACCACGAAGGGCAGCATCCGCCCGGCCGAGGCCTCGCCGCGCAGGTAGCGCACCATCTGCCGGTAGGTGGGCCGGGGCCCGGCGGGGCGGCCGGCGGGGGACGGCGGAACGGTCGCCTCCCAGCGGCGCAGCCAGTCCCGGTTGCGGCGGCTGACCTCCTGCCAGTCCCGCTGGTCACGTGCCCTGATCGGGCGCAGCGTGACATCCCCCTCGTGGAGTTCGACCGGCCAGCCGGCGTTCAGTGCCCGCTCCCGTCCGCGGCGTCGGACCCTCCGGGCACCGGCGTGCCGGCGGTCGCGGACGCGCCGCCCGGGCCCGGTGGACGGGAGGCGTCGGGCCGGGCGTGGTCACCGCCGGCCAGTTGGTCGACGGCGTGCGCGAGCAGCGGTCGCAGGACGGCCAGGCCGTCCCGGACCCCGCCGGTCGAACCGGGGAGGTTGACCACCAGGGTCCGTCCGGCGAGGCCCGCGAGACCGCGGGAGAGTGCCGAGGTGGGGACCTTCTCCCGGCCGTGGGCGCGGATCGCCTCGGCGATCCCGGGGATCTGCCGGTCGATCACGCGGGCGGTCATCTCCGGGGTCAGGTCCATCGGCGAGATGCCGGTGCCGCCGGTGGTCAGCACCACGTCGTAGCCGGCCGCCACGGCCTCGCGCAGGGCGGCCTCGACCGGGTCGCCGTCGGGCACCACCCGGGGGCCGTCCGCCTCGAAGCCCATCTCCCGCAGGCCCGCCACCAGCAGCGGGCCGCCCCTGTCCTCGTACACGCCCGCCGAGGCGCGGTTGGAGACGGTCACGGCGAGCGCCTTCATTTGGCGCTCCCCGTGGGCTGTTCACCGCTGTGCCAGTCGCCGCTCTTGCCACCGGTCTTGCTGAGCACCCGGACGTTCTCGATGGCGGCGCCCTTGTCGACGGCCTTGACCATGTCGATGACGGCGAGGCCGGCGACGGCGACCGCCGTCAGGGCCTCCATCTCGACGCCGGTGCGGTCGGCGGTCCGCACGGTGGCGGTGATCTCGACCGCCTCGTCGGCGACGGTGAGGTCGACCTCGACGCCGGAGATCGCGATCGGGTGGCAGAGCGGGATCAGCTCGGGGGTCTTCTTCGCCCCCATGATCCCGGCGATCCGGGCCACCGCGATGGCGTCGCCCTTGGGCACTCCCTCGCCGCGCAGCAGTTCGACGACCCGGGCGGAGACCCGTACCCGTCCGGCGGCGACCGCCGTGCGCACGGTGGCGGCCTTCTCGGAGACGTCGACCATGCGGGCGGCGCCGCTGTCGTCGACGTGGGTGAGGCGGTCGCCGGGTGGTGTGGTCGTCACGGGTGCTCCAGGATGACGGGTCGAATACCGCGCTACCGTACCCCCAGGCCCGGCCGCCGGGTGGGAGGGGCCGCAGGCTGGGCGGTACTTTCGCCCGCTCGCCCGCGGCGGCCCCCGGCCCGGTGCCCGCTCCGCTCGCGCCGGGTGCCGTCAGGCGGTCAGCAGGACGACGTCGACCTCGGCGCCGGCCGGCAGGGCGGTGACCTCCTCCGGGACGGTGATCAGGCAGTTCGCCCTGGCCAGCGCGCCGACCAGGTGCGATCCCTCGCCGCCCACCGGCTCCACCCGGCCGTCGGGCGTGTACCACCCGCGCAGGAACTGCCGGCGGCCGGCCGGCGAGCGCAGCTCGACCGGGCAGAGCGCGCGGACCACCGGGCGGTGGATGTCGGGGGCGCCGAGCATGGTCCGGATGACCGGGCGGACGAAGAGCTCGAAGGAGATGTACGCGCTGACCGGGTTGCCCGGCAGGGCCAGCAGCGGGACGCCCGGGTCGCCGGGGCCCCCGATCCGGCCGAAGCCCTGGGGCTTGCCGGGCTGCATCCGCAGCTTGCGGAAGTCGACGGTGCCGGCCCCGTCGCCGTCCTGCAGGGCCTCCTTGACCACGTCGTAGGCGCCGACGCTGACGCCGCCGCTGGTGACGATGAGGTCGGCGCGGCCGAGCTGGTCCGCCAGCACGCCCCGCAGGACGGCGGCGTCGTCGGGCACGCCGCCGACCCGGTAGGCGATCGCGCCGGCGTCCCGCGCGGCGGCGGTGAGGGTGAAGCTGTTGGAGTCGGAGATCCGGCCGGGGCCGACGGGCTCGCCGGGCTGCACCAGCTCGCTGCCGGTGGAGAGGACCACCACCCGCGGGCGCGGGCGGACCCGCACGGTGGCCCGGCCGATCGCGGCGAGCAGGCCGAGCTGGGTGGGGCCGAGCAGGGTGCCGCTGGTGAGGATCTCGTCGCCGGCGGCGATGTCGCTGCCCCGACGGCGGATGTGGGCGCCCGCCGGGACGGGGCGCAGCACCCGGACCTCCTCGTCGGGCACCGCGGCGGTCATCGCCTCGGCGGCCTGGCCGGTGCCGGTGCCGCCGTCGGTCCACTCGACCGGTGCGACGGCCTCGGCGCCGGGGGGCACCGGGGCGCCGGTCATGATCCGGGCGGACTGGCCGGGGCCGACCTTGGGCAGGTCCCCGGCGCCGGCCGCGATGTCGCCGACCACGGCCAGCACCGAGGGGTACTCCCCGGTGGCGCCGGCCGTGTCGGCGGTGCGGACCGCGTAGCCGTCCATCGAGCTGTTGTCGAAGGGCGGCAGGTCACCGGTGGCGACCACGTCCTCGTCGAGCCGGCAGCCCTGGGCGTCGAGCAGCTGCAGCTCGATGGCGGGCAGCGGGGCGACGGCGGCCAGGACGTCCGCGAGGTGTTCGTCGACCGTCCACATGCGGGGGGCGGCGACGGGCGATGCCTGGTCCGCGGGGGCGTCGCAGCAGGCTGCGGGTTGGGTGGCACGCTCCGTGGGCCCGGTCATCGCTCACTCGCTCTCAGTCGTGGGTCAGTCCTGCATCTCGTCGCGGACGAAGCTCTTCAGCCAGGAGCGGAACTCCGGGCCCAGGTCCTCGCGCTCGGACGCCAGTCGGACGATAGCGCGCAGGTAGTCGGCGCGGTCGCCGGTGTCGTAGCGGCGGCCCTTGAAGAGCACGCCGTGCACCGGGCCGCCGTTGTCCTCGTCGTGGCCGGCGAGGACGCGCAGCGCGTCGGTCAGCTGGATCTCGCCGCCGCGGCCGGGCGGGGTGTCGCGCAGGACGTCGAAGACGGCCGGGTCGAGGATGTAACGGCCGATCACGGCGTAGTTGGAGGGGGCGTCGGCGGTGTCCGGCTTCTCGACCAGGTCGGTCACCCGGAAGACGTCGTCGCCGAAGCCGTTCGCCTTGACCGCGGCGCAGCCGTAGAGGTGGATCTGGGAGGGCTCGACCTCCATCAACGCGACGACGGAACCGCCGAGTTCCTGCTGCACCTCGATCATGCGGGAGAGCAGCGGGTCGCGCGGGTCGATCAGGTCGTCACCGAGCAGGACGGCGAACGGCTGGCCGGCGACGTGCTGTTCCGCGACCAGGACGGCGTGGCCGAGGCCCTTCGGGTCCCCCTGGCGCACGTAGTGCATGTTGGCCAGCTCGACGGACTCCCGTACCCGGCGCAGGCGGTCCTGGTCGCCCTTGCGGACGAGCAGCTCCTCCAGCTCGTAGGCGCGGTCGAAGTGGTCCTCCAGGGCGCGCTTGTTGCGGCCGGTCACCATCAGTATGTCGGACAGGCCCGCGGAGGAGGCCTCCTCGACGACGTACTGGATGGCGGGCTTGTCCACGACCGGCAGCATCTCCTTGGGTGTGGCCTTGGTGGCCGGCAGGAACCGTGTCCCCAGGCCGGCTGCGGGCACCACGGCCTTGGTCACAGGAGTGCGGGAGGTCGTCGTCATTCGTTTACCTTACTAAGGTGTGTTTAGACCGAGCTGTGAGCAGGATGAAGTCGCTATGAACAACCATCGCGGCCTGCGGCGACAGTACTCGGCGGGGCCGGCTCGACGGCGGGGGTGAGGGTCCCCTCTCCGTTACTTGGCGACAGGCTACCCGGGTCCCGGGGCCGATCGTGCACCGCCTCCGGACGCGGGTGTCCGCCGTCCTCCCGGGGGGCCTCCCCGGCCGGCGGGCCCTGGACCTCGGCATCGGCGGCGGGGGCGGCAGCCGTGGCGGCGTCGGGCGCGGGGGCTTCGGGCGCGGGCGCGTCGACGACCGGGGCCGCCGCGGCGGGCCGCCCGGGCGCGCCGGGCGGGGACCCGTGCCGCGGGGGCGCCACGGCGGGCCGCGGCGGGCTCGCTCCGCGCCAGCAGTCGCCGCCGGCCTGCTTGGCCTCGGTGAGCGCCCGGTCGGCGGCCCGCAGCAGCAGCGCGGCGTGGGCGCCGTCCCTGGGCAGGACGGCGATGCCGACGGCGGCCGTGAGGCCGTTGCCGGGCGCCGGGCGCGGCTCGCGGGGGCCGGTGGACCACTCCAGCAGGCGGTGCCGGCGCACCGACCAGATCAGCCGCTCGGCCACCTGGACGGCGCCCTCGACCCCGGTGTCCGGCAGCAGCACCAGGAACTCCTGGCCGCCGTACCGGCCGAGGGTGTCCGAGCGGCGGATCTCCATGCCCAGGCGCTGGACGAGGTCGCGCAGTATGGCGTTGCCGCGCCCGCGCCCCTGCTCGGTGATGATCGCGTCGAAGCCGGAGATCTCCAGCATCAGCAGGGCCAGCGGGTGCGGCTGGTCCTGCCGGTCGGCCCGCTGGTCGGCGCGGCGGGCCCGCTCGATCTCCCGGCCGAGGGTGAGCTGCAGGTGCCGGTAGTTCCAGGCCCCGGTGAGCGGGTCGCAGGAGGCGGTGCGCTCCAGCTCGGCGCAGCGCTCCTCCAGTTCGGTGATCCGCCCGCGCAGACCCGCCTCGCGGAGGGAGGCGCCCGAGTCGCCGCAGCGTAGCCGGACCCCGAGCAGGGAGGCGCCGGCGAGCGCCGGAACGCTCAGGACGGCCATGGCCTGGACCAGCAGCGCGGTGGACATTCGGGGCGCCTTCCGCATGTCAGGCTCTGACCGTCACCGGACACAGAGCTGTGGAGGATCCCTTGCACAACGAGAAGGCGGAACTGAGGACACGGCTGCTGGCCGCGCGGCGGGCCGCCTCCGCGCAGTCGCGGGAGAGCGCCGCGGCCGCCCTGGCGGGTCACGCGGGGCTGCTGGCCGCGCCGGGGCAGACCGTGGCCGCGTACGTCTCGGTGGGCGCCGAGCCGGGCACCCGGCCGCTGCTGGACGCGCTGGCCGGGCGCGGGGTGCGGGTGCTGCTGCCCGTCCTGCTGGCCGACAACGACCTGGACTGGGCATCGTACGAGGGCGCGGGGGCGCTGGCCCCGGCGACACGCGGGCTGCTGGAGCCGACCGGACCGCGGCTGGGCCCGGAGGCCGTCACCGCGGCGGCGGTGGTCCTGCTGCCGGGCCTGGCGGTGGACCGCCGCGGCCTGCGACTGGGCCGGGGCGGCGGCAGCTACGACCGGGTGCTGGCCCGGCTGGCCGGGGCCGGGGCGCACCCGCTGCTGGCCACCCTGCTCTACGAGGACGAGCTGCTGGACCACGTGCCGGCCGAGCCGCACGACCTGCCGGTGGACGCGGCCGTCACCCCCTCCGGGGTGCACCGCCTGGGCCCGCGCGGGCGGGCGGCCGGGTGACGGCCGGGGCGGTGCGGGCCGGGGGCGGTGACGGCCGGGGGGGTGACAGCGGCGGCGGTCAGCCGGTGGTGAGGACCAGCTTGTTCTTCGTCGCCTTGGCGACCGCGTCCTTGGAGTACGCCCAGGGCAGCAGCTGGCCCTTGGCCCACAGGTCGGTCTGGTCGTTGTAGTTCTGGTGGAAGGCGTGTCCGGAGGCGCCGCCGACGTTGATCCAGCGCGACGCGTCGAAGTCGCTCAGGTCGACCACCATCCGCATCGAGGGGATCCAGTCGACCTGGTAGCCGGCCGCCGCGTTCCACCCGGCCGCGTCCACCGCGGCGGTGCCGCCGGAGAGCTCGTACGGCCCCCGGTTGAGCATCTTGTGGACCAGCCCGGAGGCGATCGAGGAGTCGTCGGTGCCCATGGTCTGCTCGCGCAGGGTCAGGGTGTGCAGACGGCCCCAGCTCCAGGTGGAGATGTCCTTGCTGAGCAGCGAGGTGAGGTCCTGGCGGGCGTCCTTCAGGGCCTCGGCGAGCAGGTTGTTCAGGCCCTTCTGCTCGTGGTGCTCGGCGTCGATGTACGTCCACCAGTCGCTCTCGGGCTGGGTCAGCTGCTGGCGGACGACCTCCATCCACCGGTCGCCGCCGTCGGGCTGGGCCTTGCCCGGGTCCCGGGTGCCGCACTCGGTGACGATCGAGGTGGTGGTGTCGGGCTTGGTCGGGTCGGTCGGCGCGTGCACCAGCAGGCAGTTGTCCTCGGCGCGCAGGGCGGCGGGGAACTTCTGGCCGAAGCCGAGGTTCAGCAGCTGGCGCCAGACGCTGTTGTAGTACGCGGCGGCGGCCGAGTCGGCGTCCTGGTGGAAGTTCCAGTCCTTCAGCAGGTCCTGGGCCTCACGCACGTAGGGGTCGTCGATCTGGACCTTGAGCAGCAGCGGGACGAGCGTCTGGGCCATCACGCTGGTGTTGTCCAGCTGGACGGACTGCATGTCGTTCGGGGAGATCTTGCCGCCGTTCTTGAGCCTGGCCTCGATCTGGTCGGTGATCTCCTTGGCCCGGGTGCCGTACTCCCAGTCCTTGGTGAGCGGGTACTTGTACGTCGGATCGACCACGGCCTGGTTGGCGGTGACGATGAAGCCGGACGCCGGGTTGAAGCTGTAGGGCAGCGCGGTGAAGGGGATGGAGCCCTTCCAGCCGTACGAGGAGTCCCAGCCGAGCGAGGGGTAGGTGCCGTCGCCGGAGCCGCGGACCGGGATGTTGCCGGGGGCCTGGTAGCCGATGTTGTTCTTGGTGTCGGCGTAGATGAGGTTCTGCGCGGGGACGGCGAAGTCCTTGGCGGCGGCCCGGAAGTCGTCCCAGCCGGCGGCGCGGTCGAGCTTGAAGACGGCGTCCATGGTCTTGCCGGGGGTCAGGGCGGTCCACTGCAGGGCGACGCCGTAGCCGGTGGTGCCGCGGTCCGGGGCGGCGTTGCCGTTGGGGGCGTAGGTGCCCACGTTGCGCTGCTCGGAGCTGGCGTCGGAGATCAGCGGCGCGCCGCTCTGGGTGGTGCGGACGGTGATGGTGCGGTCCTCGCCGCCGGCGACCCTGATGGTCTCCTTGCGCAGCTCGAACTTCACCTCCTTGCCGTCCACCAGGTAGCTGTCGGGCGCGGTGACCTTCTCCAGGTACAGGTCGGTCACGTCGGCGCCGAGGTTGGTGAAGCCCCAGGTGATGTTGGCGTTGTGGCCGATGACGACGCCCGGCATGCCGGCGAAGGTGAACCCGGCGGTGTCGAAGGCGCAGGTCGGCGAGACCGAGCGGCAGTGCAGGCCCATCTGGTACCAGACCGAGGGCATCCCGGGGCCGAGGTGCGGGTCGTTGGCGAGCAGCGGCTTGCCGGTGGTGGTGTGGCTGCCGGCCACCACCCAGGAGTTGGAACCGATGCCCTGGCCCTGGCGGCCGAGCAGCTGCGGCATCGCGTCGATGCGGTCGGCGACGTCCTTGAGCAGGCCCTGGGCGGCCACCGCACCCTGCGCGGTGGGGGCGGCGGGCGGCGCCGAGGAGCCGTCGGCCGGCTTGTAGGTGTCGCCGCTGACGCTGCCGGTCTTCACGATGGTGCCGTTTCGGGCGTACGGGTACTCCGGGTACAGCTGGGCGATCTTGTCCGCGGAGAAGTCCTGGCTCAGCAGCGAGCGGTCGATCTCCTCCTGCAGGTTGCCGGAGAGGTTCCAGGCCATCGCCTTCAGCCAGGCCACCGAGTCGACGGGCGTCCACTTCTCGGGCTTGTAGTCGGCGTTGGCGACGCCGAGCAGGGCGTACTCCAACGAGGCGCTCTCACCGCCCGGGTGCTCGGCGAGCCAGGCGTTGACGCCCTCGGCGTAGGCGTCGAGGTACTTCTTGGTCTCCGGCTCCAGCTGGGTGTCGTACTCCTTCTGCGCCACCTGGCGCCAGCCCATGGTGCGCAGGAAGGTGTCCGTCTCGACCTGGCCGGCGCCGAACATCTCGGCGAGCCGCCCGGAGGTGATGTGCCGTCGTACGTCCATCTCCCAGAACCGGTCCTGGGCCTGCACGTAGCCCTGGGCGCGGAACAGGTCGACGGGGGTGTCGGCGTAGAGCTGGGGGATGCCGTTGGCGTCCCGCTCGACGTCCACCGGCGCGGAGAGCCCCGCCACCTTGACGCTGCCGTTGACGTCGGGGAAGGACGCGCGGACCGCGGCCACCCCCCGGTAGCCGCCGTATCCGACTCCGGCCACCAGGAGCACGGCCAGCGTGAGCACGATCAGACGGGCGCGCCGGAACTTCTTCGAGCGGGGCATCTGGGTCCTTGGCATCAAACGTTGTCGCCCGGAGGGCGTCCTCGCAGGGTGACGGTGGGCGACGGGCGGGCGGGTCTCGGGTTGCGGCCGTGACAGGTCACCACATTAGGCCGACTCCGGTGGCGGCCGTGCACGGGGGACGCCCACCGTGGAATCCGGGGCCCCGGCCGGGCCGGCCGGGCAGGGCGCCGGGGCGCGCCGGCACCGACGGACCGGGCGGGCCGGGGACGCACGGGCGGCTGCCCGGGGTCGGGGCGGCCACCGGACCGCAGCGGCGCCGGCGGGCCGGGCCGGGGAGGCCGCGGAAAAGGCCCCAAACTAAAGAGCGGGTAAAATGTTAGACTGAGTAACGATCCCCCCGTGACGATCCGTCAGCCACCCCGTCCACCCGCTGCCCGAGGTGCCCCTGCGTGACTGTTGACCACCTGAACCACTTCCTGCTCGAGTTCTCCGTGATCCTGCTGGTCGCGGTGGTCGCGGTGCGCATCTCCACCCGGTCCGGACTCCCCAGCCTGCTGATCTACCTCGGCATCGGGGTGGCACTGGGTCAGAACGGCCTGGGCATCACCTTCAACAACGCCGAGCTCACCCAGGTGCTCGGCTACGCGGCCCTGGTCGTGATCCTCGCCGAGGGCGGCCTGAAGACCAGCTGGCGCGAGGTCAGACCGGTCATGCCGGCCGCCGTCGTGCTGGCCACCGTCGGGGTCGCGATCAGCGTCTTCGTCACCGCGGCCGGCGCGCACTACCTGGTCGGCCTGGACTGGCGGGCCGCCCTGCTCCTCGGCGCGATCGTCTCCTCCACCGACGCCGCCGCCGTCTTCTCCGTCCTGCGGATGGTTCCGCTGCCGCACCGGCTGACCGGCCTGCTGGAGGCCGAGTCGGGCTTCAACGACGCCCCGGTGGTCATCCTGGTCGTCGCCTTCGCCACCACCGGCGAGGCGGACTCCTGGTACGTCCTGACCGGCGTCATCGTCGCCGAGCTGGCGATCGGCGCCGCCGTCGGCCTCACCGTCGGCAAGCTGGGCGCCTACGCGGTCAAGCAGGTCGCCCTGCCCTCCTCCGGGCTCTACCCGATCGCCGTCCTGGCGCTCACCGTGCTCGCCTATGCGGGCGGCGCCCTGCTGCACGGCTCGGGCTTCCTGGCCGTCTACGTCTGCGCGGTCATCCTCGGCAACGCCAAGCTGCCGCACGGCCCGGCGGTACGCGGCTTCGCGGACGGGCTGGCCTGGATCGGGCAGATCGGCATGTTCGTCCTGCTCGGCCTGCTCTGCACGCCGTCGAGCATGGGCTCCGCGGTCGTCCCCGCACTGGTCATCGGCTCCGTCCTGGTGCTGCTCGCCCGCCCGCTCTCGGTGGTGCTGACCCTCACCCCCTTCGGGCTGCCGCTGCGCGAGCAGGCGCTGCTGAGCTGGGCCGGGCTGCGCGGGGCGGTGCCGATCGTCCTGGCCACCATCCCGCTGGTGTCGGGCGCGCCCAGGGCCCAGGAGATCTTCAACATCGTCTTCATCCTGGTGGTGGTCTTCACCCTGATCCAGGGGCCCACCCTGCCCTGGGTGGCCAAGTGGCTGAAGGTCTCCGAGGGCGCGATGGGCCAGGACCTCGGCATCGAGTCCGCCCCGCTGGAGAAGCTGCACGGCCAGCTGCTGTCGGTGACGCTCTCGCCCACCTCGCGGATGTCCGGGGTCGAGGTGAGCGAGCTGCGCCTGCCCACCGGGGCCGCGGTGACCCTGGTGGTCCGCGAGGGCGCGAGCTTCGTGCCGGACAAGGCCACCGTGCTGCGCGGCGGGGACGAACTGCTCGTGGTCACCACCGACGCCGTCGGCGAGGCCGCGGAGAAGCGGCTGCGGGCGGTCGACAAGGGCGGCAAGCTGGCCGGCTGGCTGAACGGGCGATAGGGCTCCGACCGACGGCCCGCGGGAGCGGGAGCGGGGGCGGGGGCGGCGGCCGCAGGGCGGGCCGCGGCCGGGTCACGGGCCGCGGGGCGCCGGGCAGGCGCCCCCCACGTGCTCGGCCTCCCCTGGAATGCCGCCCTGTCGCCAGGTGTTCACCTCGATTCGACAGGGCGACGGGGCGGCGAGCCTGTACTGTGGAGGAAAGCGCGTGTCTACGCGCGTATAAGCAACGCGAACGATGACTGACACATCCGCAACATCTGCCTGAAGCAGAGTTGGCGCGACCGCTCGGCGGCCGCGGCCCGCAGCACCCACCGCCGGGCCCGGTATCTACCCCGGTCGACGCGCGAGAGGACGACTCTCGGCGCCGTCGGGGCCACCCGTACCCCTGCTGCGCTACCAGGCAGCAGGAAGGACCGACCGTGACGGCCCGCCGAACGGTCGACAAAACCCCCGCACGCGTCGGGTACGGAACGCTGCTGCGCACCCCGGGCGCCCGGGGGTTCCTGGTACCCGCCTTCGCGGCCCGCCTGCCCTACGCCATGCTCAGCCTGGGCATCGTGCTGCTGGTCCTCGACACCCACGGCTCGTACGGCACGGCCGGCGTGGTCGCGGCGGTCTCCGCCGTCGCCCAGGCCCTCGTCGGCCCGCAGACCGGTCGGCTCGCCGACCGCTACGGCCAGTCCGCCGTACTGCTCCCGAGCGTCCTGGTGCACGCCCTCTCGGTCGGCGCGCTGATCGCGCTGGCCCTCGGGCACGCCCCGGTCTGGGCGCTCCTCCTCGCCGCCGCCCCGGCCGGCGCCAGCGTGCCGCAGATCGGCGCGATGGTCCGGGCCCGCTGGGTGGCCAGGCTGGCCGACTCCTCGCCCGGCACCCTCAACACCGCCTTCGCCTTCGAGTCCGTGACGGACGAGTTCACCTTCGTGGTCGGCCCGGTGCTCGCCACCGCCATCGCCACCGGCGTCACGCCCGCCGCCGGTCTGGTGGCCGAGGCCGCACTGACCGTCGTCGGCGGGCTCGCCTTCGCCGCCCGGCGGGGCACCGCACCGGCCCGCCACCCCCGGGTTCCGGGCGCCCGGCGGGTCTCCGCCCTCGCCTCCCCCGGCGTCCGGCTGCTGGCCGGCGCGTTCCTCGGCGTCGGCACCGTGTTCGGTGCCATGCAGGTCTCGGTCACCGCCTTCGCCGAGGCCGCCGGACGCCCCGGCGCCAGCGGCCTGGTGTACGGCGTGTTCGCCGGCGGCTCGATGCTGGCCGGCGTGCTCTACGGCATGGTCGCCTGGCGCCGCTCGGCCCGCGGGCGGATGCTCGGCAGCTACGCCCTGCTGGTCCTGGGCTGCTCCACGCTGTGGGCGATGCCCGACCTGACCTCGCTCACGCTCGCCGGGCTGGTCTGCGGCCTGGCCATCGCGCCGACCCTGATCACCGGCTACACGCTGGTCGAGACGCTGGTCCCGGACGGCGCGAAGACCGAGGCCTTCACCTGGCTCACCGGTGCGATCGGCCTCGGCCTCGCCACCGGCTCGACGGTCGCGGGCCGCCTGATCGACGGCCACGGACCCTCCGCCGGATTCCTGGTGCCGGTGGCCGGCGCCGGCCTGGGGCTGCTCGCCCTGGTCGTCCTGCGACGGCTGCTGGTCGCCCCCGCGACGGGCGGCCCGACCACCGCGGCCGGCGACGGCACGGCGGGCGCCGCGGTCACCGCGGGCGCCGTCGCCGCGGCGGTCGGCCGGGCCTCCTCCGAGAGTGCGGCTGCCGCCGCGCCGGACCGGACCCCGGCCGCCCACGGCGGTGGCCGGGCACGGCTGGTGGGCGCCGCGAAGGGCTGAACCGGGGGCCGCCGCAGCCACCGGACGAGGCCGTCCGCGTGCGACCGTGCGATCGTCCGTACCCGCCCGTTCGGGCGGTCGGGCGCGCCGCCGGTGGTATCTCACACCTGCGGCGCTGGACTGATCAGGCGGAATGCCGCATCATTGACCGTCGTTAGCACTCATCAGGCGAGAGTGCCAGGGGGAAGTGCAGGAGGAAGACAAGTGCCCACGTACCAGTACCAGTGCACCGAGTGCGGCAACGGCCTGGAGGCGGTGCAGAAGTTCACCGACGACGCGCTGACCACGTGCCCCAGCTGCGAGGGGCGGCTCCGCAAGGTCTTCTCGGCCGTCGGCGTGGTCTTCAAGGGCTCTGGCTTCTACCGGACGGACAGCCGTTCGTCCTCCAGCAGCTCGGTGGGCGCCGGTGCGGCCACCGGGTCGTCCGGCGGCTCCTCGACCGGCAGCGGCTCCTCGACCGGCGGTTCCTCCTCCGGCAGCGGCGCCGCCACCTCGACGAGCCCGGCCCCGGCCGCCGCCAAGTCGACCGGCAGCGCCTCGGCGAGCTGAGCCTCCGGCAGCGCATCACGTACCGCCCCGGGGCGGACACCGACTTTCGAGGGCCCGGCCCCACCGCGTGTTGCGGTGGGACCGGGCCCTTGCGCGTCCCCGGCCCGGAGCGGCAGCCTCGCCGTCGGCCTCCCGTCATCCTCACGGGTGTACGAAGTTATCCACAGCCCCGGGTTGTCCACAGGGGTACGGCCGGGGATTCCACGAACACGCGGGCGGAGGCAGGCTGAGCGGGCGAGGTCGCCCCCGGCCCTCGGCCCGCGAGCACGGTGAAGCTCGCGGGCCGCGGGCCCGGCCGGCGACGCCCCCCGTTCCCCGAATCGAGGCGGTGCCCGTCATGACCGGTCCGACCCGGCCCCTGCTGTCCTCCACCTGCGGCCGGCATCCGTTCGCCGCGCCCGTCGGCGTCCAGAGTGCACTCCCCACGCCCGCCTGCGGTCGGACTCCGTTCGCCGCGCCCGTCGGCGACCAGCACGGGCTCCCCGCTCCCGCCTGCGGCCGGACGCCGCTCGGGCCGCCCTCCCGTGCCCAACCGCCGCCGGCGACGGCCTGCGACCGGATCGGTCCGCCGCCCCCGGGTGGCGGACGCTCCTCGGATCCGCCCGGCGGCCCGGGGCACCGGGCGGCGGCCCGACGCACCGTGCCGGCCTCCACGTCCGCCGTCCCGCCCCGGCGTGCCGTCCCGGCCTTCGCACCGATCAGACGCGGCGGAGGCGGCCGGCACCGGCTCCAGCAGGCCGTCCGGCACCGGCCGGGGGTCGTGGCCGCCGGACTCCTCGCCGTTGCCACCGCACTGGCCGCCGGGCCCCTGCGGCCGGGGCCCCCGCCGCCCGCCGCCACCTCCGCCACCTCCCCGGGTGCCCCCGAGCCCGCCGGTGCCCCGCGCTGCACACCGGGCGGCGGTGCGCCGTAGGCACGACCCGGGTCCGGCGCAGCCCGGGGCCACGGTCCTCGGATGGCTGCGACCACCGAATTCAGGACAATTCACCCGTAACTCATCCGGCGTCCGGTCGTTCACGCGACATGAAGGGCTTCAAGGAATTCCTGCTCCGCGGCAACGTCGTCGAACTGGCCGTCGCCGTCGTGATCGGCGCCGCGTTCACCAACATCATCAACGCCTTCGTGAAGGGCGTCATCAACCCCATCGTCGGCGCCTTCGGCGCCAAGGACCTGGCCGCCTACAGTTCCTGCCTCAAGGGGCCGTGCGAGCTCAGCGCGACCGGCGAGGTCACCAGCGGCATCCTCATCCTCTGGGGGTCGGTGCTCAGCGCGGTCCTGCAGTTCGTGATCACCGCCGCCGTCGTCTACTTCGTCCTGATCGTCCCCATGAACAGGCTCGCGGCGCGGCGCAAGACCCTGCAGGAGATCCAGACCGAGGCGGAGGCCAAGGAGGTGGCCCTGCTCACCGAGATCCGCGACGCCCTGGTCAGCCGGGCCTGACCCGACAGGGCATCTCCGCCCCCGCCGGCACCAGCCGGTGACCGCGATCGCCCGCTGCCCATCCCCTGCCGCCCGTCGACCGCTACCCCTGCTCCCAGCCCGGCCCGCCCGGGCGGACGCGGAGCTGAGCCCCGCCCTGCGAGCACCGGGGCTCAGCTCCCCCGAGTCGTGCGAGAGCGCCCGCCGACGCCCCGACGGCGCCCCTACTCCCTACCCCCGCTTCAGCCCCTGTCCCGCCGCTCAGCCGCCGTGGTGGGGCGGGCGCTGGCTCAGGTACCAGTCCAGGTTCCGGCCGGCGCTCTCCCCCGCCCCGGGCCGCTCGCCCCAGCCACGATCGGTGTCGTCCCCGGACTGCTGGTCCAGGGGGTCGCCGAAGACCAGCTTGGCCCTTCCCGCCGCGCCGGGCCCGGGTGCGACCGCCGGAGCGCCTCCCGGCGCCTTCGAGGCCTTCGCCGCCCCGCCCTGGCCGGGTGCGTCCCGCTCCACCCCGGCACCCGTGGCCGCCGCCCCTGTACCGCTGCCGGCTCCGCCGGTCCGATCCGGTTCCTGCTCGCCCATCGTCCTGCCTCCAGCCGCTCCGACCGATCCGCCACCAGCCTACGAGCCGCCCCCGGTCACGCCGCCCACCCGCTCCAGGGCGCCCCCGGGCACGCCGGAGCCCCGGCGCGGCCACTGGCCACCCCGGGGGGCTTCCGTCGGCCTCGCGACCGCCCGCGTCAGGCGGCCTCGAAGCCCGCGTGGTCGGCGATCTTCTTCAGCTCCGCCAGTGCGTGCTTCTCGATCTGGCGGATCCGCTCACGCGTCAGACCGTGCTGCTTGCCCACCTCGGTGAGGGTGCGCTCGCGGCCGTCCTCCATCCCGTAGCGGGACCGGATGATCGAGGCCGTACGGTCGTCCAGCCGCCCGATCAGGCCGTCCAGCTCCTCGCGGCGGAGCATCACCATCACCGCGTCCTCGGGAGAGGTCGCACCGGTGTCCTCGACGAGGTCGCCGAACTGGGTCTCGCCCTCGTCGTCGACCGACATGTTCAGGCTGACCGGGTCACGGGCCCAGTCGAGCACGTCCTTGATGCGCGTCTCGGTGGTGTCGAGCTCCGCGGCGATCTCGGACGGCTCGGGCTCGCGCCCGAGCTCCTTCGCCTTCTCGCGCTGCACTCGGCGGATCCGTCCGAGCTCCTCGACCAGGTGGACGGGGAGCCGGATGGTGCGCGACTGGTCGGCGATCGAGCGGGTGATCGCCTGCCGGATCCACCAGGTCGCGTAGGTGGAGAACTTGAAACCCTTGGCGTAGTCGAACTTCTCGACCGCTCGGACCAGGCCGGCATTGCCCTCCTGGATGAGGTCGAGCAGCGGCAGGCCGCTACGGGGGTAGCGCCGGGCCACCGCGACGACCAGACGGAGGTTGGAGCGGATGAAGACGTCCTTGGCACGCTCCGCGTCCTCGGCTATCGCCTCCAGTTCGGCACGCTTGGCACCCTTGGGGAGCGTGCCCTCCTCCAGCAGGTGCTGGGCGTACACGCCGGCCTCGATCCGCAGCGATAGCTCGACCTCTTCGGCGGCATCGAGCAGGGGCGTCCTGGCGATCTCGTCGAGGTACATCCCGACCAGATCGCGGTCGGCTTCGAAGTTGGTCGGGCGGGCCGCGCGAGTCCGGTCGGCCCTGTCGCGAACGACGGCACGGGTGGCCATGCTTGCTCCCTTACTGGGTGTTGCCGAAGTCTGCCTGCCTGCCCGAGAGGGCAAGAATGCGGGCCCCTTCGGGGCTCACACGTAACGATCCAACGCACAGAATCCGGACAACATTCCCAAGTCGCTCAGATTCTTCGCCGGATGCAGTATCCTGCCGGTTTTCACCCCGATTTCGGACAGAGGGTGAGCGGAAGAGCACCGCGGGTGCCTGATCCCGGCCTGGTGCCGCGGAACACCCCATGCAATGGGAACCCGCGTTCGACGATTCACGCACGAACCAGCCCTCCTGGATAAACCACCAGGACGCCCCCCGCGTTCCCCGCACCGAAATCCGGGCCGTCGGACGGTACTCGAACCCGAGGGCCCCGACCCCGCGCCCCGCCGCACCTCCCGATGGCGCGAAAGAACACCCCCATTCGGGAACCCGCTCAGCTTCTCCGCACAAAAGATGCCGAATCGCTATGCGTCCACCGCGGGATCGGCACGGGCCGCTGGGAAGGTGTCAGCCATGCACCTGACCAATGGCTCGCCTCCCGCCGCCACCGACCGCCATCTGTTGCGGTACGGGACGCTGGCCGCCGGCTGTGCCGGGCTGTTCGCGGTGCTGTTGACGGTCGTCGAGGTGCGCTGGGCTCCCCTGGCCGGACTCGACCGCGGCTGGACCGACAGCGAGCACGCCTACGCCCGCGGCCACGCCGCCTGGACGGCCGCCGTGCAGACCCTCAGCAACATCGGCGGCACCGTCACCATGCGGACCCTGCTCGGGCTGGCGGCCGTCTGGCTCTGGCTGATCGGCGCCCGGGTGCTGGCCTGCTGGGCGGCCGCCCAGGCACTGGTCGGCTGGGCGGCCCTGCGGGTGCTCGAAGTCGCCGTCGACCGGCCCCGCCCGCACTTCACCGACCCGGTGGCGCACGCCTCCGGTCCCGGATTCCCCGCCGGGCACGCGATGGCCTCCGCGATCACCTGCGTGATCCTGCTCTGGCTGGTCCGCCCGCACGCCAACCGGGCGGGCCGCGCGGTGGCCGCCGGCGCCGCGGCGGTGACCGTGCTGGCGGTCGGCTGGACCAGGATCGTGCTCGGCCTGCACTGGCCGAGCGACATCCTGGCCGGCTGGCTGGCCGCCGGGGTCGTCCTGGGCGCGGTGACCGTGGCCGTGGAGATCTGGCGACCCGGCGACCTCGCCCGCGACGTACGGCGGGTCAACTGGCGCACCCGACCGCGCGTGCAGCGCGTCCTGGTCGGCGAGCCGTCCGCTCCCGGCCGCGACGGGTAGCGGACTCCGCAGGCCGCGACCGGCAGGGGGCTCCGCAGGCCGCGGGAAGTCGGCCGGCCGGGCCGCAGACGGTCGCGCCGGCGCCCACTCGTCCTCCCGGAGTACCCGGTGCCTCCTCCCGGTGTGCCCGGCCGTCGCACCACCCCGCCGAGGCGGCCGGGATCGGCTTGGCTAGCGTTCAACCATGCTCCCGACAGCTCCCGCCGACCGGATCCCGCGCCCCGCCGAGCACCATCTCGCCGGCCGCCTGCCCACCAGCACGCTGCGGATCGCGACCGCCCAGGCCCCGGTCGTCCCGGGTGACATCCCCGCCAACGCCGCGACGGCCGCCGCCGTGATCCGCGAGGCGGCAGCGGCGGGCGCCCGGCTCGTGCTCTTCGCCGAGAAGTTCCTCTCGGGCTACGAACCGACCCTGATCAGGGCCGATCCGCTGCGGCACGCCGTCCAGCCCGACGACGACCGACTGGCGCCGATCGCGGACGCCTGCCGCGAGGGCGCCACCACCGCCGTGGTCGGCGCCGCCGTCCGGGACGAGGCGGGTGACCTGCGCGTCTCGGCTCTGGTCATCGGCCCCGACGGGGTCCTGGTCACCCGGTACGACAAGCAGTACCTGTTCAAGAGCGAGCGCGAGCTCTACCGCCCCGGCACCGCCGGCTGCACCCTCGTCCTGGACGGCTGGCGGCTCGGGCTCGGCATCTGTTACGACAGCGGCTTCCCCGAACACGCCCGGGCCGCCGCGCTGGACGACTGCCACGCGTACCTGGTCGGCGCGCTCTTCAGCGTCGGCCACGGCCACCACGAGTCCCGGACCTGGTTCCCCGCCCGCGCCCTCGACAACACCGTCTACACCGTGCTCGCCAACCACATCGGCGAGACCGGCGGCTGGCACACCTGCGGCGCGAGCGCCGTCTGGGGCCCCGACGGTCGCCTGCTCGCCGAGGCCGGACCGGACCGGACCGATCTCGTCCTGGCGGACCTGGACCCGGACGTCCTGAGCGCCACCCGGACGTCCGAGCCGCTGCTCCACGACCTCCGGAACCGGCCGGCCGCGACCGGGCGGGTGCTGCACCGGTTGGGCTGACGCGGCCGGGCCGGCCACGACGGCGGGCCCGGACGGTCGGACCGGACTACGCTCCGGCGCATGCGGAGCACCCTGCACGGCACCCTGGTCACCCTGCGCCCGGCCACCACGGCCGACGTCCCGGTGCTCGCCGCCATCCGCGCCACGCCCGAGGTCCGCCGGTGGTGGCGCGGCGGGTCCGACCTGTCCGGGGAGATCGCCGAGGACCTGCGCGACCCCGGCACCCACACGCTCGCGGTGGTGCACCGGGGCCGGGTGGTCGGCGCGATCCAGTGGTCCCCCGAGGAGGAGCCGGACTACCGGCACGCCGGTATCGACGTCTTCCTCGACCCGGCGGTGCACGGTCGCGGCCTGGGCACCGACGCCGTCCGCACGCTCGCCCGGCATCTCTGCTCGGAGCAGGGACACCACCGCCTGGTGATCGACCCGGCGGTCGACAACCGGGCCGCGATCCACTGCTACACCAAGGTCGGATTCCGCCCGGTCGGCGTCATGCGCCGCTACGAGCGCGGTCCGGACGGCAGCTGGCACGACAACCTCCTGATGGACCTGCTCGCGGAGGAGCTCGCCGACCCCGCGGGGCCGACGCCCTGACGCGCCGCCCGCCCCTCGGGCGCCCCCGCTCGGGCGCCACTCGGTAACCTCCCGGCGCCGGATGGCGTTGATGGACCATGAGAGTGATACCTGCGCAGTGGCGGCCCCCCACGCTGGCGGACGCCGAAACGCTTCTGCACCCCGACGGACCGGCCCGGGCGGACCGACCGGACGAGCCGATCTTCGACGAGCTCGTCCACCGGTGGACGAGTGCCGGTCGGGCCGTCCCGGGACACCCCGACAACGAGTGGACGGCCCTCGTGACCCGCGCCCCCTGGCCGCGCCGGTAGGCCGACCCCGGCGCGCGCCCACGACCGGGCTCCGCCGCCCCCGGCCCCACCACCGCTCGGCGCCCCCGGGCAGCCGGGCAACCGGATCCCCCAACGACCCGGAGGACCAAGGGACTGACCCTGCGTCACAACTCCACACCGCCGCGCCGTCAGGCCACCTCGCACAACCGCGTCCGGTCACCCCTCAACCGCGGCCCCGCCCCTCGGCCTCCCCGCCCCACCTGCCACACCGTGGGCCCCGGACGGCAGCCGGGACGCCCTCACCGCAATGAGCGGAACTGGGGCGATCTCCACAGGCACCATCCGCTAGTCTGTCAGGGGTCAGCAGGCCACCCGCTGCGCATTCGGCCGGACGGCGCCACAGGGCACCACCGAACGCAGCGCCACGCCGGCCGACCAGGACGTCTGTCGGTCCACGCCGAGTACGCCCCCGGGCGTACGGCAGCGGGTCGCGAGACACCCCGCCTCAGTAGCTCAGGGGATAGAGCACGGCTCTCCTAAAGCCGGTGTCGCAGGTTCGAATCCTGCCTGGGGCACGACGCGGAAACGCGAAGAGGCCCGGGCCAGAGGGGAAACCCTCCGGCCCGGGCCTCTTTCGTTCCGGACGGCTGGTCCGCTCGTGCCCCAGCCGTGCCCGTACCCCCTGGCGGGTCCTGCTCGCCGAGCGTGCCGCGGGCGGCCCCACCCGTCCTGTCGGCGACGGCCCGGTCTCGGTGGCCGGTCGTGTGCTGGTGGATCAGCGCGGCCCGGGTGGTGCTGCGCCCCCGTCCACGTCATGAGTTCCCGGGTGCCGGCCTCGGCGCGTCCTGCGCGCGGACGATGCGCGCGGACAGGTCGACGTCCGGACGCCGGAACGCGGCCGGGCACGGGGTACAGGGCCGGGGCACCGAGGTCGGGGTACGGGGGTCGTCCGGGTACTGACGGTGCCCGGACGAACATTTTCATGAAACCGGACGAATCGTCAGTGCCGATCTCCAGTAGCCTGGGAGCCGCTCCGGTCGCCAGTCCTCCGGGGCTGCCCTATGACGCTCTCTTCCAGCACGAGGCTCCGCTCCATGACGCCATCCGCGCCCGCCCGTACCCTCTCCAGGCTGACGGGCAGTGTGTGGATATGGCCCGCGTTGGTGATGCTCTGCGTCGGCGGCTACCGGCTCACCACCCCCGAGCTCTGGCGGGACGAGGTGTCCACCTGGACCGCCTCCACCCGCGGCCTCGGCGCCCTGCTGCGGATGCTGGAGAACGTCGACGCCAGCAACGGCGTCTACTACGTGCTGATGCACGGGTGGACCACCGTCTTCGGCGACTCCCCCGTCGCCCTGCGACTGCCCTCCGTGCTCGCCATGGCCGGCGCCGCCGCCTTCTCCTCCCTCACCGCGCAGCGGATGTTCGACAGCCGGGTGGCCGGACTGGCCGCCGGACTGCTCTTCGCCGTCGTGCCGAGCATCTCCCGGTACGCCCAGGAGGCCCGCTCGTACGCGCTGGTCACCTGCGCCGTGGCGGCCGCCACCTGGCTGCTGCTGCTGGCCCTGGAGCGCCCCGGGCTCGCCCGCTGGGCCGGGTACAGCGCCTGCCTGGCCCTGGCCGGGGGCGCGCACCTGATCTCCCTCAGTACGGTGGGCGGGCAGCTGGCGCTGGTGCTGCTGCACCTGTGGCGCACCCGCGCCGCGCTCGACCGGCGCCTGCTCTGGCACTACCCGCTGGCGGTGGGGGCCGCGCTGGCGCCGGTGGCGCCGTTGATAGCGCTGGGCAGCAGCCAGGTCGACCGCCAGCTCGGCTGGATCCCGACCCCCACCCCGTACGTGCTGCGGACCTTCGGCCACCAGCTCTTCGCCTCGGTCGACGTCTACCACGTCTTCGTGGTGCTGGCGCTGGCCACCCTGCTGTGGTCCGGGCGGCGGCTGCCCGCGCTGCAGTTGCTGCTGCTGGCCGAGGTCCCGGTGGTCGGCGTCTGGATCATCTCGCTCGGCGACACCTCCTACTTCATCGACCGCTACCTGCTCTTCACGCTGCCGGCCTGGGCCGCACTGGCGGGCGGCGGCATCGGCGCCCTGTACGCGACCGCGCGCCGCTGGGCGCCCGCCCGGCTCTGCGCGGTGCTGGCGCTCGCCGTGATCGCCGTACCGGCCTTCCAGACCCTGCCGCAGCAGCGGGCGATCCGCGGCATGTTCTCGCACGAGCGGTACAGCGACTACCGGAGCGCGGCGGCGGTGATAGCGGCCGGCTACCGCCCCGGGGACGGCGTGGTCGCCCCGCACGGCGACAAGAACTGGGCGATGATCGGGCCCGGCCTGGACTTCTACCTGCCGCAGCACGTCCGCCCGTACCCGGTCTTCCTGCAGAACACCGCGGCCCAGGCGGGGGACCTGTACCCGGTCGAGTGCCCGGTGGCCGTCCAGTGCGTCGGCCAGGGCGGCCGGATCTGGGTGGTGACCTTCGAGGGCGCCGGCGCGGACCCGCTGCAGAGCCTGCCGGGCGACCAGGCGAACGCGCTGCTGTCGCAGTACCGGGCCACCGAGGTCCGGCAGGTCCGCGGGCTCACGGTGTCCCTGCTGGAGCGCAGGGGCTGACCCCGCCGGACGGGGCCGCCGCCGGCCGCCGGCGTCGGACCTCCGGATCGGGCCGGATCGGGCCGGACGAGAACGAGCGGGAACGAGCGAGAACGACGAAGGGACGTACGGTCGCGGACCGTACGTCCCTTCGTCGTTCCCGCCCGCCCCAAGGCCTGATGGGCCCGGGGTGGCGGCCCGTCAGGTCGGGCGGATCAGAGCAGACGGGTCAGAGCAGGCGGGTCAGCCGCGACAGGATCGACGGCGGTGCCAGGTCCGACTTCAGGACCAGCGGGACCTCGACCCTGCCGTCGCCCGAGCCGACCCGGAGCACGCCGACCTGGGTGCCGGCCTTGGCCCGGTGGCCGACCGTGGCCGACTCCAGGGCGAGGGTGGCGGTGACGCCGTCCCAGCCGGCGACGGTGACGTCCTTGGCCGCCACCACCGGGACCCGGCCGCCGAGCCCGTCGTCGACGTACCCGACGGTCTCGCCCTCCTTCGCCAGGGTCTGCCCGGCGAGGGCGCCCTGAGCCGCCGCGATCTGCTTGGCGCTCGCGGTCTGGACGGCCTTGAGGATGGGCTCGGTGGCCGTTGCCGGCTGGCCCAGGGTGACGCCGAGGATCATCCGCCGGACGCCGCCGACGTCCTTGACGGCCGCCCACATCAGGCAGCCGCCGGCCGGGGTGCTGGAGCCCGTCTTGACACCGATGACGCCGTTCTTCGGGCTGAGCAGGGTGTTGGTGTTGTACACCTTCTGCCCGTTGAAGTTGGTGTCGGCCTCGGCCACGACCTGCCGGAAGATCTCGTTCTTCATGACCTGCTCGGCCAGCTTCAGCTGGTCCTTGGCGGTGCTCTTGGTCTCGGCGTTGAACCCGGCCGGGTCGACGTAGCTGGTGTTGGTCATGCCGAACCCGGCGGCCGCCTCGTTCATCTTCCGGACGAAGGCCTCCTCCGTGCCGGAGTCCCAGCGGGCCAGCAGCCGCGCCACGTTGTTGGCCGACGGCAGCATCAGCATCTCCAGCGCCTCGTACTGGGTGAGCTGCTGGCCCTCGGCGAGGGTGATCTTGGACTGGTCGGCGTCGCTCGACTCCTGGGCGGCCTGCTTGTCGACGGTGAGCTTGGGCCCCGTCTCACCCTTCTTCAGCGGGTGGTCGCGCAGGATCAGGTAGGCGTTCATCACCTTGGTGACGCTGGCGATCGGCGCCGGCGTCTCCGGCCCGGAGCTGCCCATGCTGCCCACTCCGACCACCGTGGCCGCCGACTGCCCCTTGGCCGGCCAGGGCATGTCCAGCGGGCTGCCGGTGAAGACGACGGAGGTCGCCAGACCCAGGCCGACAGTGGGCCTGGGCAGCGGACGCAGCAGCTGGGCCGCCACCACGACGCCGAGCACCAGGGACAGGAAGACCGTCCAGACGGTGATCCGCCTGAGCGCGCGGCGCAGCGGCGAGACCGGGCGGGCGCTCAGCGCCGCCAGGACCTGCATCGCCTCGGAGGTGCTCTCCGGCAGCGGCTCGGGGGCGGGCAGCGGCTCGGGGGTCGGCAGGGGCTGCGGCTCCGGCGCCGGAAGCGGCTCGGGAGCCGGCTCGGGGACGGGCTTGGGGACGGGCTTGGGGACGGGCTTGGGGGCCGGGAGCGGCTCGGGCTGCGGTTCGGGCTCCGGTACGGGGGCGGGCCCGGGCGGCTCCGGCACCCCGCCGTCGTCGGGCGCCCCGGGGCGGGGCGCGCGCAGCGCCTGGGGCTTCTCCAGCTTCCGGGTCGACAGCGAGTCGGCGACCGGCTCGGCGGCCGACTCGACGGCGGGCCCGGCGACGGGCTCTGCGACGGGCTCTGCGACGGGCTCGGTCACCGGCCGGGCGGCCGATCCGGTGGCCGGCTCGGACTGCCGGTCCGGGCCGGTGGTGCGAGCCCGTCCGGCGGCTCCGGTGCGCGGGGCCACGGGGGCGCCGTCCCGGATGGCGAGACGCGGATCGACCGCCGCCGACCGGGCGGCCGCTTCGACGACGGACGCGCCGACGGCGGCGGGTTCGGCGACCGGCTCGGCGCCGGCGCTCGCGGCGAGGTCCGCCGCAGGCCTGTCACCAGCACTGTTCGCGGAGTCTGCGGTCGCGGCGGGGTTCGTCACCCGGTCGGGCAGGCGCAGCGCCGTGGTCGCGTTGTCGGCCGGCAGTCGCAGGGCAGTGGTCCGGTTGTCCACTTCGCGGACACGCAACTGCACGGTGGGGCCGGCCTTGGCGGCGCCGACTGACGGTGCGTCCGCCGGCGGAACCGTCAGTTCCAGCGTGAGGTCGGCCGGCAGGTCGGGGCGCCCGTCCGGGGCCGGACCTCCGCCCGGGGCCCGGCCCCGAGCGCCGTCCGGACCGTCCGGGCCGTCGCCCGAGCGGCCGTCCGGGCCCCCGGGGGCGGGCTCGCCGGCCTCGGCGCGGGCCTCCCGGCCCTCGGCCGCGGTGGCCGCCCCGGCGGCGGCGGTGGCCCCGCCGGCGGCCGGACCGTCGTCGCCGTCCGCCCGGAGGCGCAGCTGGACCGTCGAACCGGCCGGGGCCGGGGGCGCGGTGGTGCCGGCGGACCCGTCCGCACCGGCGACACCGTTCGTACCGGCGACACCGTCCGCACCGGCGACGCCGACCTCCGGCCGGGCCCGCGGGGCCTCCCGCTCCTGCTCCCGCTCCCCGTCGCGCAGCACTCTGTCGGGGGACTCACCCACGTAACCCAGCCTCCTCATACGCCTGGCGGGGCACCGGCCGTCCCGATTTCGGGAAGCCGCCGCCCCGCCCCATGTACCTGTACAGTCTCCGCCACCGGGCGCCCGATCCGGCCACCCACACCCCGTCCGACCGGCGGTTATTGCGGTCGCACGGCCGTTCCCCCGCCCGTCCGGTGTTCAGACGCCGGGCCCGGTGCCGCCGGTTCCCCGTTCGGACCGCAAGGTCACGATTCGGAGGCGTACTCGACAAGGCCGTGTGAGAGGCGTCACTCTGTCATTCATCCACGCGGGGAGGCTTGGATGGGCAAGAGCCGCAGAACAATTCCCGAGGAACTCTTGTTGCTCGCACTGGACCCGACCACGGGTACCACGGCGCAGCCGCAGACCCTCGACCTCGGACTCGCCGGGGCACAGCTCGTCGAGCTGTCCCTGGCCGGACGGATAGTCCCGGATGGGGACCGGATCGCCGTGGTGCTGCCACGACCGACCGGCGACCCCACTCTGGACCACGCCCTGGAGCTGCTGCGCCGTCGCGGCAGCCCGGTGCGTGCGGCGCACTGGATCGGCGGGCCCCGACTGGGGCTGCGGCAGACCTACCTGGCGCACCTGGAACGGTGCGGCATGGTGACTGCGGTGCCGGGACAGGTGTGCGGGGTCCTTCCGACGACGCGCTACCAGGCGTCGGACGACTGCTCGAACGCCGCGATCAAGCAGCGTCTCGACACGTCGATCCGCACCGGCGTACCGCCGGACCCGAGGACGGCCGCACTGGCCGCCCTGGCCCACGCCGTGGGCCTCGGCAAACATCTGTATCCGGGCAACGAGGGCAGGTCGTCGCGGTCGCGACTGCGCGACCTGATCCGCTACGACCCGCTCGGTGGGATGGTCGCGCACGCCGTGATGGACGTGCAGAACGGCCTTCCGTCCCAGCAGGGCCGTAACGCCGCCCAGCCGGCCGCCGCGCCGGCTCCGGGCGGTCGTCCGGCCGCACGGCCCGCGAGCCGGGTTCCGGCCCCCGGGGGCCGGGCGGTGCCGACCCGGGTCGGCGTCCGGTGACCGGATGGTCCGGACGGCGCGCGGCGAGCGGCGCGCGCCACTAGTGGCGAGTGAGCAACCAGCAGGTACCGAGGGGCGGTCGCCCGGCACGGAAGTCGCCGGGTGGCCGCCCCTCTGCCGTGTATCCGGCCGTAGTGTCGCTCTTACCACCCAGGGACGGCCGCCGTCTCGCCGAAGCGCTTTTCCGATGATCTGTTCTAGTGCGCTCCCGCGATTCCCCGGCGCCGACCTGATCCAAGGTGACATGCTGCTCCAAGTCAGGGGGGTTGGTACCAATTTCCACACTGTTCCGAGGATTGCCGGTCCAACGATCACCAGAGGTCCGGCCGGAGGTCGATGTGTCCGCGAGCATCAATCCCACAGTGCGCCGCCGAAGGCTGGGCGCCGAGTTGCGGCGACTGCGCGAGACCCTGGGAATGACGGCGGAGGAGGTGGCCGGGCGGCTGATGGTCTCCCAGTCCAAGATCAGCCGCCTGGAGAACGGCCGTCGCAGCATCAGCCAACGGGACGTCAGGGACCTCTGCGACGTCTACAACGTCGACGACGAGCGGGTCCGTGCCGGGCTGATGGAGATGGCCAGGGAGTCCCGGCAGCGCGGCTGGTGGCACGAGTTCAGCGACATCCCGTACAGCGTCTACATCGGGCTGGAGGCGGAGGCCTCCTCGATCCGCGCGTACGAGTCCTCCTTCGTCCCCGGGCTGCTGCAGACCCAGGAGTACGCCGAGGCGGTCGTGCTGGGCACCCAGCCGGACACCGACGCCACGGCGGTGCGGCGGCGGGTGGAGGTGCGCATCAAGCGGCAGAGCCGGATCTACGGCGAGAACCAGCTGGGGAGCCTCTGGGCGGTGATAGACGAGGCCGTCCTGCGCCGCGAGGTCGGGAGCCGGGCGGTGATGTTCCAGCAGCTGCAGCAACTGCTCGACCTGAGCGCCCGCTCCAACATCAATCTGCAGGTGATCCCGTTCTCGCACGGCGCGCATCCCGGCATGACCGGGACATTCTCCCTGATGGAGTTCCCCGAGTCAGCGGATTCGACCGTTGTCTACTTCGAAGGGGTGACAAGCGACCTCTACCTGGAGAAGGACGCCGACGTGCGCCGCTATACCGGACTGTACGACCACCTGATGGCCGCAGCCCTCAGTGTCGCGGAGAGCCGGTCACTGATAGCCAAGATCGCAGAGGGGTACCAACCATGACCACCAAGTTCGAGAACGGCCTCACCTGGCGCAAGAGCAGCCACAGCGGTGGCAACGGTGCCTGCGTGGAGATCGCCGTCCCGAGCGCGGCCGCCGTCGCGGTACGCGACTCCAAGGACCCGCACGGTCCGCAGCTGCACTTCTCCAAGGAGGCCTGGGCAGCGTTCGCCGCGGCGGCCGGCGCCGGGTCCTTCGGCGAGCTCTGACCCGCCCTCACCTCTTGAGACAGTCCGCCCGTCCCGGTGCCCGCCGTCGTCCGGCGGCGGGCACCGGATCCCCCTCGCGCACCGCCCCGCCCCGGCTCGGGCGCGTTGCCACGACGGCGGGCCGGCCGGTGGGCCCCGTCAGCGGGCCACCGGGTAGCGCACCGCCCAGGCCGCTCCCTCCCCCGCGTCCTGGCCGTGCAGTTCCGGCCCGTGCATCAGCTCCAGCACGAAGTCGTCGGCGAGTTCGAGGATCGTCCCCCGGCCCTCCAGGGCGGCCAGCAGCTCCGGCGGCAGGGCGGTGTCCCCGTGCAGGGCGCCGAGCAGGTTGCCGCAGATCGCGCCGGTCGAGTCGCTGTCCCCGGAGTGGTTGACGGCGAGCAGCAGTCCGGACTTCACGTCGTACGCCACCAGCGCGCAGTACACGCCGATGGCCAGCGCCTCCTCGGCCACCCAGCCCTCGCCGAGCGCCTCGACCCGCTCCGCGGACGGCTCCCCGGCGCGGACGGCGTCCAGCGCTCCGCGCAGCGCCGCGGTCGTCTCCTCGTGCGAGGGCCGTTCGGAGAGCAGGGCGAGCGCGAGGTGCACGCCCTCCTCCAGGGTGCCGCCCCGGGCCACGGTGTGGACGATCACGGCGAGGGCGCCCGCCGAGAGGTAGCCGGAGGGGTGGCCGTGGGTCAGCACCGAGCACTCCACGGCCAGCTGGAAGACCAGGCCCGGCTCCCAGGAGGTGAGCAGCCCGAACGGCGCGGCCCGCATCACCGTGCCGCAGCCCTTGGAGTGCGGGTTCTTCGGCGCCTCCACGGTGCCCAGCCGGTCCGCCTGCGGCCCGGAGAGCCCGGACAGGCAGGCCTGGCCGGGGGCGCGCTGGGCGTAGAGCCACTCCTCGCGGCCGAGCCAGCCGAGGTCGGGGCGGCGCTCGTCGGGGCCCCAGTCGCGCTGGGTGGCGGCCCAGCGCAGGTAGGCGAGGTGGACGTCGGTGGGCGGGTGCCAGCCGCCGCTGTCGCGGCGGATGTGGGCCCGGATCAGGCCGTCGACGGTGAACAGGGACATCTGGGTGTCGTCGGTTATCGCACCGGTCCGGCCGTACGCGGGCACGTAGCCGGTGACGCCCTGCGGGCCGTGCGCGGCCTGGATCTTCTCCAGCGACTCGAACTCGATGCCGGCCCCGAGCGCGTCGCCGATCGCCCCGCCGAGCAGGCAGCCCCGTACCCGGCTGCGGAAGTCCTGCTGCTGCGCGCGCGACCACAGAGGCATCACGAGTCGGAACCCTTTCGTCCAGGGGTCGCGGGGATCCCCTCCACCAGCCTTCGGCCGCGAGGTGCCCCCGGACCGGGGGCGGGCAACCGCGCCCGACGGCAGTTCGCGCGCCCCCGCACTGTATTCGAATTGCCGGACGGGTTGACGGGTTCCCTCGGACAGCCGCTCTTCAACAAACTGTTGCCGTCACGTCATCCGGCGGACACGGGCGACCACCCGGAGCTGCCTACCGTCCCGATCATGACCCGCACCCGCACCCGCCTGGCCGCCGCGCTGACCCTCACCGGCGCGCTGACCCTCGGCTCCCCCGCCGCCCTGGCCGTCGCCGCCCCCGCCACCGCCCAGGACGCGCCCGCCGCCTCCCGGGCCGCCGCCCGGCACGCCATCCCCTTCACCGCCGCGAGCGCCGTCCAGCAGGCCGACGGCAGCTTCACCCTGACCTGGACCGCCCCCGGCACCCGGGGCGTGACCGTCTACGCCGGCACCGACCGGGAGGACGTCCGCCACCGCAAGCCCGTCGCCAAGGGCGCCGGCTCGGCCACCGTGACGGTCACCGGCCTCCCGGCGGCCGACCGCTGGTTCTTCGAACTGGTGCCGGACCGCGGCGAGTCGCTGGTCGTCGCCGACCGCTCGTTGCACCTCGCCTCGGCGCCCAACTTCCGCGACGCCGGCGGCTACCGCACCGCCGACGGCAGCTGGGTCCGGATGGGCGTCGTCTACCGCTCCGGCGACCTCAGCAGGCTCACCGACCAGGACCTCGCCAAGCTGCGCCGGCTCGGCGTCCAGGAGGTCTTCGACCTGCGCACCCCCGCCGAGCGGAAGGCCGCGCCGGACCGCCTCCCGGCCGGCGCCACCGCCCACGACGCGAACGTCCTGGGCGTCGCCGACACCGGCCAGTTCAGCGTGGCCAGCCCGCAGGCCGCCGTCCAGGTGATGATCGACGCCGAGCGCACCATGGTCTCCGCCGACAGCGCCAAGGCCGCCTACCACTCGGTGTTCGAATCCCTGGTGGAGCGCGACGACGAGGGCGTCCTCTTCCACTGCACCGCCGGCAAGGACCGCACCGGCTGGGCCTCCGCCGCGCTGCTCACCGCCCTCGGCGTGCCGCGCGCCACGGTCGAGGCCGACTACCTGGCCAGCAACACCTACCGGGCCGCCGAGAACGCCGCCACGCTCGCCCAGCTCCCGCCGGCCTACCAGGCCGTCTACAAGCCGCTGCTGGACGTCAGGGCGGAGTACCTCAACGCCGGCTTCGACGAGGTCCAGCAGAAGTTCGGCTCCTTCGACGACTACCTCAGGTCCGGCCTCGGCCTGGACAAGCGGGACCTGCGCGACCTGCGCAGCCAGCTGCTGGTGGGCTGAGGACGGCGGACGGCGGGGGCCGGCGCCCGCCCGGCGGTCCGGGCGAGCCGGCCCCCGCCGTCGGGCGGCGGGCCCGCGGGTCAGACCACGACCTCCTGGAGCTTGCCGGTGGCGACGTCCAGCACGAAGCCGCGCACCGCGTCGGTGTGCGGGACGAACGGGCTGTTCCTGATCCGCGCGACGGACTGCCGCACGTCGGTGTCGAGGTCGGCGAAGGCCTCGGCGGCCCACGGCGGCTTGATGCCGGTCTCCTCCCGGATCGACTCCCGGAAGGCGTCGTCGGAGAAGGTCAGCATGCCGCAGTCGGTGTGGTGGATCAGGATGATCTCCGTCGTCCCGAGCAGCCGCTGACTGATCGCCAGCGAGCGGATCGCATCGTCGGTCGCGACCCCGCCCGCATTGCGGATCACGTGCGAGTCGCCCTCGGCCAGCCCGAGGACGCCGTAGACGTTGAGCCGGGCGTCCATGCAGGCGAGGACGGCGGTCCGGCGGGCCGGCGGCAGCGGGAGCGGTCCGGCGAAGGAGGCGGCGTAGTCCGCGTTGTTGGCGAGGTACTGCTCGACGGCACGGGGGTTCTCGGTCATGACCGACTCCGGATTCACTGGCTGGAGCACACGGGGGCGGGCGGCCCGCCGGGAGCGCTCCCCGGCGGGGAGGACGCGGCGGGTCACCGACGGGCTGAGGTGGCGCGGCCGCGGAGCGGCGGCGGACCGGGCACGGGGCCGGACGGCGTCGGACGACGCGGCCGGACCCGGCAGGGAGGGACGAGCGTGCGGGGGCGGGTCGCCCCGGCCCGGCCCGGGGCGACCCCGGTGGGGTCAGCCGCGACAGCCGGTGCTGGATACGCGGCAGTGGTCGACGTGTCGACGCCGCACGAGCACGGTCATGTCCCCAACCTAGCGCGGGCCGTGGCGGCGGGGCCACGCCCCGCGGCGGGGATCGTGGGCGTACGGACGCACCGGGGCAGCGCCCGGTCCCGCCCGCGCGCCCCACGGCCACGGCCGGTGCCGAGGCCTCGGCACCGCCGATCCCCGAGGCCCCCGGAGGCCCCCGCCCTTCGCCGCCGCTACTCCAGGACCGGCAGCAGCTCCGGCAGGTGGCCGTCCGAGGCCAGCGCGGCGGCCCGGCGCTCGGCCGGCACCTCGCCGTAGGTGGTGGTGCGCTGGCGGTGCGGACGCCCGGCGGCCTCGGCGATCGCCTGGAGGTCGCGGACGGACTTGTAGCTCCCGTACGCCGAGCCCGCCATCCGCGAGATGGTCTCCTCCATGAGCGTCCCGCCGAGGTCGTTGGCGCCCGAGCGGAGCATCTCGGCGGCGCCCTCGGCCCCCAGCTTCACCCAGCTGGTCTGGATGTTGGGGATGTGGGTGTGCAGCAGCAGCCGGGCCATCGCGACCACCACCCGGTTGTCCCGGGCGGTCGGCCCCGGCCGGGCGATGCCGGCCAGGTAGACCGGCGCGTTGGTGTGGATGAACGGCAGCGTGACGAACTCGGTGAAGCCGCCGGTGCGCTGCTGGATCCCGGCGAGCAGTCGCAGGTGGCCCAGCCAGTGCGCCGGGGTGTCCACGTGGCCGTACATCATCGTGGACGAGGAGCGGATGCCCAGCTCGTGCGCGGTGCTGACGACCTCGACCCAGGTGGCGGCGGGCAGCTTGCCCTTGGTCAGCACCCAGCGGACCTCGTCGTCCAGGATCTCCGCCGCCGTGCCCGGGATGGTGTCCAGGCCGGCCTCCCGGGCCTGCTGGAGCCAGTCGCGGATCGACAGGCCCGTCCTGGTGGCGCCGTTGACGACCTCCATCGGGGAGAAGGCGTGCACGTGGATGCCGGGCACCCGGGCCTTCACCGCGCGCGCGATGTCGAAGTACGCGGTGCCGGGCAGGTCGGGGTGGATGCCGCCCTGCATGCAGACCTCGGTGGCGCCGACGTCCCAGGCCTGGGCCGCGCGGTCGGCGACCTGCTCCAGCGAGAGGGTGTAGGCGTCGGCGTCGGTGCGGCGCTGCGCGAAGGCGCAGAACCGGCAGCCGGTGTAGCAGACGTTGGTGAAGTTGATGTTCCGGGTGACGCAGTAGGTGACGGTGTCGCCCACGGCGTCACGGCGGACGTCGTCGGCGATCCGGCAGAGCGCGTCCAGCGCCGGGCCGTCCGCGTGGAACAGCGCCAGTGCCTGGTCGTCGGTCAGCCGGGTCGGATCGTCGGCGGCCACCGCCAGCGCCTCGCGGACGTCGCCGCTCAGCCGCTCCGGGGCCGCGCCGGCCACCTGCTCGCGCAGCGCCTCCCAGTCCCCGTACACGTCCTCGAAGTCGGCCCGGCGGTCGCCGGTGCGGCCGTCGGTGTCGATGGTGCGGTGCAGGTCCGTGCGCCCGTAGGAGGCGGGCAGGTCCTCGGGCTCCTGCCACGGCAGACCGACGGGCATCGCGCCCTCCCGTGCCAGGCCGGTGACCGGGTCGGCGAGCGCGTTCACGTGCGGCAGGATCCGCGGGTCCAGCCAGGGCTCGCCGCGCAGCAGGTACTCGGGGTAGACGGTGAGGCGCTCACGCAGCTCGAAGCCGGACTCGGCGGTGCGGGCGGCCAGGTCGTCGATGTGCGGCCAGGGGCGTTCGGGGTTGACGTGGTCGGGCGTCAGGGGGGAGACGCCGCCCCAGTCGTCGATGCCCGCGCCGATGATCAGCGCGAACTCGGAGTCGACGAGGTTCGGCGGCGCCTGGATCCGGGCGGACGGCCCGAGCACCAGCCGGGTGACGGCGATGGCGGCGGCCAGCTCCTCCAGCTCGGCGTCGGGCATCGCGCGCATCGCGGTGTCCGGCTTGGCCCGGAAGTTCTGCACGATCACCTCCTGGACGGCGTGGTACTGCCGGGCGGTGCGCCGGATCGCGAACAGCGCGTCGGCCCGCTCCTCGTACGTCTCGCCGATGCCGATCAGCACGCCGGTGGTGAACGGCACGGCGCTGCGCCCGGCGTCCTCCAGCACCCGCAGCCGCACCGCCGGCTCCTTGTCGGGCGAGCCGAAGTGCGGGCCGCCCGGCTCGGACCACAGGCGGGTGGCGGTGGTCTCCAGCATCATGCCCATGGACGGGGCGACCGGCTTCAGCCGCTGGAAGTCCGTCCAGGTGAGCACGCCCGGGTTGAGGTGCGGCAGCAGCCCGGTCTCCTCCAGCACCCGGATCGCCATCGCCCGGACGTACGCGAGGGTGTCGTCGTAGCCGTGCGCGTCCAGCCACTCGCGGGCCTCGGGCCAGCGGGTCTCGGGGCGGTCGCCCAGCGTGAACAGGGCCTCCTTGCAGCCCAGCGCGGCCCCCTGACGGGCGATCTCCAGCACCTCGTCCGGCGAGAGGTACATGCCGTGCCCCGCCCGGCGCAGCTTGCCCGGCACCGTGACGAAGGTGCAGTAGTGGCACTTGTCGCGGCAGAGCCGGGTCAGCGGGATGAAGACCTTCTTGGAGTACGTGACCACGCCCGGCCGGCCCGCCGCCTCCAGGCCCGCGTCGCGGACCTTCGCCGCACTGGCACAGAGGTCCCGCAGGTCCTCCCCCCGGGCCTGCAGCAGCACGGCGGCCTCGGCCAGGTCGAGGGCCACGCCGTCACGCGCTCTGCGCAGCGCCCGCCGCATTCCGTTGCTGGTGGGGGCTGGTGTTCCGGGGGAGGCGTCGGTTGCGTCCATGTCGCGACGATACGCCAGCACTCGACCGCAGGAGGACGGAACCCTGAGGCGGGATCAGGGTCGCCCCCACCGCCCGATGGTCCGTGAGACGTACGCGGATCTGGCCCTGCAGAGCGATGCCCGTGGGCCGCCGGGCGCGTCTAATGGAGCAGGACGGGGCGATCGGCCACCTGACGACGGAGGGGATGACGCGATGAGGGACGAGACGAGCGACGGGCCCGGGGAGAGCGGCACGGCGTACCGGTCCGGGCGGCGGACGGCGGTGCGGGTCCTGGTGCCGGTGGTGGTGGCCGGGGTGGCCGCCGCCGGGATCGGCCTGGTGCCGGCGCTCGCCGACGACGGCGGGCCGAAGCTGCCGGCCCTGACGGCGGAGCAGCTGGTGGCCAAGGCCCTCGGCGCCGAGACCACGACGCTCTCGGGCACCGTGCGGATCAGCGCCGACCTCGGCGTACCGGCCCAGCTGCTCGGCTCCGTCGGCGGCCTCGGCACCGGCGGCCAGGGCGGCGGCGCGCAGGGCTTCGACCCGTCGGCGGCCTCGCCGGAGTCGAAGCTGGCCGGGCTGCTGGGCGGCGAGCACACCCTGCGGGTCGCGGTGGACGGCCCGGACCACCAGCGGGTCGGACTGATCGAGAAGCTCGCCGAGTACGAGCTGGTCCGCAACGGCGACGAGGCCTGGGCCTGGGACAGCGCCTCCAACCAGGCGTTCCACCTGGCCCGGCCGCAGGCCGCCGAGCGCCGCGCGCCGGTGCCGGGCCTGCCGGCCGGCGTGCCGACCACCCCGCAGGAGGCCGCGAAGCAGTTCCTCGCGCTGAGCGCCGGCAGCACCTCCGTCACGGCGGACGGCACCACCACGGTGGCCGGCCGGAAGGCCTACCGGCTGAGCGTGAAGCCGACGCAGTCCGGCTCGACGCTCGGCGAGGTGCGGATCGCGGTGGACGCCGGCACCGGCGTTCCGCTGTCCGTGCTGGTGAAGGCCGCGGTTGGCGACACCGTGTTCGACGCGCACTTCCAGGACGTCTCCTTCGCCAAGCCGGACCCGAAGACCTTCGACTTCACCCTCCCCAAGGGGGCGAAGGTCACCGAGCCGAAGGCCGGCCGGGAAGGCGGCGAGTCGAAGGCCGGCGAGCCGAAGGGCGCCGCCGGGCAGGGCGACGCCCCGGGCGCCGGGGTGGGCGAGGACGCCGTCAACGTGACCGGCGAGGGCTGGACGACGGTGGTCGGGGTGAAGCTCCCCACCGGGACGCTCCCCGCGGCCGGCACGGGCGGGCCCGCCGACAGGCTCGGCGGGCAGAGCGTCCAGTCGCTGGCCAAGGCGCTGGGCAAGCCGGTCAAGGGCGGCACGCTGATCAGCACCAAGGTGCTGAACGCGCTGGTCACCGAGGACGGCCGGCTGTTCGCCGGCGCGGTGACGCTGCCCGTCCTGCAGAGTGCGGCCGGAGTGCGCTGATGACCCAGGCTCCCTCCACGGAGCCCGCCGGGGGCCGGACGCCGCAGGCGCGTCCGGCCCCCGTGGCGGCTCCCTCCGCCCGGCCCGCGGCAGCCTCCGGACCGGCGGCCGACCCGGTGGCCGACCCGGTGGCCGACCCGGTGGCCGACCCGGTGATCAGCACCAGCGGGCTCACCAAGCGCTTCCGCGGCGGCCAGCTCGCCGTGGACGGACTCGACCTGACGGTGCCCCGGGGCAGCGTCTTCGGGTTCCTCGGCCCCAACGGCTCCGGCAAGACCACCACGATCCGGATGCTGATGGGCCTGATCGCCCCGACCTCCGGACGCGCGACGGTGCTCGGCGAGTCCATGCCGCAGTCGACGGGCACCGTGCTGCCCCGGGTCGGCGCCCTGATCGAGGGGCCCGCGCTGTACGGCTTCCTGTCCGGGCGGGACAACCTCGCCCGGTACGACGCCGCCGACCCGACGGCCGACCCGCGCAGCCGGGACGCCCGGGTCCGCGAGGCGCTGGAGCGGGTCGGGCTGACGGCGGCGGCCGGCAAGAAGGCCCGGGCGTACTCGCTCGGCATGAAGCAGCGGCTGGGCCTGGCGGCCGCCCTGCTCCAGCCGCGCGAGCTGCTGGTGCTGGACGAGCCGACCAACGGCCTGGACCCGCAGGGGATGCGGGAGATCCGGGCGCTGGTCCGCGAGGTGGCGGCGGAGGGCACCACGGTGTTCCTCTCCTCGCACCTGCTGGACGAGATCGAGCAGGTCTGCACGCACGCCGCCGTGATGTCGCGCGGCCGGCTGCTGGTGCAGGGCACCGTCGCGGAGCTGGCGGCCCGCGCCCAGGGCCGGCTGGTGGTCCGTACGGCGGACGTCGAGCAGGCGGCCGGTGTGCTGGCCGCCCACGGGCTGGACGGCATCCGCACCGCCGCCGACCGGGTCGAGGCGGAGGCGGGCCCGGGGTCGGAGGACGCCCTGCCCAAGCTCTGCACGGCGCTGGTCGAGGCCGGGGTGCGGGTGCGGGGCTTCGGAGTGGAGCGCGGCACGTTGGAGGACGCCTTCGTGGCGATGACCGGGGAGGGCTTCGATGTCGCGGGCTGAGACGACGGCCGCCGAGGCGCCGGGCGGCGCCGGACGGACGGCCCGGGCGGCCACCGCTCCGGCCGCCGGCCGCCGTCCGCGGACGGCGGCGGGCAGCCTGGCGCTGCTGCGCAGCGAGCTGGTGCTGACCTTCCGTCGGACCAGGACGATCGCCCTGCTGGGCCTGCTGGCGCTGCTGCCGGTGCTGATCGGCACCGTGGTGCGGATCGAGACCGGGGGTGCGCGCGGCGGCGAGGGCCCGGCCTTCATCGCGCAGGTGACCCAGAACGGCCTGTTCCTGGTGTTCACCGCGCTGGCCGTGGCGCTGCCGGTCTTCCTGCCGATGACGGTCGGCGTGGTCGCCGGCGACTCGATCGCGGGCGAGGCGAGCACCGGGACGCTGCGCTACCTGCTGGTCGCCCCGGCGGGGCGCACCCGCCTGCTGGTGGCCAAGTTCGCGGCCGGGATGGTGTTCTGCCTGGCGGCGACGGTGACGGTCGGGCTGGCCGCGCTGGCCACCGGGGCGGCGCTGTTCCCGCTCGGCGAGGTGACGCTGATCTCGGGCGACACCATCGGCCTGGGCGAGGCGCTGCTGCGGGCCGTGCTGGTGGCCGGGGTGGTGGCGGTCTCGCTCGCCGGGCTGGTGGCGATCGGCCTGTTCGTGTCGACCCTGACGGGCAGCGGCATCGCCGCGATGGCGACCACGGTCGGCCTGGTGATCACGGTGCAGATCCTGGACAGCTTCCCGCAGCTGCACGCGATCCAGCCGTTCCTCTTCAGCCATCACTGGCTGAGCTTCGGGGACCTGCTGCGGGAGCCGATGTACTGGGACGGCGTCCTGAAGAACCTCGGGCTGCAGGCGCTCTACGTGGCCGTCTTCGGCTCCGCCGCGTGGTCCCGCTTCACCAGCCGGGACATCACGGCCTGAGGCCCGTCCGCGCGGCCGGGTCGGAGCGGGGCCGGTCGGAGCGGTCCGGCCGGCGCCCGCCGTGGTGGCGAACGCGCCGGCCGGCGCACCCTCAGCCGGAGGTGGCCGGCGCGGCGACCGGGGCGTCGACCGGCGTCGGGGCGGCCTTGGCGCCCGGAGCTGTCGTGGCGGCCAGGATCGCGGCCCGGTCCGCCCGCAGCCGGCGCAGCGCGTCCCAGGTCAGCAGCGCGAGCGCGGCCCAGACGAGGGCGAAGCCGGCCCAGCGGGCGGGCTCCATGGTCTCGTGGAACACCGCGATGCCGATCAGGAACTGGAACACCGGCGCGAGGTACTGCAGCAGCCCGAGCATGGTCAGCGGAACGCGTACCGCCGCGGCACCGAAGCAGAGCAGCGGGACGGCGGTGATCAGGCCGCTCAGCACCAGCAGCCCCGAGTGGCCCCAGCCGTACGAGCCGGGGACGGTGTGGCCGAAGGTGCCCTGGCCCCGGACGGCGAGGTAGACCAGGTAGCCGAGGGCGAAGGGGAACATGAAGGCGCTCTCGACCGCGAGGCTCTCCAGCCCGCTGAGCGCGACCTTCTTCTTCAGCAGCCCGTAGACGGCGAAGGAGAAGGCGAGGGTGAGCGCGATCCACGGCAGCCGCCCGTAGCCGACGCTCAGGACGGCGACCGCGAGGGCGCCGATCCCGACCGCCGCCCACTGGGCCGGGCGCAGCCGCTCGTGCAGCAGCAGGACGCCGAAGGCGATGGTGACCAGCGGGTTGATGAAGTAGCCGAGGCTGGTCTCGACGACGTGCCCGCTGTTGACGCCCCAGATGTAGACGCCCCAGTTGATGGAGACGACGGCGGCCGCCCCCGCCGACATGGCGAGCCGGCGGGGCTGGCGCAGCAGTGGCCTGATCCAGCCCCAGTGGCGCTGGAGGAGCAGCAGCACCACGACGGCGAGCAGCGACCAGACCATCCGGTTGACCAGGATCTCGTCGGCGGGGCTGGGCTCCAACAGGGGCCAGAAGAGTGGGAAGAGCCCCCACATCCCGTACGAGGCGACTCCGAACCAGAAGCCTCGGGTGGCCTCCTGTGGGGATGTCTCTGGCATGACCGCCTGCCCTCCGCGCGCACCGATGTCGAGCCGACGGTAGCGGTCGGCGGGCAGGATGTCATCTCCGTATCAGGTTTTTGGTCATGACAGCCCGGAGGCCGGGCGGTCAGCGCGCCAGCGCGGCCTTCAGCGTCTCGGCGAGCGGGGTGGTCGGACGGCCGATCAGCCGGGCCAGGTCGCCGTTGGAGCGGGCCAGCTCGCCCCTGGCGATCGCCGCGTCGACGTCCACCAGGATCTCCGCGAAGGCCTGCGGCAGGCCGGCGCCGAGCAGCGCCCCCAGGTGCTCGTCGGCCGTCACGTTGCGGAAGGCCACCGGCCGGCCGGTCTGCTCGGCCAGCTCCGCGGCGAACTCCTCGAAGCTCCAGGCCACGTCGCCGGACAGCTCGTACACCCGACCCTCGTGGCCCTCGCCGGTGAGCACCGCCACGGCCGCCGCCGCGTAGTCCCGGCGGGCGGCGGAGGCCACCCGGCCGTCGCCGCTGCTGCCCACCGGGCCGCCGCGCTCCACGGTGCCCGCCAGGTCGGCGGTGTAGTTGTCGGTGTACCAGCCGTTGCGCAGCAGCACGAACGGCAGGCCGGACTCGCGGACCGCGGCCTCGGTCGCCTTGTGCTCGTCCGCGAGCCGGAAGCCGGCGTCGTCCCCGCCGAGCACGCCGGTGTACGCGAGCAGCGAGACTCCGGCGGCCTTGGCGGCGGCCACCACCGCGAGGTGCTGCGGGACGCGCTGCCCGACCTCGCTGCCGGAGATCAGCAGCACCCGGTCGCCCTCGCGGAAGGCGGCGGCCAGCGTCTCGGGACGGCTGTAGTCGGCGGTCCGGACCTCGACGCCGCGGGCGGCCCAGTCGGCGGCCTTCTCGGGCGAGCGCACGGCGACGGCGATCTCGGTGGCGGGGACGGCGTCCAGCAGCCCCTCGACGACGAGGCGGCCGAGCTGTCCGGTGGCGGCGGTGACGACGATCATGTGGTGCTCCTCGGTGGTGTCGCTGGCTTCGACACTCACCCTAAGGACTGCACTAACTATTCGAAAGTACGCACTTTGAAGTAGGGTACTGATGTGAAGGTAAGCATGAAGGTGCCCGTGGAGAACCCGGCGCTCGACCGCGCCCCCGACGTCTACGACCGGATGTGCCCCTCCCGGGGCGTGCTGGAGCACGTCACCAGCCGCTGGGGCGTCCTCGTCCTGGGCGCGCTGAGCGAGCGCGGCTACCGCTTCAGCGAGCTGCGCCGCCGGGTCTCCGGCGTCAGCGAGAAGATGCTCGCCCAGACCCTGCAGACCCTGGAGCGCGACGGCTTCGTCCTGCGCGAGGCCCGTCCGGTGATCCCGCCGCGGGTCGACTACAGCCTCACCCCGCTGGGCGAGGAGGCCGCCGAACTGGTCGCCGCCCTGGCGCACTGGTCCGAGCGCCGCGTGCCGGCCGTCCAGCGGGCCCGCGAGCAGTACGACGGCCGGACCGGCTGACCCCACCCGCGCCGGTCCCGCCCCGGCCGGAGCGCCCGCCCGCCGTCGACCGGCACAGCCGACGGCGCCCCCGGAGGCCGCTCCGGGGGCGCCGTCGGGACCGCTCGCTCAGCCGACCGTCCAGGTGTCGTTGCCGGCCAGCAGGGCGGCCAGGTCGCCCCGCCCGCGCTGCGCCTCGGCGGCGGCCAGCTGCTCCGCCATCAGCACGTCGTAGACCGGCCGCCGGACGCTGCGCAGGACCCCGATCGGCGTGTGGTGCAGGGTGTCCGCGTCCGCGATCCGCGACAGCGCGAAGGCCGTGGAGGGGCCCGCCGCGTGCGCGTCGTGCACCAGTACCCGGGCCTCGTTCTCCGGCGTCAGCTCGGCGACCGTGAGCTCGCCGTCCGCGCCGCGCAGCACGCCCTTGCCGGCGAAGGTCACCGGCCGGCCGTGCTCCAGCCGGATCAGCGCCTCGTCCCGCGTCCCCGGCTCCTTCAGGACCTCGAAGGCGCCGTCGTTGAAGATGTTGCAGTTCTGGTAGATCTCCACCAGGGCCGTGCCCTCGTGCTCGGCCGCCGCCCGCAACACCGACTGGAGGTGCTGGCGGTCCGAGTCGATGGTCCGGGCGACGAAGGTGGCCTCCGCCCCGATCGCCAGCGACAGCGGGTTGAACGGCGCGTCCAGCGAGCCCATCGGCGTGGACTTGGTGACCTTCCCCAGCTCGCTGGTCGGCGAGTACTGGCCCTTGGTCAACCCGTAGATCCGGTTGTTGAACAGCAGGATCTTCAGGTTCACGTTCCGCCGCAGCGCGTGGATCAGGTGGTTCCCGCCGATCGACAGCGCGTCGCCGTCGCCCGTCACCACCCAGACCGAAAGGTCCGGGCGGGACGCGGCCAGGCCGGTCGCGATCGCCGGCGCCCGCCCGTGGATGGAGTGCATCCCGTAGGTGTTCATGTAGTACGGGAACCGCGAGGAGCAGCCGATCCCCGAGACGAACACCGTGTTCTCCCGGCGGATGCCCAGCTCGGGCATGAAGGCCTGCACGGCGGCGAGGATCGCGTAGTCCCCGCAGCCCGGGCACCAGCGCACCTCCTGGTCGGTCTTGAAGTCCCTGGCGGTCTGCGGGCCGTCCGCTTTCGGAACCAGGTGGAGGGAGCGGAACGGTTCGGTCACTGCTGGTCTCCTTCGAGGGTTCCGATCGCGGCGAGGAGCACGTCCGCCAGCTGCGCCGCCTTGAACGGCAGGCCGCGGACCTGGTTGTAGGACTGCGCGTCCACCAGGTACCTCGCCCGCAGCAGCAGCGCCAGCTGCCCGAGGTTCATCTCCGGCACGATCACCCGCTCGTACGCCTTCAGCGCCGCGCCGAGGTTCGCCGGGAACGGGTTGAGGTGGCGCAGGTGGGCCTGGGCCACGCTGCCGCCGTCGGCCCGCACCCGGCGCACCGCGGCGGCGATGGGACCGTACGTGGAGCCCCAGCCCAGCACCAGCACCCGGGCCCGGCCGTCGGGATCGTCGACCTCGACGTCGGGGACGGCGATGCCGTCGATCTTGGCCTGCCGGGTGCGGACCATGAAGTCGTGGTTGGCCGGATCGTAGGAGATGTTGCCGGTGCCGTCCTGCTTCTCGATCCCGCCGATCCGGTGCTCCAGCCCCGCCGTGCCGGGCACCGCCCACGGCCTGGCCAGGGTCTGCGGGTCCCGCTTGTACGGCCAGAAGGCCTCCGAGCCGTCCGGCAGCACGTGGTTCGGCCCCTGTGCGAAGTCCGGCGCGATCTCCGGGAGTTCGTCCACCTCGGGGATCCGCCAGGGCTCCGAGCCGTTCGCCAGGTAGCCGTCCGAGAGCAGGAACACCGGCGTCCGGTAGGTCACCGCGATCCGCGCCGCCTCCAGGGCCGCGGCGAAGCACTCCGCCGGCGTCGCCGGGGCCACGATCGGCACCGGCGCCTCGCCGTTGCGCCCGAACATCGCCTGCAGCAGGTCCGCCTGCTCGGTCTTGGTCGGCAGGCCGGTCGACGGCCCGCCGCGCTGGATGTCCACCACCAGCAGCGGCAGCTCCAGCGAGACCGCCAGGCCGATCGCCTCCGACTTCAGCGCCACCCCGGGCCCCGAGGTGGTCGTCACCCCCAGCGCGCCCCCGAAGGCGGCCCCGAGCGCCGCGCCGATCCCGGCGATCTCGTCCTCCGCCTGGAAGGTCCGCACGCCGAAGTCCTTGTGCCGGCTCAGCTCGTGCAGGATGTCCGAGGCCGGTGTGATCGGGTACGAGCCGAGGAAGAGCGGCAGCCCGGCCCGCTCCGCCGCCGCGATCAGGCCGTAGGACAGTGCCAGGTTCCCGGAGATGTTGCGGTACCGGCCCGCGGGCAGCGCCGCCGGCGCGATCTCGTACGAGACCGCGAAGTCCTCCGTGGTCTCGCCGAAGTTCCACCCCGCCCGGAAGGCGCTGACGTTGGCCTCGGCGATCGCGGGCTTCTTGGCGAACTTCGTCCGCAGGAACGCCTCCGTCCCGTGCGTGGGCCGGTGGTACATCCAGGACAGCAGGCCCAGCGCGAACATGTTCTTCGCCCGCTCGGCGTCCTTGCGCGCCAGCCCGCTGTCCTTCAGCGCCTCCAGCGTCATGGAGGTCAGCGGCACCCGGTGCAGGTGGAAGGCCTCCAGTGACCCGTCCACCAGGGGGTCCGCCGAATAGCCCACCTTCGCCAGTGCGCGTTTCGTGAACTCGTCGGTATTCACGATGATCTCCGCGCCGCGCGGAAGGTCGGCGAGATTGGCCTTGAGAGCGGCCGGATTCATCGCCACCAGGACATTCGGCGCGTCCCCCGGCGTGAGGATGTCATGGTCCGCGAAGTGCAGCTGGAAACTCGACACTCCCGGCAGGGTTCCGGCGGGGGCCCGGATCTCCGCGGGGAAATTCGGCAGCGTCGACAGGTCGTTGCCGAACGACGCCGTCTCCGAGGTGAACCGGTCGCCGGTGAGCTGCATTCCGTCACCCGAATCGCCCGCGAACCGGATGATCACCCGGTCCAGCCGTCTGACCGGCTTGGGGCGCCTGGGCCGCGGCCCGGACGGCGGTACCGGACCCGAGGCTCCCTCGTGTCCGTCCGAGCCGTCCACTGCCTCCGACTGATCGACCTGACTGGTCACTGCGGCGGACCTCCTCGTGGGCATCAGCCGCGGGCGTGAGCCGTGTGCCCCGTCCGCCTGGTGCACCCTTCGCATCCTATGCGCGCGGGTAATCCGTAGGCCGGAACTTCGACGTGCGGCGGGAACTGCATCATCGATGTCTTCTTTCCGCACGCGCGGCGGCCCCGGAACTCCGCCACGCCCCCACCGGAATCCGGAATCCGGACACTCCCGCCACCCGGCCGGGGATCCGGCCGGGAAGTGCGGATATCAGGAGTTCAGATAGGTGAGCACCGCGAGCACCCGGCGGTGGTCCTCGGGGCTCTGGGCCAGACCCAGCTTGAGGAAGATGTTGCTGACGTGCTTCTCCACCGCGCCGTCGGAGACCACCAGCTGCTTGGCCACCGCGGTGTTGGTCCGGCCCTCGGCCATCAGCCCCAGCACCTCCCGCTCGCGCGGGGTGAGACCGGCCAGGACGTCGCCCTTGCGGCTGCGGCTGAGCAGCTGCTGCACCACCTCCGGGTCCAGCGCCGTGCCGCCGGCGGCCACCCGGACCACCGCGTCCACGAACTCACGGACCTCGGCCACCCGGTCCTTGAGCAGGTAGCCCACGCCCCGGGTGGAGCCCGCCAGCAGCTCGGAGGCGTACTGCTCCTCGACGTACTGGGAGAGCACCAGCACGCCCAGCGCCGGGTACAGGCCGCGCAGGGTGACGCACGCCCGGACGCCCTCGTCGGTGTGGGTCGGCGGCATCCGGACGTCGGCGACCACCACGTCCGGCAGGGCGTCGGCGGCGGCCAGTTCGTGGATCGTCTTCAGCAGCGCCTCGCCGTCCCCGACGCCCGCGACGACCTCCAGCCCGCGGTCGGTGAGCAGCCGGGTGAGGCCCTCCCGCAGCAGTACGGAGTCCTCGGCGATGACGACGCGAAGCATGGCGGCCTTCCGGCTGGGCGGACTGACGGTACGGAGCCTCAGTCTTCCCTATCGGTGCCGGCGCCCGGACCCGAACCCGGCACCGGGCCGGGCGCCGGCACCGGACCTCACATGGTCCGGATCGCCACCGCGTCGCACAGGCCCTGCAGGGCGGACTTGGCCGGACACTCCGGCAGCGGGTCGAGCAGCGCGCGCGCCTCCTCGGCGTAGCGCAGCGTCTCGCGGCGGGCGCGCTCCAGCGCGGGGTGCTTGCGCAGCAGGCGCAGCGCCTCGCCGTGCAGGTCGTCGTCGGCGAGGTCGAGCTGGAGCAGCTCGCGCAGCCGGGCGTCCGCCGGGTCGGCGTCGTCCGCGGGCATCTGCTGGAGCAGCAGGATCGGCAGGGTGGGGACGCCCTCGCGCAGGTCGGTGCCGGGGGTCTTGCCCGACTCGTGGCCGTCGCTGGCGATGTCGAGGACGTCGTCGGCCAGCTGGAAGGCGGTGCCCATCCGCTCGCCGTACTGGGTCAGGATGTCGACCATCCACGGCTCCGCGCCGGACATCAGGGCGCCGAAGCGACAGGAGACCGCGACCAGCGAGCCGGTCTTGCCGGCGATCACGTCGAGGTAGTGCCGCAGTGCGTCGTCCTCGGGGCCGGGGCCGGCCGTCTCCAGGATCTGGCCGGTGACCAGCCGCTCGAAGGCGTCGGCCTGCAGCCGGACGGCCTCCGGGCCGAGGTCGGCGAGCACCTGCGAGGCGCGGGAGAACAGGAAGTCGCCGGTGAGGATGGCGACCGAGTTGTCCCAGCGCGAGTTGGCACTGGGGGCGCCGCGGCGCACCGGCGCCTCGTCCATGACGTCGTCGTGGTAGAGCGTGGCCAGGTGGGTCAGCTCGACCACCACGGCCGCCGGGACGACGCCGGGGGCGTACGGGTCGCCGAACTGCGCGGCCAGCATCACGAGCAGCGGGCGGAAGCGCTTGCCGCCGGCCTCGATGAGATGGCTGGCGGTGATGGTGATGAAGGGGACGTCGCTCTTGACGGTCTCGGCGAGCGCGGCTTCCACCGCGTCCATGCCGGTCTGGACGTCGCGGGTCAGATCGCGGTCCTGCACGCTGAGCCCGAAGGGTCCCACGACGGTCACGAAGACCACTCCTGTCCCTGGTCGATCTAGCGGCCTGGTCCCTGAGTGCCGCCGCTGGCCATACAGGCAGGGTATCCGGTCACGAGTGGATCACTGCACGGGCGTGCGGGTCTGTCATGGTCGGGCCGACCGGGCCCGGGCCGGACGGCACGGGCGGGAAGAGCGCGAGGGTCCGGGACGCGCCGACGGGCACGTCCCGGACCTCGGTGCGGGGCCGCTAGCGGACGAACGGCGAGACCTTCGACGCGAGGTCGAGGAAGTACTGCGGGAGCAGCCCCAGACCCAGCGTGACCAGCACACCGACACCGATGGCGGTCGCCGTGAACGCGCTCGGCACGGCCACCGTCGGACCGCCCGGCTGCGGGTCGGAGAAGAACATCAGCACGATGACCCTGATGTAGAAGAACGCCGCCACCGCCGAGCTCAGCACACCCACGATGACCAGCGGCGTGGCGCCGCCCGCCGCCGCGGCCTGGAAGACCGCGAACTTACCGGTGAAGCCCGAGGTGAGCGGGATGCCCGCGAAGGCCAGCAGGAAGAGCGCGAAGACCGCCGCCAGCAGCGGCGAGCGCCGGCCCAGCCCGGCCCAGCTGGAGAGGTGGGTGGCCTCGCCCTTGGAGTCGCGGACCAGCGTGACGACGGCGAAGGCGCCGAGCGTCACGAAGGAGTACGCCAGCAGGTAGAAGAGCACCGCGCTCAGGCCCTGCTTGTTGGTGGCGATCACGCCGGTCAGGATGAAGCCGGCGTGCGCGATCGAGGAGTACGCCAGCAGGCGCTTCACGTCCTGCTGGGTGACCGCCAGGACGGCGCCGACCACCATGGTGAGGATCGCGACCCCCCACATCACCGGCCGCCAGTCCCAGCGCAGTCCGGGGAAGGCCACGTAGAACAGCCGCATCAGGGCGCCGAACGCGGCCACCTTGGTCGCCGCCGCCATGAAGCCGGTGACCGGCGTCGGGGCGCCCTGGTAGACGTCCGGGGTCCAGGAGTGGAACGGCACCGCGCCGATCTTGAAGAGCAGGCCGACCGAGAGCAGCGCCAGGCCGATCAGCAGCAGGGAGTCGTTCTGGGTGGTGCTCAGCAGCGCCTGGGTGGCCGGCGCCTCGCCCGAGATGACGTCGGCGATGTCACCGAGCCGGACGCTGCCCGCGTAGCCGTACAGCAGCGCCGTGCCGAACAGGAAGAACGCCGAGGCGAACGCGCCCAGCAGGAAGTACTTGACGGCGGCCTCCTGGGAGAGCAGCCGGCGGCGGCGGGCGAGCGCGCAGAGCAGGTAGAGCGGGAGGGAGAGGACCTCCAGCGCCACGAACATGGTCAGCAGGTCGTTGGCGGCCGGGAAGAGCAGCATGCCGCCGACCGCGAACATGGTGAGCGGGAAGACCTCGGTGCTGGCGAAGCCGGCCCGGATCGCGGCCCGCTCGTGCTCCCCGCCGGGGGTGGCCGCGGCCTGCGCGACGAAGGCGTCCACCGGGACCCCGCCGGCCCTCGGCTCCAGCCTGCGCTCCGCGTAGGTGAACACCGCGACCACCGCGATCAGCAGGATCACGCCCTGCAGGAACAGCGCCGGCCCGTCGAGGGCCACCGCGCCCATCGCCAGCAGGTCGACCTTGGTGGAGCCGTAGCCCTGCGCGGCGAGCACGACCACCGCGGTGAACGCGCCGGCGAGGCCGAGCAGGGCGATCGCGATCTGCGACCAGTACCGGGCCCGCCGGGGCAGGAAGGCCTCGGCGAGGATCCCGGCGATGGCGGCACCGAACACCACCAGCATCGGGGAGAGCTGCCCGTACTCGACGTGCGGCGCCGGGATGCTGGGGCTGTTGCCGCCCGCGGCGGCGAGCCACTGGCTCATCACTTGTGCTCACCTCCTGGGGTGGCGGCCACCGGGTGGGCCGGCGCCGGGTCGGTCTCGTGGACCTGGGAGAGGGTGGCGTCCACCGCCGGGTTGACGATGTCGGTGAGCGGCTTCGGGTAGACGCCCAGCAGGATGGTGAGCGCCACCAGCGGCGCCACCACGGCGAGTTCGCGGACCTTGAGGTCGGGCATCCCGCCGATGCCGGCCTTGACCGGGCCGGTCATGGTGCGCTGGTAGAGCACCAGGACGTACAGCGCGGCCAGCACGATGCCGAAGGTGGCGATGACGCCGATCACCGGGTACCGGGTGAACGTGCCGACCAGGACGAGGAACTCGCTCACGAACGGTGCCAGGCCCGGCAGCGACAGCGTCGCCAGGCCACCGATCAGGAAGGTGCCGGCCAGCACCGGGGCGACCTTCTGCACGCCGCCGTAGTCGGCGATCAGCCGCGACCCGCGCCGCGAGATCAGGAACCCCGCGACCAGCATCAACGCGGCGGTGGAGATGCCGTGGTTGACCATGTAGAGGGTCGCGCCGCTCTGCCCCTGGCTGGTCATCGCGAAGATGCCCATGATGATGAAGCCGAAGTGCGAGATCGAGGCGTACGCGATCAGCCGCTTGATGTCCTTCTGGCCGACGGCCAGCAGCGCGCCGTACATGATGCCGATCACCGCGAGGACGAGGATCGCCGGGGCGAAGGTCTTCGAGGCGTCCGGGAACAGGCCCAGGCAGAAGCGGAGCATCGCGAAGGTGCCGACCTTGTCGACGACGGCCGTGATCAGCACCGCCGTCCCGGCGGTCGACTCCCCCATCGCGTTGGGCAGCCAGGTGTGCAGCGGCCACAGCGGCGCCTTCACCGCGAACGCGAAGAAGAAGCCCAGGAAGAGCGCCTTCTCGGCGGTGGGGTTGACGACCAGCTTGCCGTCGGCGATCGCGCCGGTCAGCGTCGGCAGGTCGAAGGTGGCGAAGCCCTGGCCCTGCGCGATCACGTACAGCCCGATCACCGCGGCCAGCATGACCAGGCCGCCGAGCAGGTTGTAGAGCAGGAACTTCACCGCGGCGTAGCTGCGCTGGCGCGCCGACTCCGGGCCCCCGGCGCGGTCGCCGAAGCCGCCGATCAGGAAGTACATCGGGATCAGCATGGCTTCGAAGAAGACGTAGAACACGAAGACGTCGGTGGCCAGGAACGAGACGACCACCATCGCCTCGACGGCCAGGATCAGCGCGAAGAAGGCCTGGGTCCGGCGCCGGTTCTCGAAGGTGCCGGGGGCGGCGGCCGAGGCCCCCTCGGGCGCCGGCGCCGGATCGGCGTCGTGCCAGGAGGCCAGCAGCACCACTGGGACCAGCACCGCCGTCAGCAGCACCAGCACGGTGCCGATGCCGTCGGCGCCCAGCGAGAAGGTGATCCCGAAGGACCTGATCCAGCTGTGCGACTCGGTGAACTGGTAGCGCGCCCCACCGGGCTCGAACCGCACCGCGACGACGGCCGCGAGGAGGAGGGTGGCGAGCGAGACGCCCAGCGCCACCAGCTTGGTGACGCGCCGGCGCCCCTCGTCCGACCCGGCGGGCAGTGCGGCGGTGAGCACCGCGCCGGCCGCCGGGACGGCGCAGGTGGCGGTCAGCAGGTAGCTCATGGCCGGACCTCCTGACGTGTGGAGTACTGGCTGCCCATCATCAGACCGACCTCATCAGGAGAGTGGTGGCGACCAGCACCAGCGTGCCGCCGAACATGGAGAGCGCGTACGAGCGGACGTAGCCGTTCTGGACGCGGCGCAGACGGCTGGAGACCCCGCCGATGGTGGCGGCGAGGCCGTTCACGAAGCCGTCCAGGCCCCTGCTGTCGAAGAAGACCAGCGCCGCCGCCAGGGCCGAGCCGGGGCGGACCAGGACGGCGTGGTTGAACTCGTCCTGGAGCAGGTCGCGGCGGGCGGCGCGGGTCAGCGGGGAGCCGACCGGCGGGACGACGGGCACCTGCGAGCGCGCGTACATGAGGTAGGCGATCCCGACGCCGACCAGCATGCACACGGTGGCGAGCAGGGTGACGGTGAGCGGGCTCAGCGGGGAGTCGCCCTCCGCGTGGCCGGTGACGGGCTCCAGCCAGTGCAGGAAGGAGCTGTTGAGGGTGAACAGCCCGCCGGCGAAGACCGAGCCGAAGGCCAGCACGATCATCGGGAGGGTCATCGTCCGCGGCGACTCGTGCGGGTGCGGCTCGTTGCCCTCGGCGTCCGGCTGCCAGCGCTTCTCGCCGAAGAAGGTCAGGATCATCACGCGGGTCATGTAGAACGCGGTGACGGCGGCGCCGAGCAGGGTGCACAGGCCGAGGATCCAGCCCTCGGTGCCGCCCTTCGCGAAGGCCGCCTCGATGATCTTGTCCTTGGAGAAGAAGCCCGACAGGCCGGGGAACCCGATGATCGACAGGTACCCGAGGCCGAAGGTGACGAAGGTGACCGGCATGTACTTGCGCAGGCCGCCGTAGTACCGCATGTTCACCTCGTCGTTCATGCCGTGCATGACCGATCCGGCGCCGAGGAAGAGCCCGGCCTTGAAGAACCCGTGGGTCACCAGGTGCATGATCGCGAACGCGTAGCCGATCGGACCGAGACCGGCCGCCAGGATCATGTAGCCGATCTGCGACATGGTCGAGCCGGCCAGCGCCTTCTTGATGTCGTCCTTGGCGCAACCGACGATCGCACCGAAGATCAGCGTGACCGCGCCCACCACCACGACGGCGGTCTGCGCGTCCGGCGCCAGGTTGAAGATCGGGGCGGACCGGGTGATCAGGTAGACGCCGGCGGTGACCATGGTGGCGGCGTGGATGAGGGCCGAGACCGGGGTCGGGCCCTCCATCGCGTCGCCGAGCCAGGACTGCAGCGGCACCTGGGCCGACTTGCCGCAGGCGGCGAGCAGCAGCATCAGCGCGATCGCCGTCAGCTTGCCCTCGCTCGCGTCGCCGACCGCACCGGCCGAGCCCTCCGAGCCGAGCAGCGGCCCGAAGGCGAAGCTGCCGAACTCGGCGAACATCAGCATGATCGCGATCGACAGCCCCAGGTCGCCGACCCGGTTGACCAGGAACGCCTTCTTGGCGGCCGTCGCGGCGCTCGGCTTGTGCTGCCAGAACCCGATCAGCAGGTACGAGGCGAGGCCCACGCCCTCCCAGCCGACGTACAGCAGGAGGTAGTTGTCCGCCAGCACCAGCAGCAGCATGGCCGCCAGGAACAGGTTGAGGTAGGCGAAGAAGCGTCGCCTGCGCTCGTCGTGCGCCATGTAACCCACCGAGTAGAGGTGGATCAGCGTGCCGACACCCGTGATCAGCAGGACGAAGGTGATCGAGAGCTGGTCGAGCTGGAACGCCATGTCGGCCTGGAAGCCGTTCACCGGGATCCAGCTGAACAGCCGGACGTCGACCTGGCGTTCGGCGGTGGCACGGCCCAGCATCGACGCGAACAGCGCCAGTGCGAAGCCGAACGAGAGCGCGGCGACGGCCGTGCCCAGCCAGTGGCCGAACCGGTCCAGTCGGCGCCCGCCGAGCAGCAGCAGGGCGGCGCCGGCCAGCGGGGCCGCCACGAGCAGCGGAATGAGAGAGTTCACCGTGGGCCCTCCGCCTACAGCTTCATCAGGTTGCTGTCATCGACCGAAGCCGAGTGCCTGGTCCGGAAGATGGACACGATGATGGCGAGGCCGACGACGACCTCGGCCGCCGCGACCACCATGGTGAAGAACGCGATGATCTGGCCGTCCAGGTTGCCGTGCAGCCGGGAGAAGGTGACCAGGGCCAGGTTCGAGGCGTTGAGCATCAGCTCGACGCACATGAACAGCACGATCGCGTTGCGCCGGATCAGCACCCCGCTGGCCCCGATGGTGAACAGCAGGCCTGCCAGGTAGAGGTAGTTGACGGGGTTCACTGCGAACCCTCCTCTGCGGACTGGGACTTCGCGGTCGGTACCTTCTCCAGCGCCCGGCGCTGCTCCGGGGCCGCCACCGGGGGCCGCGCGGAGGAGGGCCGGCCCAGCCAGTCGGCGGTGGTCTCCTCCAGCTCGGCCATCCGCTCCAGCATCTCCTGGCTGACGTCGCGGATCTGGCCGCGCTCGCGCAGGGTGGCCATCACCGAGTCCTCGGCGATCGAGCCGTCCGGCAGCAGGCCCGGGACGTCGACCGCGTTGTGCCGGGCGTACACGCCGGGCGCCGGCATCGGCGGCACCTGGATGTTGTCCCTGACCCGCTGGGCGGCCAGCTCGCGCTGGGTGCTGGGGGCCTTCACGTGCTCGCGGTGGGTGAGCACCATGGCGCCGATCGCGGCCGTGATCAGCAGGGCGCCGGTGACCTCGAAGGCCCAGACGTACCTGGTGAAGATCAGCCGGGCCAGGCCCTGCACGTTGCCCTCGGCGTTGGCGTCGGCGAGGCCGGTGAAGTGGTCGAGCTTCGCGTGGGCGATGCCGGTGATCAGCAGCACCCCGAAGCCGAGGCCGCAGAGCACCGCGGCGATCCGCTGGCCCTTCAACTGCTCCTTGAGGGAGTCCTCGGAGGTGACGCCGACCAGCATCATCACGAACAGGAAGAGCATCATGATCGCGCCGGTGTAGACGACGATCTGCACGACGCCCAGGAACACCGCGCCCTGGGCCATGTAACAGACCGCCAGCGCGATCATGGTGGCGGCCAGGCAGAGCGCGCTGTGCACGGCCTTGCGCATCAGCAGCATGCCGAGCGCGCCGCCCACCGCGATCACCGCGAGGATCCAGAACTGCACCGCCTCGCCGGTGGAGGCGGCGCCGGTCACGGCGAGGGCGTTCACCCGGCCACCTCCTCGTCCGCGGTCCGGCGCGAGGCGGGCACCTGCGGCTCCGTCCCGGGCGCCGCCGCGGTGATCTCACCGCGGTAGTAGGCGCCCTCGTCGGCGCCGGGGTAGATCGCGTGCGGCGAGTCGACCATGCCCTCGGTGAGCCCGGCCAGCAGCTGCTCCTTGGTGAAGATCAGGTCCTGCCGGGAGGAGTCGGCCAGCTCGTACTCGTTCGTCATGGTCAGCGCCCGGGTCGGGCACGCCTCGATGCAGAGCCCGCAGAGGATGCAGCGGGCGTAGTTGATCTGGTAGACCGCGCCGTAGCGCTCCCCCGGGGAGTAGCGCTCCTCGTCGGTGTTGTCGGCGCCCTCGACGTAGATGGCGTCGGCCGGGCAGGCCCAGGCGCACAGCTCGCAGCCGACGCACTTCTCCAGGCCGTCCGGGTGCCGGTTGAGCTGGTGGCGGCCGTGGAAGCGCGGAGCGGTGGGCTTCTTCTGCTCCGGGTACTGCTCGGTCAGCCGCTTCTTGAACATGGCCTGGAAGGTCACGCCGAAGCCTGCGGCCGGGCCCAGAATCGATGACTTCTCGGTGTCGTCCGACATCTCGGTTCAGCTCCCTTCGGAATGGTCGGCGCCGTTCAGCGCGTCCTGGAGTTGCGGGGCCCGGCTGCGCCGGCGCGGGACGGGCGGCAACTCCTGCCCGGGCAGCGGCGGTACGGGGTAGCCGCCGGCCATCGGGTCGAAGGCCCCGCCGTCGGCCGGGCGGCCCTCGCCGTCCGGTTCGGGCTTGCGCCGCAGGACGTCCCGCAGCAGCGCGAGCAGCAGCAGGGCGCCCACCGGGGCTCCGACGTACAGCACCACCTCGCCGAACCCGTAGCCCTCGTTGCGCAGGGCGCGGACGCTGGCGACCATGACCAGCCAGACCAGCGAGACCGGGATCAGGACCTTCCAGCCCAGCTTCATGAACTGGTCGTAGCGCAGCCGGGGCAGGGTGCCGCGCAGCCAGATGAAGAAGAACAGCAGCAGCTGGATCTTCAGCGTGAGCCACAGCATCGGCCACCAGCCGTGGTTGGCGCCCTCCCAGAAGGCCGACACCGGCCAGGGGGCCCGCCAGCCGCCGAGGAACAGCGTGGAGGCGACCGCCGAGACGGTGACCATGTTGACGTACTCCGCCAGCATGAACATCGCGAACTTCAGCGAGCTGTACTCGGTGTTGAAGCCGCCGACCAGCTCGCCCTCGGCCTCCGGGAGGTCGAACGGCGCCCGGTTGGTCTCGCCGACCATCGCGATGACGTAGACGATGAACGACACCGGGAGCAGCACCGCGAACCAGGTCGGCTGCTGCGAGGCGACGATCTCCGAGGTCGACATCGACCCCGAGTAGATGAACACCGCCGCGAAGGACAGGCCCATCGCGATCTCGTAGCTGACCATCTGCGCGGCCGAGCGGATGCCGCCGAGCAGCGGGTACGTCGAGCCGGAGGACCAGCCGGCGAGCACGATGCCGTAGATCCCGATCGACGCGGTCGCCAGGATGTAGAGCAGCGCCACCGGGAAGTCGGTCAGCTGCATCGGGGTCCGGGTGCCGAAGATCGAGATCTCGTCGCCGGCCGGGCCGAACGGGATCACCGCGAAGGCCATGAACGCCGGGACGGCGCAGACGATCGGGGCCAGGATGTAGACCACCTTGTCGGCCCCGGTGACGACCAGGTCCTCCTTCAGGGCCAGCTTGATGCCGTCCGCGAGGGACTGCAGCAGGCCCCAGGGGCCGTGCCGGTTGGGCCCGATGCGCAACTGCATCCAGGCCACCACCTTGCGCTCCCAGACGATGGCGATCAGCACCGTCCCGACCAGGAACGCGAACACGAACACGGCCTTGAGCAGGACCAGCCACCAGGGGTCGCGGCCGAAGAAGCCCAGGGTCTCGTAGGCGGCGAGGTGGTTCATCGGGCCTCCTCCGTTTCGGCTCCGGCGGGGGCCGCGGCCTCGGCGGGCGCGAGGGCCCCGGGCGCGGCCGGGGCGATGGTGACCAGGTGGCCGACCGTGGTGCCGAGCGCCCGGTGGGCGCCGCCCGGAGTGGAGTTGAGCGGGATCCAGACCGTGCGGTCCGGGAGCTCCTTGGTGATCTCCAGCGGCAGCACCACCGACCCGGCCGGGCCGGTCAGCCGCAGCGCCTCGGTGGCGCCGATCTCCTCGGCGGTGGCCGGCGAGAGCCGGGCGACGGCCGGGTGCCGGGTGCCCGCCAGGTGGACGTCGCCCTGCTGCAGCGAACCGTTGTCCAGCAGCTGCCGCCAACCGGCCAGCACCGCCTGGCCGGTGGCCGGCCGGGGCAGCGGGGCGGGGTGCGCGGCGGGGGCGGCCGGGCGGTCGCCGGCCCACGGGGTGAAGGCGTCCAGCTCCAGCCGGGCGGCCCGGACGTCGGGCAGACCGAGCCGGTGGCCGAGCGCGTCGGCCAGCATGTTCAGCACCCGGACGTCCGAGTACAGGTGGCGTCCCATCTGCTGGTCCGGCTTGAGGGCCGGCTCGAACATCCGGACCCGGCCCTCCCAGTCCAGGAAGGTGCCGGCCTTCTCCGCGACGGCGGCCACCGGCAGCACGACGTGCGCGTGCGCGGTGACGGCCGAGGGCCGCAGTTCGAGCGAGACCAGGAACGGCACCCGGGCCAGCGCCTCCTCGGCCAGCGCCGGGTCCGCGAGGTCCCCCGGGTCGACGCCGCCGACCACCAGCGCGTCCAGGTCGCCGTGGGCGGCCGCCGCGAGGATCTGGTCGGTGTCCCGGCCGAGCCGGGTCGGCAGTTCGGCGACGCCCCAGACGGCTGCGGTCTCCGCCCGGGCCGCGGGCACCGAGGCGGGACGGCCGCCGGGCAGCAGCCCGGGCAGCGCGCCGGCCTCGACGGCGCCGCGCTCCCCGGCCCGGCGCGGGATCCACGCCAGCCGGGCGCCGGTGCTGTGCGCGAGGCGCAGCGCGGCGGTGAGCGCCCCGGCCGTACCGGCCAGCCGCTCGCCGACCAGGATCACCGCGCCGGGCTCCCTGAGCAGCAGCGCCGCGCGGCCGGCGTCGTCGCCGAGCGCCTCGTCGGCGGCCAGCGCCGACAGCCACTCGGCCTCGGTGCCGGGGGCGGCGGGCAGCAGCGCGCCGTGCAGCTTGGCGAGCCCGCGGGAGGCGTGGCTGGCGACCGAGAAGACCTTGAGGCCGCTCGCCCGGTTGGCCTTGCGCAGCCGCAGGAAGACGATCGGCGACTCCTCCTCGGGCTCGAAGCCCGCGAGCAGCACGGCCGGCGCCGCCTCCAACTCTTCGTACGTGACGCCCTCGCCTCCCCCACCCTCCGGGCGGGAGGTGCCCCCGAGGTCGACCCCGCGCCCGGCGACGGCGGCGGCCAGGAAGTCCGCCTCCTCGCCGCTGTGCGGGCGGGACCGGAAGTCGACGTCGTTGGTGCCGAGCACCGACCGGGCGAACTTCGCGTAGCCGTAGGCGTCCTCGACGGTGACCCGGCCGCCGGCCAGCACCGCCGCGCGGGCGCCGGTGAGCCCGGCGGCCGCCGCGGCCAGCGCCTCCGGCCAGGAGGCGGCGACGAGTTCGCCGGTGGCGGCGTCGCGGACCAGCGGGGTGGTGAGCCGGTCGCGCTGCTGGGCGTAGCGGAACGCGAAGCGGCCCTTGTCGCAGTTCCACTCCTCGTTCACCGCCGGGTCCTCGCCGGCGAGGCGCCGCAGCACCTTGCCGCGCCGGTGGTCGGTGCGCTGCGCGCAGCCGGACGAGCAGTGCTCGCAGACGCTGGGCGAGGAGACCAGGTCGAAGGGCCGCGAGCGGAACCGGTAGGCGGCCGAGGTGAGGGCGCCGACCGGACAGATCTGGATGGTGTTGCCGGAGTAGTACGACTGGAAGTCGTCGCCCTCGCCGGTGCCGACCTGCTGGAGCGCGCCGCGCTCGACCAGGTCGATGAACGGGTCGCCGGCGATCTCCTGGGAGAACCGGGTGCAGCGGGCGCAGAGCACGCAGCGCTCGCGGTCCAGCAGCACCTGGCTGCTGATCGGCACCGGCTTCTGGTAGGTGCGCTTCATGCCGTCGAAGCGGGAGTCGGCGCCGCCGGTGGACATCGCCTGGTTCTGCAGCGGGCACTCGCCGCCCTTGTCGCAGACCGGGCAGTCCAGCGGGTGGTTGATGAGCAGCAGCTCCATCACCCCGCGCTGGGCCTTCTCCGCGACCGGCGAGGAGACCTGGGTGCGGACCACCATGCCCTCGGCGACCGGGATGGTGCAGGAGGCGACCGGCTTGCGCTGGCCCTCGACCTCCACGATGCACTGCCGGCAGGCGCCGGCCGGGGCGAGCAGCGGGTGGTCGCAGAAACGCGGGATCTGGGTGCCGATCTGCTCGGCGGCGCGGATGACCAGGGTGCCCTTGGGGACCTGGACCTCGACGCCGTCGATGGTGAGCGTGACCAGCTCCACCGCCGCCCTGGAGGCGGTCGGCTCTGTGATGGTCATGCGTGCACCTCCCTTTCGGTGGCGGACGGGTGGCCGTTGCGGTGCGCGTCGGCCCAGACGGTGGAGGCCGCCGGGTCGAAGGGGCAGCGGCGCTCGGTGAGGTGCTGCTCGTACTCGGCCCGGAAGTGCTGGAGCGAGGAGACGATCGGGCTGGCGGCGCCGTCGCCGAGCGCGCAGAAGGACTTGCCGTTGATGTTGTCGGCGATGTCGAGCAGCTTCTCCAGGTCGCCGGCGGAGCCCTGGCCCGCCTCGATCCGGCGCAGCAGCTGGACGAGCCAGTACGTCCCCTCACGGCAGGGGGTGCACTTGCCGCAGGACTCGTGGGCGTAGAACTCGGTCCACCGGGTCACCGCCCGCACCACGCAGGTGGTCTCGTCGAAGACCTGCAGCGCCTTGGTGCCGAGCATCGAGCCGGCCGCGCCGACGCCCTCGTAGTCGAGGGGTACGTCGAGGTGCTCGTCGGTGAACATCGGGGTGGAGGAGCCGCCCGGGGTCCAGAACTTGAGCCGGTGGCCGGCCCGGACGCCGCCGCTGATGTCCAGCAGCTGGCGCAGCGTGACGCCGAGCGGGGCCTCGTACTGGCCGGGGTTGGTGACGTGCCCGGACAGCGAGTAGAGGGTGAAGCCGGGGGACTTCTCCGTCCCCAGCGACTTGAACCACTCCTTGCCGCGGGCCAGGATCGGCGGCACCGAGGCGATCGACTCGACGTTGTTGACCACCGTCGGGCAGGCGTAGAGGCCCGCGATGGCCGGGAACGGCGGGCGCAGCCGGGGTTGGCCGCGCCGGCCCTCCAGCGAGTCGAGCAGCGCGGTCTCCTCGCCGCAGATGTACGCGCCGGCGCCGGCGTGGACGGTGATGTCCAGGTCGATCCCGGAGCCGAGGATGTCCTTGCCGAGGTAGCCGGCCTCGTAGGCCTCGGCGACGGCGGCCTGCAGCCGGCGCAGCACCGGGACGACCTCGCCGCGCAGGTAGATGAAGGCGTGGTCGCAGCGGATCGCGTACGAGGCGATGATCATGCCCTCGATCAGCGAGTGCGGGTTGGCGAAGAGCAGCGGGATGTCCTTGCAGGTGCCCGGCTCGGACTCGTCCGCGTTGACCACCAGGTAGTGCGGCTTGCCGTCGTTCTGCGGGATGAACTGCCACTTCATCCCGGTCGGGAAGCCGGCGCCGCCGCGACCGCGCAGTCCGGAGTCCTTGACCAGGGCGATCAGGTCGTCCGGCGGCATCGCGAGGGCGGCCTGCAGGCCCTCGTACCCGGCGTGCCGGCGGTAGGTGGCGAGCGTCCAGGGGCGGTCGTCGTCCCAGGAGGCGGACAGTACGGGGGTGAGCAGCTTCTCGGCCGGCTCTGCGGAGGTCATCACGCTTCCGTCCCTTCGTGCCGGGGCGAGACGACCTTCGTCCCCGCCGTGCCGGGCAGTGCCTCGCCCCGGGCCAGCCGCAGGCCGGCGAGCGAGGGCGCGCCACCCGCGCCGGAGGCGTCGACCGCGCCGGGGCGCTCGTCGGGGAAGCCCGCCAGGATGCGCGAACTCTCCTTGAAGGAGCAGAGCCTGGCCCCGCGGGTGGGCTGCACCTCGGCGCCCGCGCGCAGGTCGTCGACCAGCTGCCGGGCGCTCTCGGGGGTCTGGTTGTCGAAGAACTCCCAGTTGACCATCACCACGGGGGCGTAGTCGCAGGCCGCGTTGCACTCGATGTGCTCGATCGAGATCTCGCCGTCGGCGGTGGTCTCGTTGTTCCCGATCCCCAGGTGCTGCTGGAGGTCGTCGAAGATCTGGTCCCCGCCGAGCACCGCGCAGAGGGTGTTGGTGCAGACCCCCACGTGGTACTTACCTGCGGGCCTGCGCCGGTACATGGTGTAGAAGGTGGCGACGGCGGTGACCTCGGCGGTGGTCAGTTCCAACTGCTCGGCGCAGAACCGGATCCCGGTCGGCGTGACGCAGCCCTCCTCCGCCTGGACGAGGTGCAGCAGCGGCAGCAGGGCGCTGCGGGCCACCGGGTAGCGGCCGATCAGCTCGGCCGCGTCCGCGGCCAGCCTGGCGTGCACCTCCGCCGGGTACGGCTTGGCGGGCAGGGCCGGCATCCCGAGCCCGACGCCCGTCTGTGAATCGGCACTCAACGGTCCACGCCTCCCATCACCGGGTCGATCCCGGCCACCGCGACGATCACGTCGGCGACCTGGCCGCCCTCGCACATCGCCGCCATCGACTGCAGGTTGGTGAACGAGGGGTCGCGGAAGTGGACGCGGTAGGGCCGCGTGCCGCCGTCGCTCACCACGTGCACCCCGAGCTCGCCCTTGGGCGACTCGACCGCCGCGTACGCCTGCCCGACCGGGACCCGGAAGCCCTCGGTGACCAGCTTGAAGTGGTGGATCAGGGCTTCCATCGAGGTGCCCATGATCTTCCGGATGTGGTCGAGCGAGTTGCCCATCCCGTCCGGTCCGATGGCCAGCTGGGCCGGCCAGGCGATCTTCTTGTCGGCGACCATCACCGGGCCCGGCTTCAGCCGGTCCAGGCACTGCTCGACGATCCGCAGCGACTGGCGCATCTCCTCCAGCCGGATCAGGAACCGGCCGTAGGAGTCGGCGGTGTCGGCGATCGCGACCTCGAAGTCGTAGTTCTCGTAGCCGCAGTACGGGTCGGACTTGCGCAGGTCGTTCGGCAGGCCGGTGGCGCGCAGGATCGGGCCGGTGGCACCGAGCGCGAGGCAGCCGGCCAGGTCGAGGAAGCCGACGTCGACCAGCCGGGCCTTGAACACCGGGTTGCCGGTCGCCAGTTTGTCGTACTCGTGCATCCGCGAGCGGAGCAGCCGGACGGCCTCGCGGACCTGGTCGACCGCGCCCGGCGGGAGGTCCTGGGCGAGGCCGCCGGGGCGGACGTACGCGTGGTTCATCCGCAGGCCGGTGACGAGTTCGAAGATGTCCAGGATGAGCTCGCGGTCCCGGAACCCGTAGATCATCAGGGTGGTGGAGCCGATCTCCATCCCGCCGGTGGCGAGGCACACCAGGTGCGAGGAGATCCGGTTGAGCTCCATCATCAGCACCCGGATGACGCTGGCCCGGTCCGGGATCTGGTCGGTGATGCCGAGCAGCTTCTCGACCGCCAGGCAGTACGCGGTCTCGTTGAACAGCGGGGTCAGGTAGTCCATCCGGGTCACGAAGGTGGTGCCCTGGACCCAGTTCCTGAACTCCATGTTCTTCTCGATGCCGGTGTGGAGGTAGCCGATGCCGCAGCGGGCCTCCGTGACGGTCTCGCCGTCGATCTCCAGGATCAGCCGCAGCACGCCGTGGGTGGACGGGTGCTGGGGGCCCATGTTGACGATGATGCGTTCGTCGTCGACCCGGCCGACGGCCTCCACCACCTCGCCCCAGTCGCCGCCGGTGACGGTGAAGACCCGCCCCTCGGTGGTCTCCCGGGCACCTGCTTCTTCGTAGTGAGTGGTCATCAGGAGTACGACCTCCGCTGGTCGGGCGCCGGGATCTGGGCGCCCTTGTACTCGACGGGGATGCCGCCGAGCGGGTAGTCCTTGCGCTGCGGGTGGCCCAGCCAGTCGTCCGGCATCATGATCCGGGTGAGCCCGGGGTGGCCGTCGAAGACCAGGCCGAAGAAGTCGTACGCCTCGCGCTCGTGCCAGTCGTTCGTCGGGTAGACGCTCACCACGGACGGGATGTGCGGGTCGGCGTCCGGGGCGGTCACCTCGATCCGGATCAGCCGGCCGTGGGTGAGCGAGCGCAGGTGGTAGACCGCGTGCAGTTCCCGGCCGGTGTCGGAGGGGTAGTGCACGCCGCTCACGCCGAGACAGAGCTCGAAGCGCAGCGCCGGGTCGTCCCGCAGGGTGCGGGCGGTGCGCAGCAGGTGCTCGCGGTCGACGTGGAAGGTCAGTTCGCCGCGGTCGACGACGGTCTTCTCGATCACGTCGACCGGGTCGAGGCCCTGCTCCTCCAGCGCGCCCTCCAGCTCGTCGGCCACCTCGTCGAACCAGCCGCCGTACGGGCGGACGCTGGCCGGCGGCAGCGCGATCGGTGCGGCGAGGCCGCCGAAGCCGGAGGTGTCGCCGCTGCCCTTGGCGCCGAACATGCCCTGGCGGCGGCCGACCACCTCGACCGGGATCTCCGTGCGGGTGGCGGGGACGGCGGCGCCGTTCGCCGAACCGTTCGCAGAGCCGTTCTGGTTCGTCATCGCAGCAGCCCCCGCATCTCGCTGATCGGGGTGGCCTGCAGGGCCAGGGCCTCGCCCAGCTCCTCGGCGCGCCGCTTGTTCACGCCGAGCGGCTCGTGCTGGATCTTGTCGTGCAGCTTCAGGATCGCGTCCATCAGCATCTCCGGGCGGGGCGGACAGCCCGGCAGGTAGATGTCGACGGGGACGATGTGGTCCACGCCCTGGACGATCGCGTAGTTGTTGAACATGCCGCCCGACGAGGCGCAGACGCCCATCGAGATGACCCACTTGGGGTTCGCCATCTGGTCGTAGACCTGGCGCAGCACCGGCGCCATCTTCTGGCTCACCCGCCCTGCCACGATCATCAGATCGGCCTGCCGGGGCGAGCCCCGGAAGACCTCCATGCCGAACCGGGCCAGGTCGTAGCGACCGGCGCCGGTGGTCATCATCTCGATCGCGCAGCAGGCGAGCCCGAAGGTGGCCGGGAACAGCGACGACTTGCGCACCCACCCCGCGGCGGTCTCCACGCTGGTGAGCAGAAAGCCGCTCGGCAGCTTCTCCTCGATTCCCATCAGATCCCTCTCAGTCTCTCAAGTCCGGTGGTTTGTCCTCGCGTTCACAAGCAGAGGTCAGTCCCACTCCAGACCGCCGCGACGCCACACGTAGGCGTACGCGACGAAGACGGTGGCGATGAACAGGAGCATCTCGACCAGCCCGAAGATCCCCAGGGCGTCGAAGCTGACCGCCCAGGGGTAGAGGAAGACGATCTCGATGTCGAAGACGATGAAGAGCATCGCCGTCAGGTAGTACTTGATCGGGAACCGGCCGCCGCCCACGGGCTGCGGGGTCGGTTCGATACCGCACTCGTACGCCTCCAACTTGGCCCGGTTGTAGCGCTTCGGGCCGGTGAGTGAGGCCATCACGACGGAACCGACCGCGAACGCCGCCGCGATGGCACCGAGTACGAGGATCGGCGCGTAGGCATTCATAGCCCCCGCTCCCTCCGTCCAGTCGTCGTTGACTGCAGATCGGAACCGACGGGTCACGCTGAGGTGAACCCGTGATCCAACTCCTGAGATCCACCCCATGTGAGGCAGTTCACAAAGCCAGGATCGAGCGCATCCTATGCCCGTCGGCTTGTGATCTGCGACACGCAGTTCGGGACGATCTTTGTGATCTACGCCACCTCGTGAATGGCACCCAACGGCATCAAGTCGCTATTCATCAACCCAAAGCCGCCAAATGGTCACAACCAGTCGCATTCATCTATGAACTGGCTGGTCAGGGCTTCGGTCCTATATCAACTATGCGACGCTCATCGCAAATTTCTGAGCGCCAGGTTGACGTGTTATAGGAACTCACCCTCCAGGGTGGACCCTTCCGAACACCCGCTTGACCTTTCGTTCACAAGCGCGCGAACCCGGCCGGGCGGTGCCCGGAGGGCGACCGCGGGCGGGCCCGGAACGACCCCCGCGCGGACGCCTCCCCGCCCCCGCGCGGACGCCTCCCCGCCCCCGCGCGGACGCCTTCCGGCCCCCGGCGCGGACACCGGACGACCCCGGCCCGGGCACGACGAAGGGCCCGGAGCGGCTCGCGCTCCGGGCCCTCGGCGGGCGGGATCAGGCGGGCTGCGACACCCGGGCGGGCTCGGGCTCGCGGACCGCCGCCGGGGCGACCGCGCGGCGGCCCCACTCGGTGCCGGCCAGGATGAGGACCACCCCGCAGAGGGCCGGCAGGCCGAACCGGTCGCCGGCGACGGTGATCCCGAAGACCGCGGCCCAGAGCGGCTCGGTGCCGAGCAGCAGGCTCACCCGGGAGGGCGAGGTCGCCCGGACCGCCCACATCTGCACGAAGAAGGCGAACAGCGTGCAGAACACCGTCAGATGCAGCAACCAGGCCCACTGGGCCGGGCCCCAGGAGGCCGCCACGGACCACGGCGAGGGGCCGGCGAAGGGCGCCGCGAGCGCGAACACCAGCGTCGCCGAGGCGAGTTGGACCCAGGTGAGGGCGAGCGAGTCGGTGCCCTCGATGGCCCTGGTCCGTGACATCGCGAGCACGTGCACCGTCCGGACGACGGCTGCGCCGAGCACCAGCAGGTCACCGCCGGACAGCGCCGCGAAGCCGCCGTCGCCGGTGAGCAGCGCGACCCCCAACAGCGAGAGCAGGGCCGCCGCCAGGAAGGCGCGGGGCAGCCGGGTGCGGCTGAGGGCGCTCTCCGCGAGCGGGGTGAAGACCATCGTCAAGCTGATCACCAGGCCGGCGTTGGTGGCCGAGGTGTGCACCGCGCCGTACGTCTCCAGCAGGAAGATCCCGCCGAGGATCAGCCCGAGCAGCGCCCCGCCGAGCCACTCCCGGCGGCCGAGCCGGCGCAGCGCCCGGTGGGCGGCGAGGCCGAGCACCGGCAGCACCAGTCCGAAGCGGACCACCAGCATGGCGATCACCGTGTCGGGCTCGGCGACCTGCTTCACCGCGAGGAAGCTCGACCCCCACACCACGGCGACGAGCAGGACGGGCAGATCACGGAGCAGGGGCGGGGAGGTGCGCATGGGCGGGGTCCTTCCGGGCGTACGGGTCGGCGAGGGGATCCCGTGCGGCGTCGGACGGCATCGCGTGGTGCGGGGAGAGCGCGGGTGCGGGGAGCGGGCGTGCCATGCTCGCCCACCCCGGGGCGCCCGATCAACATCTTTTGCGTCACGTCCGCCGGCCGCCTGCCCGACGGACGGTGACCCGACGGACGGCGCCGGCTCCGCCGCGACACCCGTTCGGTGGCAGGCGGGCCGAAGGCACCCGTTCGGTGGCTGGCGGCGGACGGCACGGGAACGGAACCCTTGGCCTGCTGTGATCATCTCGGCAGCCGAGGAGGAGAGACATGCCACTGGCCCACTACGGCGTGACCATCGGAACGTTCAACGACTTCTACCGGGACTCCAGCCACCAGTACGGCCACTGGTACCACGGGCACGTCCGGCTCGACACGCCCCAGGGGGTGTACGAGGCGGCGCTCGACGTGGACGCCCCGGCCGTCACCGGGGTCAGTTACCGGCTGGTGGACGACCTGCGGGCGGCCGACCTGGCCCTCGTCCGGGCGTTCCCGGACGGGTTCCACCCGCTGGAGTCCTCGTCGAGCTCGGGGGCGCTGGACTACGCCCGCAGCCCGCAGCTGCGGACCCCGCGCTGGGTGGACCGCGCCCGGACGGCGGGCCGGGCGGTGTCCCGCACCCTGCAGCGGCCGGCGATCGGCGCACCGGCCTTCGGTCCCGACCTGATCGACCTGGTCGGCGGGTGGCTCGGCGGGCGCGCGGCGGGCGTCCGGTTCTTCCCCTGGGTGGCCAGCAACGGCGACAACGCGCTGGACGTGCTGGAACCGCATCTGCGCGCGGCGAGCCGGATCTACGTCTTCGGCCAGGCCTTCCAGGAGGGCCTCGGGGTGCACGACGTCCACCAGAACCAGGGCGACCCGCCCGGCGAGCACTACGCGGCGAACGGGATCTGGCAGGACGGCGCGGTGGTCTGCGAGCATCCGGACGGCCGCATCATCGTCTGGCAGCTGAAGTTCAACACCCAGACGCTCTCGACGGACGAGCACGGGAACCCGAAGCTGCCCTGAGCTCCCGGGGCCCGGCTCCCGGCTCCCGGCTCCCGGGGCCGGTCGGTCGGATCGGCCCGACCGACCCGATCGACCCGATGGGGCCCGACGCGGACCCGGCCCCGGGGCCGCATGACAGGCCTGTGCGCGGGCATGGATGATGCATCCATGACAACCATCCCGTCCAGGAAGGCCCGTCAAGTGAAGCGCAAACACTGGGCACTGCTCGTCGCAGCGACCACCCTCCCACTGGCCGTGACCACCGGCGCCGCCGCCGAGACCCCGGAACAGGGCGCGGCGGGCGCCGTCACCTGCACGTACACCCCGGCCGTCCCCGCCGACAACTTCAAGGGGATCCCGGTCTTCGACGCCAGGAAGGCCGCCAAGCCCTACAGCGCCACCCTCAAGACCTCCCAGGGCGCCGTCACCTTCCAGGCGCTGACCGACAAGGCGCCGTGCACGACCTGGTCGTTCCGGTTCCTCGCCGAGCACGACTACTTCGACCGCAGCCACTGCCACCGGCTCACCACCCAGCGCCTGTACGTGCTGCAGTGCGGCGACCCGACCGGCACCGGCAGCGGCGGGCCCGGCTACTCCTTCCCGGACGAGAACCTGGAGGGCGCCACCTACCCCGCCGGCACCGTCGCGATGGCCAACGCCGGACCGAACACCAACGGGAGCCAGTTCTTCTTCGTCTGGAAGGACACCAAGCTCTCCCCGGCCTACACCCCGTTCGGCCGGGTGACCGGCGGCCTCGACGTCCTGCAGCGGATCGCGGCCGGCGGCGAGGACGACCAGAACGGCCCCGGCGACGGCTTCCCCACCCTGCCGGTGGAGTTCAAGCGGGTGCGGATCGCCGGCCGCTGACCCGTGCGGTCGCCCGCGCAGGGGCGGTCCGCGCCGGCCCTGCGGCCGGACCGCCCACCGCGCCGGGCGCACCCGGCCCGCGCTCCCGCTCAGCCCATCCGCTCAGACCGTCCGCTCAGACCAGCCGTTCAGACCAGCCGTTCAGACCTCCGGACGACCGGCGCCGGGCGGATCGACCAGCCGCAGGCCGTCCATCAGCATGCCGGCCCGCTTCACCGTGCGGATCACCGTGATCAGTTCCACCTGGCGCACCTGCGGGAGGGCGCCGATCCGCTCGGTGAGGTACTCGTACAGCGCGTCGTTGTCCTTGCAGATCACCACCGCCACCAGGTTCGCCGCACCCGTGATGGCGGCCGCGAAGGGCACCTCCGGGTGGCTGTTCAGAGCGGCGCCCACGGCGGCCAGGTCGGCGGGGGCGACGGTGGCCAGCAGCACCGCCTGGGCCCGGAAGCCGAACAGCGCCGGGTCGACCTCGATGTCGTAGTAGATCGCGCCACTGTCCCGCAGCTGGTCGAGCCGGCGCCGGGCGGTCGACTCGGAGAGCCCGGCCGCCCGCGCGAGCTCGGGATAGCCGGCCCGGCCGTCGGTGGCCAGCACCGCCAGCATCGCGAGCTCCGCCTCGTCCAGCTCGATCCGGCCGCCCGGGTCGAGCGGCGGCGCGGGGCGCTCCAGCGCCGCCAGCTGCTCGGCGGTCAGCACGTCCACGCCGCCCCAGCGCCGGGGCCCGCCCATGTACATCCGCAGGATGCTGTAGGCGGAGATCCCGGTGACCCGGCGGGTGCCGGGCAGCTTCTGCAGCAGCAGGGCGTCCCGGTCCTGCCTGGTCCTGGCCCTGGTGATGCAGTGGATCTCGGTGCCGCCGGCGACCAGCGTCACCCAGGCGATGTCCGGTCGACGGGCCAGCGCGTCCGCCACCGCGACCGCCGCGTCGGGGGTGCACTGGATCCGCAACCAGGACTCGTACAGGCCCACCCGGTGGCCCACCGGCAGTCCGAGGACGCGCAGCACACCGGCGGTGCGCAGCCGGCGGTAGCGGCGGATCACCGTCTGGTCGGAGACGCCCAGCACCTCGGCGATCCGGCTGAAGGGGGCCCGGCCGTCCACCATCAGGGCCTGTACGACGGCCCGGTCGAGGTCGTCCAGGTCGGGATCCGGCTCACGGCTCTTCATGGTTTCCATCATCACAGGCCCATCGGACGTCGGAATCCACCGGTACCGGCCGCCGGGATGGATCGATCCGTTCGGCGACTGCCATCTTGGAGCGGCCGGGCAGAGCGCCCCGCACCATCACCGAGGAGACCCCGATGCGCAAGTGGCTACCGCTGACCGCGGTGTGCCTGGGTGCGTTCATGCTGCTGGTGGACGTCACCATCGTGACCGTCGCCCTGCCGGACATGGCCACCAGCCTGCACACCACGTTCGCCGACCTGCAGTGGGTGATGGACCTCTACGCCCTCGCCCTGGCCGCACTGCTGCTGGGCGCCGGCTCGCTGGCCGACCAGATCGGCCGCCGCAAGGTCTACCTGGCCGGACTCGGCCTGTTCGCACTCGCCTCGCTGGCCTGCGGCCTGGCCACCGGGCCGGGCATGCTGATCGCCTTCCGGGGCCTGCAGGGCGTGGGCGGCGCCGCGATGTTCGCCACCACGATGGCCCTGCTCAGCGGCGCCTACCAGGGCCGGGACCGCGGCATCGCCTTCGGCGTGTGGGGCGCGGTCAACGGCGCCGCGGCGGCGGCCGGCCCGGTGCTCGGCGGCCTGCTCACCGAACACCTCGACTGGCGCTGGATCTTCTACGTCAACCTGCCGGTCAGCGTGCTGGCGGTGCTGGTCACCCTGCGGGTGGTCAAGGAGTCCCGCAACCCGCAGGCCAGCGGCGTCGACCTGCCCGGCATGGTCAGCTTCACGGTGTTCGCCGGCGCCCTGACGTACGCCCTGATCCGGGTCGGGGACAACGGCTGGACCTCCACCGCCACGCTGGGCCTGTTCGCGCTGAGCGCGGTGTCGCTGCTCGCCTTCGTCCTGGTCGAACTCCGCAGCAGCCGGCCGATGCTGGACCTCGGGCTGTTCCGCAGCCCGGCCTTCGTCGGCATCATGACCGGTGGTCTGCTGCTCTCCGTCGCCGCCTTCTCCTACCTGGTGTACTCCTCGCTCTGGCTGCAGACCGTCCGCGGCATGGGACCGGTGACGGCCGGTCTGGCGATGCTGCCGATGAGCGTGGTGGCCTTCGTGGCGGCCGCGGTCGCCGGCAAGAAGCTGCACGGCGCGCCGCCGCGGCTGACCATCGGCGGCGGCCTGCTGCTGATCGGCGCGGGCGCGCTGCTGCAGATGGTGATCGGCGCCGAATCGACCTGGGCGGCGCTGGCGGCCGGCCTCGCCGTCACCGGCGCGGGCGTGGGACTGGCGACCCCCGCGATGGCAGCCGCGGCGATGGCCGCCGTGCCGCCGGCCCGGGCCGGCATGGCGGGCGGCGCGCTCAACACCGCCCGCCAGCTGGGCAACGCGCTCGGCATCGCCGTCCTCGGCGCGGTCTTCCAGGCCGGGCTGGTGGACTCGATCCGCTCCGCCCACGCGGTGCCCGACCCGCAGGGCACCGCCGACGCCCTGACCGGCGGCCAGGCGGCCGCGGTGATCGCCCGGGCCCCGCAGTCCGCGCACCTGGTGCACGCGGCCTTCGCGGACGGCCTGCGGGACACCTTCCTGGTCTCGGGCGTGCTGGGCCTGCTGGGCGGGGTCGCGGTCCTGCTGCTGGTCAGGCCGTCGGCCGGGCCGGCCGCCGCACCGGCCGACGGACCGGCCGCAGTGCCCGCCCAGGCCACGGCCCGGGCGGACGCCAAGCTGTAGCGCGCCGGACGGCGGGGCGTACGGGGGAACGGCCCGCGGGATGCGAGGGTCATGAGGGGCGCGAGCGGTTGCTCGCGCCCCTCATGCCGTTCCCCGGCCCCTCCGGCGCCCGGATCGCGCCGTCGCCGGCCGTCGCAACTCGCCCGTCGGGGCGCATGGCCGACATTCCGTCACCGGAGGCCACGGGTGACCTGCGGCGGGCACGGCGCTAGCGTGGCCCCATCCGGGCCGAACCGGCGCCCCGATGCGAGGTAGTGCACGACCATGCCCTTCGACGATCCCGACACCCCTCCGGACGGCGGCCGGCCGACGGACTACATCGGCCTGGCCACGGTCGAGATCAAGGGCCTGACCGGACCGGCCACCTACCCCAGACTCGACCTGGCGCTGGACGCCCTCCAGCACTCCCTGCTCGCCCTGCCGCTCTCCGCGCAGGACCACGAGGCCCTGCGGGAGTTCCTCTCCCCCGCCGGGCGGCGCCGGATCGCGCGGCACCTGATCGGCACGGGCGAGACCCGGACCCTCGCCTTCCTCGGCATCGACGCCCACACCGTACGGATCCGGGCCACCAACCCGCCGCGCCCCGGCGCGGACGAGGCCTGTTCGGCCTCCTGGCGGCCGCCCCGGGCCTCGCCCTGGCCCACGGTCGCCTGACCTCTCCCTCGCCCCCGCCCTCCCTTCGCCCGCCTCCGCACCTCCGTTCCCCGGCCGAACCCCGTCCCCAGCCGGTAAGATGCCAATCAAATAAAGACCTATTACACGGGGTGGTCGGAATGGCATCGGAACTGGCACGGGCATGGGTACGGGGCTGGGTCGCCTCCCGGGCGACGGCAGCGCCGGTCGAGGAGCCCTGGGGCCTGCGGATCGAGGTCGGCCACCCCCGGCAGGTCACCAGGCACGTCCTGTTCGACACCCGGCAGGCCACCGTCCGCGCACTGGCCGGGCGCATCAGCGCCCCGACCACCTCGATCAAGGCCTTCGTGGAGCCGGAGGCCCTCGCCCCGCTGCTCTCCCCCGAGGACTGGACCCCCGACAGCGCCGGCTTCCTGATGTCCGCCGCCCTGCGCCCGGCCGCCGTCCGCGCCCCCGACAGCTACCGCCTCACCGGCGAGAGCGTCGACGGCGTGACCAGAGTGCGGGTCCTCGGCCCCGACGGCTCCCTCGCCGCCCGCGGCCAGATCGCCCCCACCGGCCCGACCGCCGTCGTCGACCAGGTCGAGACCGACCCCGCCCACCGGCGCCGCGGCCTGGGAACCCTCGTGATGCGGACCCTCGCCACCGCCGCCGCCGAGCAGGGCGCCGGCACCGGCGTCCTCGGTGCCACGACCGAGGGCCGGGCCCTGTACGAGTCGCTGGGCTGGACCGTCCGGGCGCCGCTCAGCGGCTTCGTCTACCGGGCCGCCGCCGACTGAGGCCCGCCGGGAGCCACCCCGCCCGCCGCCCGCCGAACGACCGCGCCGCCCCCGTCGGATCGACGGGGCGGCGCGGTTCGGACGGCGGCGGGGCCGCCTCAGGCGTTCGGGGCCACCTTCGCCAGGCCGTTGATGATGCGGTCCATCGCGTCGCCGCCCTGCGGGTCCGTCAGGTTGGCGAGCATCTTGAGGGTGAACTTCATCAGCATCGGGTGGGTCAGGCCGCGCTGGGTGGCGAGCTGCATGATCTTCGGGTTGCCGATCAGCTTCACGAAGGCCCGGCCGAGCGTGTAGTAGCCGCCGTAGACGTCCTTGAGGACGCGCGGGTACGCCTCCAGCGCCCGCTCCCGGCCGGCCGGGGTGAGGCGGGCGTGGGCCTGGACGACGACACCGGCGGCGAGCTGGCCGGACTCCATCGCGTAGGCGATGCCCTCGCCGTTGAAGGGGTTGACCATGCCGCCGGCGTCGCCGACCAGCAGCAGGCCGCGGGTGTAGTGCGGCTGACGGTTGAAGGCCATCGGCAGGGCCGCGCCGCGGATCGGGTCGGTCATGTTCTCCGGCGTGTAGCCCCACTCCTCGGGCATGCCCGCGCACCAGGCCTTGAGCACCTCGCGCCAGTCCAGCTCGCCGAAGGCGGGCGAGGAGTTGAGGATGCCGAGGCCGACGTTGGAGGTGCCGTCGCCCATGCCGAACACCCAGCCGTAGCCGGGCAGCTGCTGCTTGCCGCCGTTGCGGGTGTCCCACAGCTCCAGCCACGACTCCAGGTAGTCGTCGTCGTGGCGCGGCGAGGTGAAGTACGTCCGGTAGGCGACGCCCATCGGGCGGTCCTCGCGGCGGTGCAGGCCCATCGCGAGGGAGAGCCGGGTGGAGTTGCCGTCGGCGGCCACCACCAGCGGGGCGCGGAAGGTGACCGCGCGCTTCTCCTCGCCGAGCTTGGCGGTGACGCCGACGATGCGGCCGGTGCGCTCGTCCAGGACCGGCCCGCTGACGTTGCAGCGCTCGTACAGCCGGGCACCGGCCTTCTGGGCCTGACGGGCCAGCAGCTCGTCGAAGTCGGCGCGCTTGCGGACGAGTCCGTAGTCGGGGAAGGACGACAGCTCGGGCCAGTCCAGCTCCAGCCGGACGCCGCCGCCGATGATCCGCAGGCCCTTGTTGTGCAGCCAGCCGTTGTCGGTGGAGACGTCGATGCCCATGTCGACGAGCTGCTTGGTGGCGCGCGGGGTGAGGCCGTCGCCGCAGACCTTCTCGCGCGGGAACTCGGTCTTCTCCAGCAGCAGCACGTCCAGGCCGGCCTGGGCCAGGTAGTACGCGGTGGTGGAGCCAGCCGGCCCGGCGCCGACCACGATGACGTCCGCCGTGCTCTCCACGGGGCTGTCCGGCTTCGTCAGATCGGCTGCGGTGTCGGTCACGGCGGGCACTCTCCTGGGAACTGCGGCGGTGGCACGGGCTGCCTGTCCACCGCAGTGTAGTTGCCGCCCTCCGGTGGACTCCGGAGGGCGGCGCCCGGTGGTTCACCCGGGGCGCCGCCGGCCGGCCGGAACCGCGCGGATCGTTCGCACCCGTGACGACGGCCGCGGACCGCACCCGCCGGTGGCCGGGCCCGCGCGTGGCTCAGGCCTTGAAGCCCCGGTGGAGGGCCACGATGCCGCCGGTCAGGTTCCGCCAGGCGACCTTCGACCAGCCGGCCTCCTGCAGCAGCGAGGCCAGACCGGGCTGGTCGGGCCAGGCGCGGATGGACTCGGCGAGGTAGACGTACGCGTCGGGGTTGCTGCTGACGGCCGTGGCGACCGGCGGCAGTGCCCGCATCAGGTACTCGGTGTAGACCGTGCGGAACGGCGTCCAGGTCGGCGTGGAGAACTCACAGATGACGATCTTTCCGCCGGGCTTGGTGACCCGCTGCATCTCGCGCAGCGCGACCCCGGTGTCCTGGACGTTGCGCAGCGCGAAGGAGATCGTCACGGCGTCGAAGGAGGCGTCGGCGAACGGCAGCCTGGTGGCGTCGCCGGCGGTGAGCGCGAGCTCGGGGTGACGGCGCTTGCCCTCGCTGAGCATCCCGACGGAGAAGTCGCAGGGCACGACCCTGGCGCCGGACTCCTGGAAGGGCAGGGAGGAGGTGCCGGTACCGGCCCCGAGGTCGAGGACGGTGTCCCCCGGCCCGGCGCCGACGGCCTCGGCCACCGCGCGCCGCCAGGCGCGGGCCTGGCCCAGGGAGAGCACATCGTTCGTACGGTCGTACTTGGCCGCGACGTCGTCGAACATCGCGGCGACTTCGTGCGGCTGCTTGTCCAGAGAGGCTCGGGTCACGCACCCATTGTTCACCCTCCGGCCGACGGCCCTGGCCAGGGGGCACCGTGCGGCGCCCGACCCGGCCGAACGGCCCGGACCGGACCCGTCAGTGCAGGGCCCGCCGGCCGCCCTTGCGGCGGCGCCGGGAGCGCTTGCCGTGGGTTATCGCGGGCATGCCCTCCGCCAGCGCCTCGGTCGCGAAGGCCACCGTGGTGCGCACCCGGCCGGAGCCGAAGTGGGCGGCCTGGGCCGCCCGGGCCCGGCGGTCACGGACGATCCGCAGCACGCAGAGCAGGAACAGCACCACCGCGACCGGCACGCTGGCGCGGGCCAGGCCGACACCGGCCGGCTGCGGGTAGCGGTCCCCGCAGAGGCGGACGGCGCCCGGATCGTCGGCGGCGTGCTCCAGGCAGACGGAGTCGCCGACCGCGGCCGAGTCCTGCAACGGGAGGGCCGCGGCGGTGTGCTGCTGCCCGCCGGCCCGGTAGGTCACGGAGCTGTAGGAGCCGCTGCCGGTGGAGAGCTGGGTGACGGTGCCCTGGACCTGGACCGGGTTGGCACCGATCCGGTCGGCCTGCTCGGCCTGGCGCCAGCCGAGCAGGCACATGCCGACGGCCAGCACGGCGCTGAGCACCGCCGCCAGATACCAACCACGGCCCAACCGCGGGGAGCGCGGCGGGTGGACGGTCGCGGGTCGCATGGTTCCTGTCCTGGCTTGCCTGAGCTGGACCCGGGACGGGCCCCCGCCGCCCGGGCCGGGCGGTGTGCTGAGGGTACGGAGTGAGCTGTCCGGGATCGTATCCGCTGGCGGGCCCTCAGGTCACGGCGAAGGGGTAATCAGGGGCTCTGACCAGTACTGGAGTTAGGGCGCCCACGAAGGTTCCGCCCGGATTGCGAAGGTTCGCGGCGGGTTCTGCGGGGCTTTCGACGGCACCGCGCACCCGGCACCCCCGACCGTGCCGCACAACACCGGCCGGCACCGAAAACCACCGGGCAGCACAGCCCGGACGACGAGCGGGACCCGCGAGGACGCGAGGACGCGAGAACCGTCAGCAGCGGGTCAAAGCCCCCGGAGGCGAGCCGAGCCCCACCCGCGAGCGAGCCGAAGGGGCGCGCCGGTGCCGTAATGGGGGCACCCCCGGCCGAAGGCTGGGGGAGAGGGAGCGAGGAAGCGACCGACGAAGGAGCGCTGGGGGTACCCCCGGCCGGAGGCTGGGGGAGAGCGATGACCGTCGGCGCCGGATCAGAGCGCCCCGGAGGCGAGCCGAGCCTTATGAGCGGTACAGCATCCGGCCGGCCAGCACGGTGGCGAGGCAGCCGCCCGTCGGGGTGCCCTCGGCGTCGAGTTCCAGGACGGCGAGGTCGGCCCGTCCGCCGGTCGTCAGCGAGCCGTGGGCGGCCTCGGCGAGGGTGAGTCCGGTCCGGGGCGCGAGCGGGTCCAGCGGGCCCCTCGTACCGTCACCCGGCAGCGCCAGCAGGCCGGAGCGGGCCACCGCGGTCCGTACCGGGGCGCGCTCGAACGGGCCGGCCACCGCCGTGACGCCGTGGCCGAGCATCCGCTGCAGGCCGCGCCGGGCGCTGCCGCCCCAGCGGGCCTCGTCGAGGCGGCCCAGTTGCTCCAGCCCGGGGCCGTACAGCGGCTCGACGCCGAGTTCCTCGCGCGGGTCGGGGTGGTAGGCGCACTCCAGCAGCCAGTGGCCGTACGGGTTGCGCAGACCCGGCGTCAGCAGGCCCGTCCACTCCCGGGTGCGGGCGGAGGGGAAGGCGGCGGCGAGGTCCCGGTACGGGCCGAGGCCGGCGATCCGGTCGCCCTGCACCACGACCGCCCCGTCGTCGATCGGCGGGGCGGTCGGGTCCGCCGGGGCGGCCAGCAGTCGGGTGGCCCGGTGCAGGGTCAGCATCGGTGCGGGCGCCGGTCAGTTGGTGGAGAGGATCTTCAGCTCGGGGTGCGCGGTGCCGCCCTCGATCGCGGTGGAGGCGATGTGCGAGGCGACCCGCGGGTCCACCGGGTCGTTCGCCGGGTCGTCCAGCACCCGCAGGTGCTCGTACGTGGTGGAGCGCTGCGCGGGGGTGCGGTCGGCGGCCCGGATGAGGTGGATCAGCTCGGTGAGGTTGGAGCGGTGCTTGGCGCCGGCCGCGGAGACGACGTTCTCCTCCAGCATGACCGAGCCCAGGTCGTCGGCGCCGTAGTGCAGCGACAGCTGGCCGGCCTCCTTGCCGGTGGTCAGCCAGGAGCCCTGGATGTGGGCCACGTTGTCGAGGAAGAGCCGGGCGATGGCGATCATCCGGAGGTACTCGAAGACGGTGGCCTGGGTGGAGCCCTTGAGGTGGTTGTTCTGCGGCTGGTAGGTGTACGGGATGAAGGCCCGGAACCCGCCCGTGCGGTCCTGCACGTCGCGGATCATCCGCAGGTGCTCGATCCGCTCGGCGTTGGTCTCGCCGGTGCCCATCAGCATGGTGGAGGTGGACTCGACGCCCAGCTTGTGCGAGGTCTCCATGATCTCCAGCCAGCGCTCGCCGGACTCCTTGAGCGGGGCGATCGCCTTGCGCGGCCGCTCGGGCAGCAGTTCGGCGCCGGCACCGGCGAAGGAGTCCAGGCCCGCGCGGTGGATCCGGGTGATCGCCTCCTCCACGGAGACCTTGGAGATCCGGGCCATGTGCTCGACCTCGGAGGCGCCCAGCGAGTGGATCACCAGCTGCGGGAAGTCCGCCTTGATGGCCGCGAACGCCGTCTCGTAGTACTCGACGCCGTAGTCCGGGTGGTGGCCGCCCTGGAACATGATCTGGGTGCCGCCCAGCTCGACGGTCTCCGCGCAGCGGCGCAGGATCTCGTCGAGGTCGCGGGACCAGCCCTTGTCGCTCTTCGGCGCCACGTAGAAGGCGCAGAACTTGCACGCCGTCACGCAGACGTTGGTGTAGTTGATGTTGCGTTCGATGATGTACGTCGCGATGTGCTCGGTACCGGCGTAGCGACGCCGGCGGACGGCGTCGGCGGCCGAGCCCAGGGCGTGCAGCGGCGCGGAGCGGTACAGCGCCAGGGCCTCCTCGGGGCTGATCCTCCCGCCGGCGGCCGCCCGGTCGAGGACGGCCTGCAGGTCGGTGCTGGGCGCATCGAGGATCGCTGCGAGCTCGGACACCTGGCGGCCTTCTCTCTCTCGGTGGTACTGCGCTGCGGTACGTGCACTTCGGTACTGCGGGAAGGTGCGGACTGAGCCGCACCCGGGACGACCGGACCAGCCTACGCCAGAGGTTTCCGGCGCCCGGTCAGCCCTTGCGCGACAGGTCGCCGGAGGGGTCGGAGCCCATCGCGGCGCCGGTCACCTCCAGGTGCAGCCGGCCGTCCGCCGAGAGGGTGTAGGTCTGGCGTTCGGGCTGCCCGGTGCACTCCGGGGTGGCCTCGGCGGGGGCCTCCTGGATCACCAGCGTGCGGGGCTCGGCCGACACCAGCGTGCCGGTGCCCCGGCAGACGGTGCTGCTGAAGTGCGAGGCGTTGCTGGTGCGGGCCACCACCTGGCCGACCGCGCCGGCCACGAACTCCACCCGGAAGGTGCTGGCCAGCGGGACGATCTTGGTGGTGATGTCGCCCTCCCAGCTGCCCAGGAAGCCCGCCGGCACGGCGCTCGGCCCGCCCGGCGCCGGGCTCGCGGACGGCGGCGGCTGGGTCGCGGCCGGGGCCGAGGGGCTCGGCCCGGTGGTCCACGAGGTCGACCAGCCGGTGGTGAAGGAGGTGACGCCGGTGGTCACGCGGGTGGTCGTGGTGGGGGTGCCGCCGCTCTGCGGCGTCCCGCCGTCCAGCGAGTCGCGGAGCCTGACGCCGCCGTAGACCAGGAGGGGTGCGGCCAGCACGGCGAGGGCCACCAGCAGCGCCGTCCGCTTCGCCCTCCCGGCGGCGGGCCGGTCGTCGACCGGTTCGGCGCCGGGCGATGCAGTGCCCGACGGTGCGGTGCCCGGCGATGCGGTGGCGGCCGGAGCGGCGCCCAGTCGTACGGTACCCGGCGGCGGGCCGGCCGGCCGGAGGTCCGCCGGCACCGCGTCCGCCGGCACCGGACCGGCGGCGGGCGCGGCCCCGGCCGGCTCCTCCGAGTCCAGCTCCAGCAGCTCGACCGCGCTCCGGCCGACTGCCTCGGCCATCGCCGGCGGCAGCCAGGCACCCTGCCGCAGCCGTACGGTGCCCGCCTCGCCGGCCGCGAGCAGGTCGCGCAGCCGGGCGGGGGTCGGGCGGGCGGCCGGTTCCTTGGCCAGGCAGTCGCGGACGATCGCGCGCAGTCCCGGGTCGAGCGCCGAGAGCTCGGGCTCCTCGTGCAGCACCCGGTAGAGCAGGACGGCGGCGCTCACCCCGTCGCCGAAGGGCGGTACGCCGGTGGCCGCGAAGGCGAGCACCGCGCCGAGCGAGAAGACGTCGCTGGGCGGCCCGGCCGGCACGCCCCGGGCCTGCTCGGGCGACATGTAGCCGGGCGAGCCGACCACGAAGCCGGACTGGGTGAGACCGGTCGCGGCGTCCAGCGCGCGGGCGATGCCGAAGTCGATCAGGCGCGGGCCGTCCAGGGTGAGCAGCACGTTCGACGGCTTGACGTCCCGGTGCACCAGCCCGCGGCCGTGCACGTGCGCCAGGGCCTCGGCCAGTCCCGCGCCCATCGCCCGGACGGCGGGCGCGGGCAGCGGGCCGAAGTCCCGGACGGCGGCGCCGAGCGCCGGCCCCGCCACGTAGCCGGTGGCGACCCAGGGGTGCGGGCCCTCGGTGTCGGCGTCCAGCACGGGGGCCGTCCAGGCGCCGCCCACCAGCCTGGCCGCCGCGACCTCCTGGCGGAACCGGGCGCGGAACTCCGCGTCCTCGGCCAGCTCGCCGCGCACCACCTTGACGGCGACCGTCCGGCCGCCGGCCGTGCGGCCCAGGTAGACCCGGCCCATGCCGCCGGCGCCGAGCCGCCGCAGCAGCCGGTACTCGCCGATCCGTGCCGGATCGTCGGATCCCAGTGGTTCCATCCCCCGCGCTCCCCTCAACGGCCGGTCGACAGCATGACCGTACCGGTGGCGGGGCGCGGCGCCACCGTCGGCGGCGTCCGGCCGGTTCGGGTCCGCGGGTCGACGGCCGGGCGCGGGCCCGCCGGGCGGCCTCAGGCCGTCGGGACGGCCTCCAGCAGGCGGACGGTGACGTCGGGGGCGAAGCCGCTGTCGTGGCCGACCCGGCGGGCGAACTCGGCGATGCCCGCCAGCTGGCGCTCGCCCAGCGAGTAGTCCAGGGCCTCGGTGAAGTAGCGCTCCAGCAGGTCGGCGTCGAACTCCTCCCAGCGGGCGGCCTGGGCGGCGACCTGGCCGGCCTCGGCCAGGGAGAGGTCACGGGACTCCAGGAAAGCGCGGTGGACGGCGGCGACCGCCTCCGGCCGGGCCTCGACGAAGTCCCGGCGGGCGGCCCAGACGGCGAAGACGAAGGGCAGGCCGGTCCACTCCTTCCACATCTCGCCGAGGTCGTGCACGGCCAGCCCCTGGGAGGGCGCCTGCTCCAGGGAGGCGCGCAGCGCGGGGTCGCCGATCAGGACGGCGGCGTCGGCCCGGGCGAGCATCGCGTCCAGGTCCGGCGGACTGCTGAAGTACTCGGGGCGCACGCCCTCGCGCTCCTCCAGCAGCAGCTGGGCCAGCCGGACGGAGGTGCGGCTGGTGGAGCCGAGCGCGACCCGGCGGCCGTCCAGTTCGGCGAGCGGCACCTTGCTCACGATCACGCAGGACATCACCGGTCCGTCGCTGCCCACCGCGATGTCGGGCAGCACCACCAGTTCGTCCGCGTGCCGGAGGTACTCGACGCAGGTGATCGGGCCGAGGTCCAGCGAGCCGGCCACCAGGAGGTCGCTGAGCTTCTCCGGGGTGTCCTTGGTGAGGTCGAGGTCGAGCAGGTTGCCGGTCCTGGCCAGGCCCCAGTAGAGGGGGAGGCAGTTCAGGAACTGAATATGTCCGACCCGGGGCCTGACCGGCGTAGCCGGCGTCGCCGGGGCACTCCCATCCCGCACTGCCACTGCTCGCTCCTCTGCTGTTCGTACTCTCCCCGCAGGGTATGCCCGGGGCTCCGTGGAGCCTTCACCGGCCGTCCGACACGCCCTGTCCGCACCTCAAGTCACCCCTGGTCGCCGTCCCGCCTGCGTGCTAGCGTTGCCCTCAGTTGCAGTTTGATTCCCCTTGCAGTACTTGAAGCCTGCGGAGCATGTAACCGCAGGCTTTTTGTAGTTTTTCAGCAATATCGAAAAACTCCGGGCCCACTCCGGAGGCGGGGCGATCAGCGCAGCGGACCGGGTGCCACACGGTGTGGCACCCAATACGTCCCTCGCAAGGAGAACGGCATGGCTCAGGGAACCGTCAAGTGGTTCAACGCTGAGAAGGGCTTCGGCTTCATCGCCCAGGAGGGCGGCGGCCCCGACGTCTTCGTCCACTACTCCGCCATCAACGCGAACGGTTTCCGCTCGCTGGAGGAGAACCAGGCGGTCAGCTTCGACGTCACTCAGGGCCCGAAGGGCCCGCAGGCGGAGAACGTCACCGCTATCTGACCATCCTCATGATGATCTGATCGCTCGGGACCCGACTGGGTCCGACGGTGGCCCTCACTGCCGCCACCATGAGCACAACGAGCAGCACCCAAGGGGGCTCGCCACGTCCTGGACGCGGCGGGCCCCCTGCCTCGTTCCCGGCCCGCCGGGCGCCCGCGGACGACAGCCCGCGAGCCCGCTCCCCGGCGGGGGGAGCGGGCTCGCGGGCACGGTGCGGTCACCGCAGGTGCGGGGTCAGGCCGCGGCCGGGACCTTCTCGCCGGCCTGGGCCGGGATGACGACCGGGGCGTCGTCCAGCAGGTCGCCCCGGGGGTTGTTGTAGGCCACCAGGTCCAGGGTCTTCTCGCGGGCCGAGACCAGGATCGGCACGACCGCCTGACCGGCCACGTTCGTCGCCGTCCGCACCATGTCCAGGATGGGGTCGATCGCCAGCAGCAGGCCGACGCCCTCCAGCGGCAGGCCCAGGGTGGAGAGGGTCAGCGTCAGCATCACGATGGCGCCGGTGAGGCCGGCGGTGGCGGCGGAGCCGATCACCGAGACGAAGGCGATCAGCAGGTAGTCGCCGATGCCGAGCTGCACCCCGTAGACCTGGGCGACGAAGATCGCGGCCAGCGAGGGGTAGATCGCGGCGCAGCCGTCCATCTTGGTGGTGGCGCCGAACGGGACGGCGAAGCTGGCGTAGTCGCTCGGGACGCCCAGGCGCTCGGTGACCCGGCGGGTGACCGGCAGGGTGCCGACCGAGGAGCGGGAGACGAAGGCCAGCTGGATGGCGGGCCAGGCGCCCTTGAAGAAGTTGAGCGGGTTGAGGCCGCCGACGAACTTCAGGAGCAGGGAGTAGACCACGAACAGCACCAGGGCGCAGCCGACGTAGACGTCCGCGGTCAGCGTCGCGAACGGCTTCAGCAGGTCCCAGCCGTACTTGGCGACGGACTTGCCGATCAGGCCGAGGGTGCCGAGCGGGGAGAGCCGGATGACCCACCACAGGGCGGTCTGGGTCAGCTCCAGGACGGTCTCGTTCAGCTTGAGGACCGGTGCGGCCTTCTCGCCGAGCTTGATGATCGCGGCGCCGACCACGACCGCCAGGAAGACGATCTGCAGGACGTTCACCTCGGTGAAGGAGGTGACGATGTTGGTCGGGATGATGCCGGTCAGGAAGTCGACCCAGGTGCCGGAGGACTTGGGCGCCTTGAGGCCCTCGGTGGTGAGCTCGGTGCCCTTGCCGGGGTTGGTGAGCAGGCCCAGGCCCAGGCCGATCGCGACGGCGATCAGCGAGGTGATCAGGAACCAGAGCAGCGTGCGGCCGGCCAGCCGGGCGGCGTTGGTGACGTTGCGCAGGTTCGCGACGCTGACCACGATCGCGGTGAAGACCAGCGGCGGGACGGCCAGCTTGAGCAGCTGGACGAAGGTCTTGCCGATGGTCTCCAGGGTGGTGGCGAGCCAGGAGATGTCGGCGGTCCGGGCGAGGTAGCCGAGGGCGACGCCGAGCACCAGGCCGGCGACGATCTGGGCCCAGAACGGGGTCTTGCGGACTCGGGCGAGGAAGGACGGCGACGCGGTCGCCTCGGGCACTGCGGACATGGCTGTGCGGCTCCGGGGGAGGGAGTGCTGAACGGGGGGCTGGACGGGAAGGGCGGCACGGCGCGGAGCCGGGAACCTCGGGGGCGTGCCGCCTAGATACAGCTGATGGCGCGACAGGCGCGCGGGCTGTCCACAGCACCGGGCAGGCGCATGCCGGCCGCGGGCGTGGTGCCCTGGCCCTGCATTCGGGGTGCGCCTGAGGTGGTCATGGCCGACACGTTAGCAGTAAAGGTTTGAGATGTTCAAAGTACTTGTTTGAGATGCGGGCACGAACGAAGCTGACGCCCCATCACATCGCACGGGCGACGCCGGTTGACCGGCGGTAGTTATACGTATAACTTGATAACAGTCCCACCGCCCCCTGCCCACCGGAGAACCACCCCATGGGCTACCTCGCCCTGCTCCGTGCCCCGCACGTCTCCCGACTCCTGCTCGGCACGCTGCTCGGGCGCCTCCCGGCCGGCATGACCGCCCTCGTCATCGCCCTCGCCCTGCGCGAGGCCGGCGCCCCCTACAGCCGGATCGGCCTGGCCACCGCCGCCTACGCCGTCGCCGCCGCCGTCGGCGGGCCCGTCCTCGGCCGGATCGTCGACCGCACCGGCCAGCCGCGCGTCCTGCTCAGCGCCGCCGTGGTCGCCGGGCTCGGCTACGCCCTGCTGGCGCTCGCCCCCGGCTCCCCCGTCACCGCCCCGCTCGGCGCCGCGATCGCGGGCCTCGCCATGCCCCCGCTCGAACCCTGCCTGCGCGCCCTGTGGCCCGCCGTGGTCGAGGAGGAGCAGCTGGACACCGCGTACGCCTTCGACTCCGCCGCCCAGCAGGTGCTCTACGTCGCCGGACCGCTCGCCGTCGCGGGCATCGCCGCCGCCTTCGGCCCGGTCACCGCCCTCTGGACGGCCGCCGGGCTCGGCCTCGCCGGCGCCCTGGTGGTCGCCACCGCCGCGCCGGCCCGCGCCTGGCAGGCCCCGCCGCGCGAGAAGTCCGCCGGGCTGCTCGGGCCGCTGCGCTCCCCCGGGCTCGTCCTGCTGCTGATCGGCCTGGCCGGCGCCGGCTGGACGGTCGGCGCCCAGAACGTCCTCTTCATCGCGTACGCCGAGCAGCGGGGCGGCGTCCCCGGCGGTGCGGGCACCCTGCTCGCACTGGCCGCCGTCGGCGGCCTGGTCGGAGCCCTGGTGTACGGAGCGGTGAAGTGGCGCAGCAGCACCGCCACCCGCACCTGGGTGATGGCCCTGGGGATGGCCGTCGCGTACCTGCCGCTGCTGCTGCTCCCCGGCCCGGCCGCGTTCTGCGCCCTGGCGCTGATCTCGGGCATCGGGCTGGCCCCGCTGCTGGCCGCGGCCTTCGTGCTGATCGCCGAGCTGGCCCCGACCGGTACGGTCACCGAGGCGTTCGCCTGGCTGATCACCCTGTTCGCGACCGGCAACGCGCTCGGCTACGCCGTCTCGGGCGGGCTGGTGGACACCTCGCTGCGCGCGGTCGCCCTGTGCGCCGTCGGCGGGATCGGGCTCGGCGGGCTGCTGCTCCTCGCCGCCCGGGGCTGGTTCCGGCCGGCCGCCGCGCCGGTGCGTGCACGAGCCGTCCCGGTGGGCTGAGCCCGCCCGCCGCCGCGGGGGCCGGCGCGGGTGAGGGACGGTCAGCCGCCGCGCCCGCGGGGAAGGTTGACCCGGTGAAGTTGTCGCAGATTTGTGACAGCCGTGTGCGAACACCTGTCTCACTGTGCCACGGGGGTGGACATAGTGTTCGGACATGGCACCGACGCGCCCCCCGAAGCCCGAGCCCTCCCCCACACCCCCCGTCCGGCGCGGCCGCGGGAGCTCAGCGCTCCGCTCGGTCCGCTACGGAACCACCTTCCTCGGTGTCAGCGTGCTGTCCGGCGTGCTGCTGGCCGGCATGGCGCTGCCCGCCGTCGGCGCGCTCGGGCTGACGGCCAAGAACACCGCCGACAGCTTCGACAGCATCCCCGACGAGTTCAAGACCCCGGCCCTCTCGCAGGCGACCCAGATCTTCGACGCCAAGGGCGGCCTGATCGCCAAGGTCTACGAGCGCGACCGCACCGTGCTCACCGCCGAGCAGATGGCGCCGATCATGCGCCAGGCCCAGGTCGACATCGAGGACGCCCGCTTCTACGAGCACGGCGCCGTCGACCTCAAGGGCGTGCTGCGCGCGGTGAGCAAGAACGCCGAGAGCGGCGCCACCGTGCAGGGCGCGTCCACGCTGACCCAGCAGTACGTGAAGAACGTCAACGTCGAGAAGGCCGGCGACGACGTGGCGGCCGTCCGGGAGGCGCAGCGCAAGACCCTGGGCCGCAAGATCCAGGAGCTGAAGTACGCGATCAAGCTGGAGGAGGACCTGACCAAGGACCAGATCCTCACCAACTACCTCAACATCACGTACTACGGGAACGGCGCGTACGGCGTCGAGGCCGCCGCCCAGCGGTACTTCGGCAAGAGCAACAAGGACCTGACCGTCCCCGAGGCCGCCACGCTGGCCGGGCTGGTGCAGAACCCCTCGCAGTACGACCCCAAACTGCACCCGCAGGCCGCGCAGAAGCGCCGTGACGTGGTGATCGACAAGCTGCTGGAGAACAAGCACATCACCGCCGCCCAGGCCAAGGAGGCCAAGGCCGCCCCGCTCGGGCTCGCCTTCCGGCCGCCGCGCAACGGCTGCATCACCGCCGGCGCCGGCATGGGCTTCTTCTGCGACTACGTCCGGCACGTGGTCAAGCAGGACCCGGTCTTCGGCAAGAGCGCGGCCGACCGCAAGAGGCTCTGGGACCAGGGCGGCCTGAACATCTACACCACCCTCGACCCGGACAAGCAGGCCGCCGCCCAGCACGCGGTGAGCGACAACGTGCGGGTCACCGACAGCGTCTCGGCCGCCGCCACCATGATCGAGCCGGGCACCGGCCGGATCCTCGCGATGGCCCAGACCCGCCCGTACGGCCTGGAGAAGGAGAAGAACGAGACGGTCGTCAACTACAACGTGGACGCGGCGATGGGCGGCGGCAACGGGTTCCAGCCCGGGTCCACCTTCAAGCCGGTCGTCGCGGCCGCGGCGCTGGAGGCGGGGCTGCCGTCCACCCAGTCGTACCCGGCGCCGAACCGGATCGACTACCCGACGATGAAGACCTGCGACGGCACCTGGAAGAACCTCGCCACCGGCAAGGAGCGCAGCGTGCCCAACGAGTCGGCGAGCGAGGTCGGCCCGTACGAGCTGAAGGAGGCGATGGCCAAGTCGGTCAACACCTACTTCGTGCAGATGGAACAGCAGATCGGGCTCTGCCCGGTGAAGCAGATGGCCAACAAGCTCGGCATCAACGCCAAGGCCAGCGGCAAGCCCCTGGAGGAGGTGCCCGCGATGGCCCTGGGCGTCGAGGAGATGAGCCCGCTCACCATGGCGAACGTCTACGCGACCTTCGCCGCCCGCGGTGTCTACTGCACCCCGCTCGCGCTCAGCAAGATCACCACGGTGGACGGCAAGGACGTCCCCGTCCCGCCCGCCTCCTGCAACCAGGCGATATCGCAGCTCACCGCCGACACCCTCACCACCGTCCTGAACGGGGTCACCGAGAAGGGCACCGGCGCGGACCTCGGCCTGGAGGGGCGCCGCCAGATCGCCGGCAAGACCGGCACCTCGGACCAGAAGAAGGCCGCCTGGTTCAGCGGCTACACCCCGCAGCTCGCCACCTCGGTCTGGCTCGGCGGCCCCGCCGGCGGCGTCGAGATGCGCGACATCCGGATCAACGGGGACTACTTCGACGAGGTGTTCGGCGCCACCGGCCCCGGTCCGATCTGGCGGCAGGCCATGAACGAGGCGCTGCGGGGCACGTCCAAGGAGCCCCTGCAGATGATCCACATCCCCGACCCGGCGCCCCGGGACCCCAAGTCGACCGCGACACCCGGAGCGAGCCCGGGCGCCACCGACGGGACGCCCGCCCCCGGCAACACCCGCCGGCCGCGCGGCACCGGGAAGCCCACCGAGCAGCCCGGGCGCACCGACCAGCCGTAGCGCGACCGGATCAGCCCACGGCCCCGGCCGTGGAGGAACGCACCACCAGCCCGGTGGCCAGCGGGGCCACCGGGCTGAACGGCTCGCCGCGCAGCAGGCCGGCCAGGGCGGCCAGGCCGACCCGGCCGAGCTCCTCGCCGGGCAGATCGACCGTCGTCAGCGGCGGCGCCAGCAGCCCGGCCACCGGGATGTTGTCGATGCCGACCACGGAGACGTCGGCCGGGATCCGCAGGCCGAGTTCGGCCGCCGCCTGGTAGACCCCGGAGGCCACCACGTCGTCGTCGCAGACGACCGCGTGCGGGCGGTCGGCCCGGCCCAGCAGCTCGTGCGCGGCGGCCCGGGCGGCGGCCTGGCCCTCGTTGAGGCTGACCCCGAGCTCCAGCACGTCGAGGCCGAGCTCCCCGGCGACCCGCTCGAAGGCCTGCTGCCGGACCCGGAAGGTGTGGGCGGAGTGGATCGAGCGCAGGTGTCCGATCCGGCGGTGGCCGAGCACGGCGAGGTGGCCGACGGCGTCCCGCATCCCGCCGGCGACGTCCAGTTCGACGGTCGGCCGGGTCCGGTCGGCGTCCGGGTCGGCGTCCAGGAAGACCACGGGGGTGTCGGCCGGCAGCTCACCGAGCTGGCTGTCGTCCGGCGAGCAGATCAGCAGGCCGTCGAAGCGGCTGGTGCCCGCGACCTCGGCGAGCGTCGCGCTGCCCCACCCGGAGCTCACCACCACGGCCAGACCGTACCGGCCTGCCTCCTCGTGCACGCCCGTCAGCACCCGGCCGAAGAACGGGCCGAGGATGTTCGGCACGGCCAGCAGGATCATCCCGCTGCGACCGAGCCGCAGTTGGCGCCCCGCCGCCTGCGGCCGGTACCCGAGGCCGCCGGCCGCCTCCAGGACCCGCTGCCGGGTGGCCTCCGAGACCCGGTGGCCGGTCTGCGAGCCGGAGAACACCAGCGAGACGGTCGCCTGCGAGACACCGGCGAGCCGTGCCACGTCGCGGCCGGTGGGCCGGCGCGGGGCCGCCGCCGGCCGGCCGCTCCCGGGGGTCGCGTCCGCGGCCACGGGTCGGTCAGTTCTGCTGGGCGGAGGCCGCGCGCGCCGCGTCGTCGGCGGCGTCCTCCTCGGCGTTCTGGGCCGCGATCCGGTCGCCGGTGCGGGTGCGCAGCTTGGCGCCCACCCGGTCCGCGATCTGCGCGGACATCGCGTCCCGCTGGCGGCTCAGCAGCACGTAGCTGAGCGGGGCCGACACCAGGGCGGCGATGAGCACCAGGAAGACGAAGCCGGTCGCGCCGACCACCGGGATGATCCCGAAGTGGCCCAGCAGCAGGGTGACCAGCAGGCACCCGAGGAAGATGCTGGCGCGCATGGAGGTGTAGCGCAGGGTGGCGTGCGCGGTGCCGATCGGCGCGGCGGCGGCCGCCGGCCGGCCGCTCGGCGACTGGCTGCTCGGCGACGGGCTGCTCTGCGCCTGGCTGCTCAGCGGCTTGCTGCTCACGAGGGGACATCCTTACTACACGGGAGGGTCCGGTCCGGTCTCCCAGTGAAGCATGCCGGGCCGGGCGTGCGGGGTACGGCCCCGCCCGTTCCCCGCCGGCCCGGCGGTCGGCGCCCGGGGCGGGTCAGTCCAGGCCGAGCCAGAAGGTGATGTCGTCGCGGTCGTCGCCGGGGGCGACCCGGATCGCGCCCGGCACCCGCCCCACCTCCTTGTAGCCGCAGCGCAGGTAGAAGGCCTCCAGGCCGAGGCCGCCGCGGGCCGTCAGCCGAAGGCCGTCCAGCCCCCAGTCGCGGGCGATCCGCTCGGCCTCGGCCATCAGCTCGACGCCGTGGCCGCGGCCCTGGAAGTCCGGGTGGACCATGACCCGCTTGAGCATCCGCCAGTGCTCCATCAGTGCGAACCGCATGGACTCGAAGAAGAGCACCCCGACGATCCGCCCGCTCGCGCTCTCCCGGGCCACCAGCAGCCGGTCCGGACCCTCGGGTGCGACCCCGGCGAACTGCCGGTCGGCGGTGGCCCGGACGTCGTCCGCCGTGACCGGCGGGACGAAGCCCACGGCGCCGCCGGCGTTGGTGACGTCCGCCCACAGCCGGACGATCTCGGTGCGCAGTTCGGGGGTCGGGTCGGGGTCGAGCACGAAGCTGAGTGTCATAGCCACTCATCCTATGAGCCCATTACGACAGCACTGTTGCCGACCGGCTGCCACGACGGCCCGGCGCTCCCCGCCCCGCACCCGTCGGGGGCCCCCGGGTCTCCCGGGGCGCCGCTCAGGCCGCCGCAGGCAGCGCTCCGGCCGGGCGATGACGCAGGGCCAGGCAGAGCAGCACCGCCACCGCGCAGAGCCCGCCGGCCGCGTACCAGGCCAGGTCGTAGTCACCGAAGGCGTCCCTGGACAGGCCCGCCAGCCCGGCCACGACGGCCGCCCCGATCTGGTGGGCCGCCAGCACCCAGCCGAACACGATCGGCGCGTCCGACCCGAAGTGCTGGCGGCAGAGCGCGACGGTCGGCGGGACGGTGGCCACCCAGTCCAGTCCGTAGAAGATCACGAAGGCCAGGATCGGCGGCTTCAGCGACCCGGCGAACAGCTGCGGCAGGAACAGCAGGGAGAGCCCGCGCAGCGCGTAGTAGACGACCAGCAGCCGCCGCGAGTCGAAGCGGTCGGTGAACCAGCCGCTGGCTATCGTGCCCACCACGTCGAAGACGCCCACCAGCGCCAGCAGACTCGCCGCCGTGGTCACCGGCATGCCGTGGTCGTGCGCGGCCGGGATGAAGTGGGTGCCGACCAGGCCGGCGGTGGTCGCGCCGCAGATCGCGAAGGACCCGGCCAGCAGCCAGAACGCCCTGCGCCGGGCGGCGTCCCGCAGCACCCGCAGCGAGCGGGCCAGCGCGCTGCCGTTCGTCACCGGCGCCGGCGGGTGCTCGGTCGCGCCGTACGGGAAGAGGCCGATGTCGGCCGGACGCTCGCGCATCAGCAGCAGCACGGGGACGGCCACGGCGGTCGACGCGAGCGAGACCACCACCACCGCCGTACGCCAGCCCTGGCGCTCCACCAGCGCCGCCAGCAGCGGCATGAAGATCAGGTTGCCGGCCGCGCCGCCGGCCGTCAGCACCCCGGTGACCAGCCCCTGCCGGGCCTTGAACCAGCGGCCCGAGACGGTGGTCGCGAAGGCCCCGGCCATCGAACCGCTGCCGAGGCCGACCAGCACGCCCCAGCAGAGGATCAGCTGCCAGCTCTGCGTCATCAGGATGGTCAGACCGGCGCCGGTCGAGATGGTCAGCAGCGCGCAGACCACCACCAGCCGGACGCCGAAGCGGTCCATCAGCGCGGCGGCGAAGGGCGCGGTCAGGCCGTAGAGCGTGAGGTTGACGGAGACGGCGCTCGCCACGGTCGCGTGCGACCAGCCGAACTCGGCGTTCAGCGCGTCCATCATCAGGCCGGGCGTGGACCGGAACCCGGCCGAACCGACCAGCACGAGCAGGGCCACGCCCGCGACCACCCAGGCGTAGTGCGGCCGGGCGGACCGGCGGGTCGCCGGCGCGGCGGCCGGCCCGGGGCCGGGGGCGGCAAGGGGGGCCGGGGTGGGTACGGGCGGGCCGGGGGGACGGTCGGCGGGGGCGGCGGTGGGCCGGGTGGTCGGTTCGGTCACAGAGCCGAGTGTCCCGAAGGCCCGCCGCCCCCACGAGTGGCCTGACTGCCATGTTTCGTCAGGATCGGGCCATCGGGTCCGCCCACGCTCCGGCCGGCCCCGGCCCGGGTGTGGCAGCATCGGTGGCCTCGACGAGGGGAGCCGGCATGCCGGACGTACACCGACAGACCGCCCGTGGAGCGGCCCCGCACCGGGTCGCGGTGCTGGCCCTGGACCACGTCATCGCCTTCGAACTCGGCATCCCCGCGCGGATCTTCGAGTCCGCCAAGGCCCCGGACGGCACCCCGCTCTACCGGGTGGCCACCTGCACCCTGGACGGCGGCCCGGTCGCGACCAGCTCGGACTTCCGGATCAGCGTCGACCACGGGCCCGAACTCCTGGAACAGGCCGACACCGTGGTGGTACCGGCCGCGGCCGGACTGGCCGAGGCGTACGCGGCCGGCCGGGCGGTGCCCGACACGGCCGCCGCACTGGCCCGGATCCGACCCGGCACACGACTGGTGTCGATCTGCACCGGCGCCTTCGTGCTGGCCGCGGCCGGACTCCTGGACGGCCGCCCGGCGACCACCCACTGGCGGCACACCGCGCCGTTCGCGGCCCTGTTCCCGCAGGTCCGGCTCGACCCCGACGTGCTGTTCACCGACGACGGCGACGTCCTCACCTCCGGCGGAGTGGCCGCCGGGGTCGACCTCTGCCTGTACCTGGTGCGGCGCGACCACGGCAGCACGGTGGCCAACGCCGTCGCCCGGACCTGCATCGTGCCGCCCTGGCGCGAGGGTGGCCAGAAGCAGTACATCGAGCTGCCCAGGCCCGCGACCGGCGCGGGCGCGCCGGGCACCACCGCCGTCCGGGCCTGGGCCGTCGAACACCTGGACGAGCCGCTGGCGCTGCGCGACCTCGCCGCCCGGGCCGGCATGAGCGTGCGGACCTTCACCCGGCGCTTCCGCGAGGAGACCGGGAGCAGCCCCGGCAACTGGCTGACGGTCCAGCGCACCGAGCGGGCCCGGCAACTGCTGGAGCGGACCGACCTGACGATCGACCAGGTGGCGCGCGAGTCGGGTTTCGGCACGGCGGCCTCACTGCGCCTGCGGCTGCGCGGGCGGCTGGACGTGGCGCCCAGCACCTACCGGCGGACGTTCCGCGAGGTCACGGGGCCGGACCGGGCCTGAGCCGCGACCGGGGGCGGAGACCGGGAGCACGCCCCGGGGCACCGGAGGGTTCCGGCCGACGGTTGGACGGCGGCACGCCGTGCGCACCCCGAGCACGGCACGGCCGGCCGCCGTCCAACGGCGACGCGCGGGCCCTGAACCCGCACCGAGCCCTCCGCACTCGCCAAGGCACGTTCGCACGACCGGCGCCACACGGCCCGCCTGCTGAGTTCCCCCTGGGACAGCAGCGCCGCGGTGACGGTCGGCGGTTCCTCGGCGTCCCCTCGCAACGGAGAGCTGCACCCAAGAGTGATCAGCTGAATACTTCACGTCAATGGGTTGTCCGAAATTCGGAATGGTTGCGCTGTGTTTCGGCCGTACCCGGAACGGTGCGATCAGGGCGCGACCGTCACCCGCTCCAGGGAGTCGGGCAGCAGCGCGCCCGGGACATCGGCCTCCGGCCGGGCGGCGCCGGCCGCGGCGTCGATCTCGCACCAGACCCGCTTGCCCGACCCGTCCGGGTACCAGCCCCAACGGTCGCAGAGCAGCTCGACCAGCTCCAGCCCCCGGCCGTTGGTCGCGTCCTCGTCGTCGCCAGCCCGCCTGGGCGCGGGCGCCGCCTGGCTGGCGTCGGCCACCTCGACCCGCAGCGGGCCGACCATCGCGAACAGCCGCGCCCCGCCGGCCGGCGACGGGCCCGCGGCGGTGGTGCAGTCCACCGGCATCAGGAGTCGCAGGACCGCCGGACAACCGGTGTGCACCACCGCGTTGGTGACCAGCTCGGAGACCACCAGCACCAGCGTCTCGGCGATCGGCGCGTCCGGGTCGACCCCCTGGTTCAGCAGCCGTGAGCGCACCCACCTGCGGGCCCGGCCGACCTCGGCGGGGTCCGCCTGCACCGCCAGCTGTACTTGAAGTACCTGCACCGCTCCACCACCCGCACTCGCAGTTCGGCCGTCTTCTCGATCGGGCCGGTTCGTCCGGCCGGTCCGGGCCGCCCGCCCTCGAACCGGGCGGCCCCGCACTCTGGTCCGTCACACAACCTGTTCGTCACGCCCTGGCTGCGGCACGAATACGCCTCAGGATGATTCGGCGCGTCGACCGCAGCAAGCGCTTCGGGCATATTCCAGCGATCGGGGGACAGGGCAGTGCATACTGTCCCGCTCACTCTGGCGATCCTCGCGCCGATGACCGGCCGGCGACCCTCCCTCGGCCCGGCCGGGTCTGCTGGGAACGAGGGTAGCGAAACTACTCCCCGATACCCGGGACACCACGGTCGCCACTCTGGAACAACCCTTCCGACACATATCCGAATGCCTTCGAACGCCTCCCCCACGGCGCCCGCGCACCCGGCCCCGAACGATCTGACGGTCCGACAGTTCGGCGTCGCTCTTCGGAGGATTCACCCCCGGGCCGGAAAGCCCGCGGGATACCGTGGGGCCAGCAGGCCGGCGGCAGCCGGACCGGACCCGACCGGGAGGGCGCGCGGATGACCACGCCCGGACGGACTCCCTCCCGGGACGAACGACTCCACCGACACCTGGCCCGGGGCGAGGAACCGGCGCTCGGCGAGCTCTACGACCGACTCGCGCCGCTGGTGCACGGCCTGGCCGGCCGACTCCTTGACGACCAGTCCGCGGCCGAACGCCTCACCCGCGAGGTCTTCGCCCAGGCGTGGACCCACCCGGAGGCCTTCGACCCCGCCGGGGGCTCGCTGCGCTCCTGGCTGGACGCCCTGACCCGGCGACGGGCGGCGCAGCGGCGACGGCCGGGCCGCGGGCCGGATCCCGACCCGCCCCCGGGCGCGCCGCCCGGGGCCGCCGACGAGGAGCCGCTGGATCCGTCCGGCGCGCTGCGCCAGCAGGTCCTCGACTGGTGCCTGGCCCGGCGCCCGGCCGAACTGCCCCTCCCCGCCTGGGGAGCGCCGTACGGCGCCGAGAGCGCCAAACTCGACGCGCTGCTGCGCGACCTCGGCCCCGAGGAATGGCAGGAGGTGGTCGAACTGCCCTGGCACGGCGGGACGGACCGCCTGCGGCCGGCCGAGGTGCTGAGCCACCTGACGGCGGTGGACGGCTACCTCGCCCTGGCCCTCGGACTCCCCGATCCCGTCCCGGACGACTCCGGACCGGCCCGCAAGCCCGGCTCGACTGCGGCGGGCGCCCCCGGCCCACGGGTGCCGGGCCCGGCGGCGCGGCCCGCGCCGCGGGTGCCGCCGCAGGGGGTCTCGCCGTTCGCCGGGATCGTCGATCGCAGCGGCCGGCTCGCCGCCGCCCAGGCCGGCCACCCGCCCGGCGCCGTCCGCACGCTCTGGCGCCGGCAGAGCCGGGCGCTGGTGCGGGGCGCCGCGCTGGCGCCCGGGGGCGGACTCCCGGTCGACTACGGCTTCGCCGCCCTGCCGCTGCGGGACGCCTTCGTGGACCGGGCCTTCGAGTGCTACGTGCACGGTGAGGACGTGGCCCGCGCGGTGGCCTACCCGTACCCGCCGCCCGCGGCTCCGCACCTGCGGCAGATGGTCGATCTGGCCGCCCGGATGCTCCCAGAGGCGGTGGCCGCGCTGCGGCGCGCCGGCCGGATCGGGCCGGGCGGCGCCCCCGGCGACCGGCCGGGCCGGGTGCTCAGGCTGGTGATCGACGGCCCGGCGGCCGGCGAGTGGCTGATCCCGCTGGACGGGCCGGCCCCGGCGGGCCGGGGGCCGGGGTACGGACGGTGCTCGGAGCCGGTGGCGGCGATGGTCCTGGACGGCCTGGAGTTCTGCCAGCTGGCCGCCGCCCACCGCGACCCGGACCGGCTGCCGGTCGGCGAGCACGGCGACCGGGCCGCGATCCGCGAGGTGCTGCGGGCCGCGCCGCTGCTCTCCCGGCCGTGACCGACGTCGGTCACCGGTCGGGCGCCCGCGGACCGGACGACCCCGGTCGGACGGCCGCGGACCGGACGACCCCGGTCGGACGGCCGCGGACCGGAGGAACCCGCTCAGGCGAAGACGACGGTACGGGTCCCGTTGAGCAGCACGCGGTGCTCGCTGTGCCACTTGACGGCCCGCGCCAGCGCCTGGCACTCGACGTCCCGACCGAGGGCGACCAGCTGGTCCGGCGTCACGTCGTGGGTGACCCGGGCCACCTCCTGCTCGATGATCGGGCCCTCGTCCAGGTCCGCCGTGACGTAGTGCGCGGTGGCGCCGATCAGCTTCACGCCCCGGGTGTGCGCCTGGTGGTACGGCTTGGCGCCCTTGAAGCTCGGCAGGAAGGAGTGGTGGATGTTGATGACCCGCCCGGACAGCGCCTTGCACAGGTCGTCCGAGAGCACCTGCATGTAGCGGGCCAGCACCACCAGGTCGACGCTCTCCCGCTCCACCAGGTCGAGCAGCTGCCGCTCGGCGTCGGCCTTGGTGTCCCTGGTGACCGGGATGTGCACGAACGGGATGCCGTACGACTCGGTGAGTTCCTCGAAGTCGGAGTGGTTGGAGACCACCGCGGCGATCTCCACCGGCAGCGCGCCGATGCTGGTCCGGAACAGCAGGTCGTTGAGGCAGTGCCCGAACTTGCTGACCATCAGGACGATCCGCATCCGCTCCGCGCTGGGGTGGATCCGCCAGTCCATCCGGAACGAGGCGCCGATGGCCGCGAAGCTGGCCCGCAGCTTGTCCACCGTGACCGGCTCCTCGGCGGAGAAGTGCACCCGCATGAAGAACAGCCCGCTGTCCCCGTCGCCGAACTGCTGGCTGTCGATGATGTTGCAGCCGGTCATGAAGAGGTAGCTGGAGACCGCGTGCACGATCCCCTGCTTGTCCGGGCAGGACAGCGTGAGGACGTACTGGGCGCTGGCCGTCTGCTGTTCCACGGTGGGGGTCCTGTCCTGAAGATCGTTCGGCGTGGACGGTCAAGCGTGTCATATTCCGGACGGTGCCCGCGGCCCTGCCCGAACTGCGGGACGCCGGCCGGACGGCCCGGCGACCGCCCTCAGATCTGCGTCACGATCCGCAGGACCTCCAGCGAGCGCGGTGCGGCGTCCGGGTCCTCGCCGTCGTTCTGGGCCAGCCGGACGTGGGCCTCGCGGCAGGCCCGCAGGGCCTCCGGCCAGCCGTGGTGGGCGAGGTACTCGGAGACCGGTGCGTCCGCGCCCACCTGGTGGAGGATCCGCACGACGCGCAGCACCGCGACGTCCACCAGGGCGGCCTCGGCGGAGTCGCGGAAGATCGTCCCGACGTACTTCTCGGCGGACCAGCGGTCCAGCCAGGTGTCCTCGACCAGCCGGTAGACGGCGTCGGTCACGTCACCGAAGCCCTCGTGGCCGGCCAGCCAGGTCTCCTGCTGGAACGCGGGGTCGGACAGCATGTGCAGCGCCGAGCGCAGTCGGGCACGCCAGCGCCACCAGGGCAGGTCGTTGAGCGGCATGCCGCCCATCGTGCTGGAGCGGTGCCCCGGACGAGAAGGGTTTCGGGCAGACCGATACGAAGAATCTGTGCTGGCGGACATGGGGAGTGATCGTACGTTCCCCTACCGTTCGCGTTCTACACGCGTCCCCGACCCACCCCACCCGGTGTTCCATCCCCGTTGGCCGCCTGTTCGCTTTTCAGCCCTCTGTGCTTGTGGCATGGCGGCTTGGCTGGTGCGAGTGAGCAGCAGGGTTGCCCAGGGAGGGAAAGCCATGTTCAGGCAGACCGCATCGCCCGATGACCAGCAGTCGGCGGCCGATCGGCGGCCGGCTCGGCGCCGTCAGGACGCTTCCGACCGACCGGGAGCCCGCGCCGGCGGCCGCCGGCCGGTGGTGACCGCGGCCGCGGCGGCAGCCCTGCTCCCCGCACTGTTCGGCGCCTCCGCCTGCGGAGGCCCCGCCGACGCCTCCACCGGCGGCGCCGAGCTCACCGTGATGACCTGGGCCCCGTCCGGCACCGGCTCCACCGACCGGCCTGGCATGACCGCGCTGGCCGAGGCCGTGGGCCGCGACATCAACGCCAAGGGCGGCCTGGGCGGGCACCACGTGCGGGTGCTGACCTGCAACGAGCACAACGAGGCGGCCGCCGTCGCCCAGTGCGCGCAGCAGGCGGTGGACGCCAAGGCGATCGCCGTGGTCGGCTCGTACAGCCAGTTCGGCGAGAGCTTCATGACCACCCTGGAGCGGGCCGGCATCCCGTACATCGGCGGCTACGGCCTCTCCGGGGCCGAGTTCAGCAGCCCGCTGTCCTACCCCGTGGCCGGCGGCATGCCGTCGCTGATCGCCGGCAGCGGTCGCCAGCTGGTCGACACCGGCTGCCGCTCGGTCGCCCTGGTCCGCCCGGACACCCCCGCCGGCGACAGCCTGCTCGGCTACCTCGCCAACGCGCTCAAGCCGGCCGGGACCAAGCTGGTCGACGTCAAGGCGCCGGAGAAGTCGACCGACTACACCGAGGTCGCCCGCAAGGCCATCGGCAAGGACGACGCCGGCAACTGCGTGACCGTCGCCCTGGGCACCGAGCCGACCGGCAACCTGCTCGACTCCTACCGCCGGCTCGGCTCCAAGAACACCCGCCTGGCCTCGGTGATCGGCAGCGTCCAGCAGTCGGTGGTCGACTCCACCGGCGGCGACAGCGGCCCGCTGGCCGGCGCGTACGTCGCCGGCTGGTACCCGCCGGAGTCCTCGGGTGTCTGGGACGCCCTGCGCTCGGTGGTCCGGGCCAACACCGCCGACGGCAGGACGATCGACGTCGCGGACTCCGGGGTGCAGACCACCTGGGTCGCCTACGAGGTGCTGCGGCAGGTCGGCCAGCGGCTCAACTCGGCCGGTCGCCCGGTCACCGCCAAGGCGATCAGCTCGGTGCTCGACAGCGGCGACCCGATCGACACCAACGGCCTGACCCCGCCGCTGGCCTGGGGCGCCACCAACATGCTGGCCAGCGCGGAGTCGCCGCGACTGGTGAACACCTGGGTGACCTACCAGCAGGCCAAGGCCGGACGGCTGGCGCTCCAGCAGCCCGGCTTCGTGGACGTGCGCTGGGTGCTGACCGGCGGCAAGAAGCCGTAGGCCGGCCGGACGGCTTGTGGGGAGCGGGTCGGGCCTGGCGGCCCGGCCCGCTCGGTCGTTCCGGGCTCCGGCGCCGGACCCGGCCCTGCCCCCGGCCCTAGAGGTCGCCGTCGCCCTTGGTCGGCAGGCCGGCCTGGCCCGCGATGGCGTTCCACAGCGCGGCGGCCTGCTTCTTCGCCGAGGTGGCGCTGCCACTGGCCTGCACCGCGGCGCGGTAGTGCGGATTGTCCTGCTTCTTCGGGTCGCAGGCCGCCTGTGCGTCCCCGGCCCAGGCCGCGTACTCGGTGTCGGCGGTGGCCGAGGCGCCCCAGGCCTGGTTGAGCTGTTCGACCAGCTGCGGGCCGGTGGCCAGCTTGTCCGTCTTCAGCGCCGCCAGCTTCGTCTTGAGGTCGTTGCGCTGGCCGGCCGCCGCGGCCAGGGCCTGCTGCGACTCGGGGAGCTTGTCGCACTTCTGGACGGAGGCGACCGCGCCGATCACCGCCTGGCGGCTGTCGTTGGCGGTGCCCAGCAGGTCGGACAGCGCCTTCGCCTGCTCCTTCGCCTCCGGGGTCAGCGCCCCGGCGGTGGCCGCCGCGCTGCCGGAGCCCGCGGCGCTGCTGTCGGCCGCCACCGGCGTGCCCGGGCTGCGGCCCTTGTCGGCGGTGTCGCCGCCGCTCATCAGCACCGCGACCAGGATCCCGGCGGCGGCGCAGCCGGCCACCACCCCGCCGATGATCAGCTTCGAGGACGGCCGGCGGCCGCCCGCGCCGGGCGAGGAGTAGGCGGTCGGGTACGCCGGCTCGGCCTGGGCGGGGTAGCCGGACCCGGCCGGCGCGGCGGGAGCGGCGGGCGGGTACCCGGCCTGCTGGTAGCCGTGCTCGGTCGGCGCGTAGCCAGGGTCGGGGGCGCCGTAGGCCGCCGGCGCGGGCGGGTAGGCCTGCGCGCCGCCCTGGGCCGGGTAGCCGCCGCCCTGCGGGTCCGCGGTGGGGTAGGGCGGCAGGTACTGGGTCTCGGGGGCGGGCACGCCCGGCGCGGCGGCCTGCTGCGGCGCGTACTGCTGCTGGCCGCCCCAGGACCCGCCGGGGGCCGGTGCGGCCTGGCCCTGGCCGCCGCCCAGGTACTCGGGCTGGCCGGGCTGCTGCGGCAGGCCGGGCTGCCCCTGCGGGCCGGGCTGCTGACCCGGCTGGCCCGGCTGCTGACCGGCCGGCTGGCCCTGCTGCTGCCCCTGCTGCTGACCGGTCTGCTGGCCGGGCTCCGGCCGGAAGAGGTCATCCAGATTGAAGTCACCGGAGTTGGGGTACGAGCGGCGCTGGTTCAACGCGATTCCTCACCTGTGCGTGACTCCGGGCACGCCGGGACAGCCGACAGCGACCGCGCGGCCGGCGGCCACCCGTGCCCTGTCTCCCGTACGCGCACCCGGGCCTTCCTCGGTTGTTCCGCGCCCTCGTTGACGGCGGACCACATCTGGGCGGTTCTCCTGGGCGTCAATTGCCCGTGAACATCGGGCCCACGGTACCGGGTCACCCGGACGGGTGACTATCGGGAGTGCCGTCCGTCGATGTGCCGCCACCGACACGAGGCAGGTCGGGCCGGTGCGGGCGGCCGTTCGCCCCCGCCGGGAGTGCGCCGGCGCCGGCCCCCGGGGGCGGGACCACGGGCCCGGTCACGCACCGCCGGCCCCGGCGCACGCGGCGCTCGGGGCCAAGGTGGGGCCGCTCCGGCGGGCCCGGCCCGCCGGGCGTGCCGGTGACGGTCGGCCGCGCCCGGCCCGGAGGTGCGCCCCGGGCCCGGCGGACGCTCAGGCCGCCTCGGCCTCCGCCCTGGCCTGGAACTCGCGGACCACCCGGTGCTCCCGGTACGGCTCCAGCCGGCGGCGGAACTCGTCCAGGTACTCCACACCCCGGTTCGAGCGCAGCCCGCTGAGCAGCCGAACCGCCTGGGTGCCCGTCTCGCAGGCCCGTTCGACCTCGCGCTGCTGCAACTGGGCCGTCGCCAGCAGGACGAGGTCCACCGCGCGCCGCCGCACCCGGGTGGGCGGGTGCAGGTCGAGCGCCCGGCGGGCGTACCGCTCGGCCTGCCCGGCCTGCTCCAGGTCCCGGTGACAGTGCGCCAGTTCGTCCGCGAGGTAGGCGTCGTCGAAGTGGACGATCCAGTCCGGGTCGTCCTCGGGGTTGCGGCGCTCCATCGCCGCCAGCGCCTTGGCCGCCACCGCCTCGCAGGCCCGGGCGTCGCCGAGCAGGGCGTGGCCGCGGGCCTCGGCCGCGTAGAACATCGCCATCGCGGTCGGGGTGGCGACCGAACGGGCCCCCTCCTGGGCGGCGCGGGCGAGTTGGGCGATCTCCCGCGGGTTGCCGAGGGTGGCCGCGAGGTGGCTCATCGAGGCGGCCAGCACGTAGCCGCCGTAGCCGCGGTCGTCGGCGGCCTGGGCGAGCCGCAGGGCCTGGATGTAGTACCGCTGGGCGAGGCCGGGCTGCCCGGTGTCGACCGCCATGTAGCCGGCCAGCTCGGTCAGTCGGGCGACCGCAGCGAAGAGCTGGCGGCCGGTCTCGTCCCGGTACCCGCCGCTGAGCAGGCCGGAGACGACGCTGTTGAGGTAGTGCACGACGACCGGGCGGACGTGCCCGCTGCCGAAGCGGTGGTCGAGGTCGACCAGCATCTGGGTGGTGGCCTTGATCGCCGCGACGTCGGACGGGCCGACCCGGACGGCTCCGCTGCGGGCGACCACCGGGTCGGGCGGTGTGATCAGCCAGTCCCGGCTGGGCTCCACCAGCGCCGAGGCGGCCACCGTGGCACCGGTCAGGAAGTCCCGCCGGCCGACGTCGCTGCGCCACAACTCGCAGACCTGCTCCAGGGCGCCGCTGAGCGTCGCCGAGAACTGCAGCCCGATGGCGGAGCTGAGGTTCTTGCCGTCGGCCATCCCGATCTCCTCGACGGAGACCCCGCGGCCGAGTTTGCGGCCGATCGCCTCGGCGATCACGGCGGGCGCCTGGCCGCGCGGTTGCTGGCCGCGCAGCCAGCGGGCGACCGAGGTCTTGTCGTACCGCAGGTCGAGGCCGTGCTCGGCGCCGCACAGGTTCACCCGCCGGGCGAGGCCCGCGTTCGAACAGCTCGCCTCCTGGATGAGTTGCTGCAGGCGCTCGTTGGGCTGTCGTGCGACAAGTGGTCTCGCGGCCATGGGCTTCGCCTCCCCAACGCCCTCCGGTCCCGGCCGGCGGACGACGATTCTGCTGATCTGTTGCCGACTGTCCGACGGTCCAAGGAATCTGACACCAGGTTAGCGATCAGCAACGCCAGCGGGATACCCACGGTGACCGTGCTCACCCCCCGCGCGCCCGGGACAATGCCCCCGTGCGCCCCCACTGCGCCCGGCCCGCCGCAGCTCCGGAGGGGAGCCGTCACCGTTTCGGGTGACATTGCGGCCCGATCGCAGGCCGCCCCCCGCCGGGCCGTAACCAGCCTCACGGACGGTAGTTGAGCAGCGCGTGGAAGACACCCCAGGAGCCCCCGAGCAGGGCAGCAGCAGCGAGCTGCCCCCACTGCTCATCGAAGCCGTCAGCTACGCCGAGGACCGCCACTGGGAGGTCGCCCAGGGCGCCTGGCTGATCGACGGCGACGGACCGGCCCGCTGCTCGTGCGGCGACCCGCGCTGCGCCGCCCCCGGCGCGCACCCGATCGGCGACGACTGGCGCGGCAAGGCCAGCGCGGGCCCGGGTGTGGTGCGCCGGTGGTGGACCGAGAACCCGCAGGCGTCGATCCTGCTGCCGACCGGGCGCTCCTTCGACGTGCTGGACGTGCCGGAGGTGGCCGGCTGCCTGGCGCTGGCCCGGATGGAGCGGATGGGCCTGCAGCTCGGCCCGGTGGTGGCGGTGCCCGCCGCGGCCGGCCAGGTCGGCCGGCGGCTGCTCTTCCTGGTCCTGCCCGGCGTGCTGGCCAAGCTCCCGGGGATGCTCCGGATGCTGGGCTGGGCACCGGGCAGGCTCGACCTGGTGGCCCGCGGCGAGGGCGACTGGATCGTCGCCCCGCCCTCGCGGGTCGGCCCGTACAGCTTCGCCCAGTGGGCCCGGCCGCCGTCCTCCGCCAACCGCTGGCTGCTGCCGGACGCCGCCGAGCTGATCAACCCGCTGGCGTACGCCTGCGGCCGTGAGGCCCCCGCGGTGGCGGCCCGGCCGAGCCGGCCGGTGGTGCACCAGCATTCCTGAGGCACCCGTCCGGGTGCACCGCCCCACCCCGTGAACTGCCGCCCTACTCCTATCGGGTGAGGGCGGGCGCCGCGCGACACCCCGCGCGCGAGTGGCGGGCCCCTTCTCCCACCGGAGTCGGGGCCCGTCAGACGCATGTTCGGCCAAAAGACCGGTGTACCCGCTGGTCACAGGCGAAAGCCCCTCGTACGAGTGACAACGCTCAAGGATTGCCGGGATCTGCCGAGGGGAGGATTTCCTCCGAGAGGGGACGCCGCCGGACGGAAGGGAGCAGCGGGCCGGGACTCAGGGCCGAGAGTGAGGGAGCCGCACGGGGAAGCGGATCGGGGAACAGTCGGGAGGGGCGCTCGGACGGGGAAGCCGGGCGCGGCGACCGGGGGGCCGGGGGGAACCGGGTGGGGACACGGGGGGCCGGTGGGGGGCGTGGCACCGGCCGGGCTCGGGGTGGCCTGGTGGCACGGGACAGGGGGGCAGGAGGGGACGGGAGGGACGGGGTGGGAGCGCGGGGCCCGGTACGTGGGGACGTACCGGGCCACCGCGCTGCTCCGGCCCACGGCGGGCGACACCCCACGGCGACGGAGGCCTCACGGCGTTCGGCGTCCCACGGCAGCCGGCCCCGTGACCGCGCGGGCCGGGCCGGACGTCGGGAGGCGGACATGCCGAAGCACCCGGGCCGGTCACCCGCCCGGGCGGCAGTACGGCGGGCCGTACTACGCCAGGGCGACGAACACGTGCGCCGCGATCTCCTTGCCCAGCTCGGCCGCGTCGGCACCGCTGCCCACCAGGACGCCGCCGGCGCCGACGGCCACCTGCACGGTCGCGCCCGGGCGGATGCCGGCCCGACGCAGCGTGCGCATCAGGTCGCCGTCGGTCTGGATCGGCTCGCCGATCCGGCGCACGACCACGCTGGCCCCGCCGTCACCGGGCCGCAGCGCGTCCAGGGTGACGAGGGCGGCGTCGAAGCCCTCCCCCTCCGCCTTGGTGTCGCCGAGCTCGTCCAGGCCCGGGATCGGGTTGCCGTACGGGGACTGGGTGGGGTGGCCGAGCATGGCGAGCACCTTGCGCTCGACCGTCTCGCTCATCACGTGCTCCCAGCGACAGGCCTCCTCGTGCACCTGCTCCCACTCCAGGCCGATCACGTCGACCAGCAGGCACTCGGCGATGCGGTGCTTGCGCATCACCCGGACGGCGAGCCGACGGCCCTCCTCGGTGAGTTCGAGGTGCCGGTCGCCGGCGACCTGCAGCAGGCCGTCCCGCTCCATCCGGCCGACGGTCTGACTGACGGTGGGGCCGCTCTGCTCCAGGCGCTCGGCGATCCGGGCGCGCATCGGGGTGATGCCTTCTTCCTCCAGCTCCAGAATGGTGCGAAGGTACATCTCGGTCGTGTCGATCAGCCCAGACATCGCCGCTGGCTCCGTTCCTCGGTGTCCTCACCGCCAATTCTGACGTACGGCAATGACAACCGGGCCCACCCGAGGTTGTTCCCGGCCGGTTTTCGTCCCTGTTGACAGCCGGCGCCCCCAGGCACCACGGTGCTCGCCGTAGCTTTCTCCACTGGCGGTCTGGACCACCCGGCCGCCCCAGCGGCCGGGCGCCCCCACCCGGCAGAGAGCGCAGGCCCCGATGAGTGACCTGGTCGGACAGTACTTCGACGCCGCGATCAGCCACCTGCAGCGGGTCCGGGCCGAGGAGGCGGACAACATCGAGCGCGCCGCGGAACTGCTCGCGGACGCCCTCTCCGGCGGTCGGCGGGTCTTCACCTACGGCGCCGGACACTCCTCGCTGGCCGCCCAGGACGTGGTGTACCGGGCCGGCGGCCTCGTCCCGGTGAACCTGCTGGACGTCCCCGGCATGGCCGGCGTCACGGTGCGCCCGGCCCCGCTCGCCAGCGCGCTGGAGCGGGTCTCCGGCCTGGCCACCACGACGCTGGACCACACCCCGGCCCGGGCCGGCGACCTGCTCTTCGTCATCTCGCTCTCCGGGCGCCAGGTGATGCCGGTCGAGCTGGCCGCGCACGCCCGCTCGCGGGGCCTGCACGTGATCGGCCTGACCTCGCTGGCCTACCCGGCCGAGGTCAGCTCGCAGCACCCGTCCGGGACGTACCTCAAGGACCACTGCGACGTGGTGCTGGACAACAAGATCGCGGTCGGCGACGGCGAGCTCACCCACCCGGGTGCGGCGACCACCTTCGGGCCGGTCTCCACCATCGTGACCAGCGCGCTGATGCAGGCGGTGGTCGCCTCCGCGGTCGGCCGGCTCGCGGACCGGGGCATCGAGCCGCCGCTGTTCCGCTCCGGCAACGTCGACGGCGGGACGGAGTGGAACGCCAAGCTGATGGCGGACAACGCGGACCGGATCTTCTACACCTTCTGAGCCCCGCGGCCGGGCGCGCGACGGCGGCGGAGGGAGCCACCGGCGCACCTCCCGGCCGGGCCGGGACCGCCGGGCCGGTCTGAGACAACCTTCGGGGCTTCTTGGCCATCCCCGGGCGGAGCCGGGCGTACCGGCCGCCGGAGCGGGCATGACGGCCCTGCGACCTGAGCGACGGGTGGGGGCCGAGCATGGCGACGGGGGCGGGTTCGATGGGGCGGGTCCGTGAGCACGAGCTGCTGCCCGAGCTGTTCTGGGCCGCCGACTCCGCCTCCCAGCAGGGCCAGCGGCGCTCGGTGGCGCTGGCCCGCTGGGAACTGCTGCTGCTGGTCGCGGCCGCCGCGGCCGGCTCCGCCGACGGCTCGCTGTGGGCCTGGGCGGCGGCGCTGGCCTACCTCGGCGCGATCTGCTTCGCGGTGATCACCGGCCGGCAGAACCCGCAGGGCCTCTGGTACGAGGGCCGGGCCGCCGCGGAGTCGGTCAAGACGCTGGCCTGGAAGTTCGCCGTCCGGGCCGACGCCTACCAGCCGCCGCCCACCACCCTGCCGGACGCCGAGGGCCTCTACCGCTTCCAGCTCACCCGGGTCCTGCACGCCTTCCGGAACAGCCGCGCGGTGCGCGAGGAGGCCACCGCCGAGGTCACCGAGGCGATGCGCGGCCTGCGCGAGCAGCCGCTGACCGTGCGCCGCGAGGTCTACCTGCAGGAGCGGGTGAAGGTCCAGCACGACTGGTACGCCGCCAAGGCCCGCCGGTGCGCCCGGGCCGGGTTCTGGACGGGCGTGCTGGGCATCGTGCTGCCGGCCCTCGGGCTGGTCCTCGCCGTGCTGCGGGCGCTGGACGGCTTCGGCTACGACGCGCTGGGCACCGTCTCGGCCGTCGCCGCCTCGGTGGCGGCCTGGGCGCAGCTGCGCCAGTACCGGCCGCTGGCCGCCGCGTACGCGCTGGCCGCCGACGAACTGGAACTGATCCGCCGCCAGTTGACCCAGCTGGACGTGCGCTCGCCGGACGCCGAGGAGCTCTGGGCCCGGCTCGCCAGGGACGCCGAGGACGCGGTCTCCCGCGAGCACACCACCTGGCAGGCACGCCGGGAGGTGCGCGGCCACGAGCACTGAGCCCGGCCGGCCGCGGGACGCGGGCGACCCGGCGCACGAACCGGTGGAACGCACCGGCGAAGGACCCGACACCCTGACTACGGAAGGATCCCGCGTGGCGTCACGCGTGGTGAAGACGGCGGACGGCCGCACGCTGGCGGTGGAGACCCTCGGCGACCCCCGCGGGCGCCCGGTGTTCCTGCTGCACGGCACCCCCGGCAGCCGCTCGGGCCCGGCTCCGCGCAGCACCGTGCTGTACCGCCTGGGAGTGCGGCTGATCGCCTTCGACCGGCCCGGCTACGGCGACTCCGACCGGCTGCCGGGCCGACGGGTCTCGGCGGCGGCCGTGGACGTGCGCACCATCGCGGACGAGTTCGGGCTGGCCGAGTTCGCCGTGCTGGGCCGCTCCGGCGGCGCGCCGCACGCGCTGGCCTGCGCCGCCCTGCTGCCCGACCGGGTGAGCCGGGTGGCCGCGCTGGTCAGCCTCGCCCCCCGGGACGCGGCCGGCCTGGACTGGTACGCGGGGATGACCCCCTCCAACGTGCACGCGTACCGGGAGGCCGAGCGCGGGCACCACCGGATCGTCGACAGCATGCAGTTCAGGTCCCGCCAGATCAAGGACGACCCGGTCCGGCTGCTCAAGGGCCTGGCCCCCGAACTGCCCGCCACGGACCGGACGGTGGTCGGCGACGCGGGGATCCGCCACATGCTCCAGAGCACCTACCGGGAGGCGTTCCGGCACAACGCCGACGGCTGGATCGACGACGTGCTGGCGTTCACCGCCGACTGGGGCTTCAAGGTCGAGGACGTCGCCGTGCCGGCCTGGCTCTGGCACGGCGCCGACGACCAGTTCTCCCCGGTCGAGCACTCCCGCTGGCTGGCCGACCGGATCCCCGGGGCGAGCCTCTTCCTGGAGCCCGGCGCCGCGCACTTCGGCGCCTTCCGGGTGATGACCGCCGCCCTGAAGTGGGCGGCCGGCTGAGCGGCCGCCCGGGCCCCCGCGGGCGGCCCGCCCCGGGCCCGCCGGGTGGAATACTCGGTCCCCGGAACGTTCCAGGTGAGGGGTGCCGCATGACCAGCCGTCTGAGGGTGCTGAGGAAGCAGAACCGCCTCAGCCTGGACGCTCTCGCCGAGCAGGTCGGGGTGACCAAGAGCTACCTGTCCAAGGTCGAGCGCGGCCTGAGCGTGCCCTCGATCTCGACCGCGCTCAAGCTGGCCCGGGCCCTGCGGGTCGACGTCGGGCGGCTCTTCTCCGAGGAGGTCGAACCCGAACTGGTCACCGTGGTGCGGGCCGGGGAGCGGACCCCGATCGGCACCGACACCGCCGGCGGGCCGCAGTACGAGGGGATCGCGACCGGGCTGAGCGGCAAGCGGATGGTGCCGTTCGTGATGTACCCGCCCGAGGACCCGGCCGGCTCGCCGTACAAGTCGCACGCGGGCGAGGAGTTCTTCTTCGTCCACGCGGGCGAGGTCGAGCTGGAGTTCCCGGAGCGGACCATCACCCTCGGCACCGGTGACAGCGTGTACTTCAACGCCGGTCTGCCGCACCGCTCGCGGCGGCTGGGGCCGACGCCCGCCACCGTCCTGATCGTGATCCACGACGATCCCGGGCAGCCCGCCGACCGGGTCCCGGCGCTGCCCTGAGCCGGGCCCGGACGGCGGCGTGTCCGGTGGATGGGTGTCCGGTGGGGTGCCCGGCGGTTCAGCGCGCGGCCGCCAGCAGCTCCGCGAGCTCCCCGGTCCGGCCCGCGTCCAGGGGGAGCAGCGGCTGCCGGGGATCACCGACCGGGAACCCGTCCAGCGCCAGGCCCGCCTTGACGGTGGTGGGCAGGCCGCCCTTCAGGATGAACTGCAGGACGGGCAGCTGGCGGTAGAACGCCGCCCGGGCCGCCGGCAGGTCCCCGGCCCGGACCGCGCGGTAGAGCTCCAGGGCCAGCTCCGGGATCAGGCAGGGCGCCGCCGTGCACCAGCCGGCCGCCCCGGCCGCGAAGGCCTCCAGCGCCAGCGGGTTGCTGCCGTTGTAGAACGGCAGCCGGCCCTCGGAGAGTTGGGCGAGGCGGTGCATCCGCTGCACGTCGCCGCTGCTCTCCTTGACCATGGTGATGTTGTCGACCCGCTCCACCAGGGAGACCATCAGCTCGGGTGACAGGTCGATCCCGCTGGTGGCCGGGTTGTTGTAGATCATCACCGGGATGCCGACCGCGTCCGCGACGGTGCTGAAGTGCCGGACCACCTCGCGTTCGTCGAGCTTCCAGTAGGACAGCGGCAGCACCATCACCACGTCGGCCCCGGCGCGTTCGGCGAACCGCGCCCGGCGGACGGCGCTGCGGGTGGTGAGGTCCGCGACCCCGACCACCGTCGGCACCCGGCCGGCCACCGCGGCGACCGACGCCTCGGCGGCCTCGTACCACTCCTCGTCGTCCAGGTAGGCGCTCTCGCCGGTGGAGCCGAGCGGGGCGACGGCGTGGCAGCCGGCCCCGACCAGGCGGTCGACCAGGGCGGCCAGCCGCCCGGTGTCCACCCGGCCGTCGGCCGCCGCGAACGGCGTCACCGGGTAGGCGATGATTCCTTCGAGTACGGTCCCGGTCATCTCAGGCACCTCCGGTGAGACAGTCCTGGTGGGTGGTCAGCGCCCGGCGGGCGTAGTAGGAGAACGCGGCCTGGTCGCGCCGGGGCGTCGAGATCCAGTCGTGCGCCTCGCGGGCGAGCGCGTCGGGGATCTCCCGGACGGTTCCGGCCGACATCGCCAGCAGCTGGAGCTTCGCGGCGCGCTCGATCAGCACCGCCAGCGAGCAGGCCTCCTCGACCGACGCCCCGGCCACCAGCTGGCCGTGGTGGGCCATCAGCAGTGCGCGCTTGTCGCCGAGGGCCGCCGAGATGAGTTCGCCCTCCTCGTTGCCGACCGGGATGCCCGGCCAGAGCGGGAGGAACGCGCAGTCGTCGTAGAGAGGGCACAGGTCCATCTGGGACACCACCAGCGGCACCTCCAGCATCGACAGTGCCGCGATGTGCAGGGGGTGGGTGTGGATGATGCAGTTCACGTCCGGCCGGGCCCGGTACACCCAGCTGTGGAACCGGTTGGCCGGGTTCGCCATCCCGCTGCCTTCGAGGACGTCGAGGTCCTCGTCCACCAGGAGCAGGTTGTCCGCGGTGATCTCGTCGAAGCCCAGCCCGAGGCGCTGGGTCCAGTACGTCCCGGGCCGTTCGGCCCGAGCGGTGATCTGGCCGGCCAGCCCGGAGTCGTGGCCGGCGTCGAACAGGATCCGACAGGTGAGTGCCACCTTCTGCCGGATGGTCCAGTCGCTGTCGGGGATCGCGGAGCCCATCCGGCGGTGGGCGAGATCCACCAGCTCCTGTTTCGTCGCACCGAACGTCTCTGCCACGGAAGGGCCTCCTTGGAACCGGGCGGTCACGGGAAACGGCCTGGCGGGGGGCGATCACCCCCGCTAGGACACAACGTTGACATTAGGACACCTTGTGTCCTTTGTCGATCCCGAAAGCACGCGGGCGTACGGGCGCAGCCCGCGGAAGGCCCTGGCGGGGCGGGCGCGGGGCGGGAGGGGAGGGCCCGGGACGCGGGAGGGGAAGGCCCGGCGGGGAGGTCGGGCGGGGACGCGGCGGGAAGCGCGAGCAGGCAGGCCGGCGCCCCGCCTCACCGGCTCACGGCCACCAAGCGGCGTCGGGGGCGGTACGCAGGGGAATCCGGTCTCAGCGCGGCGTCACCGGCGTCACCGGCTCGCCGCCGGCCAGCACGGCGAGGACGTTGTCCACGGCCAGGCCGCCCATCGCCTGCCGGGTGCGGACGGTGGAGCTGCCCAGGTGCGGCACCAGGACGGCCCGCTCCTGGGCCAGCAGCTCGGCCGGCACCGCGGGCTCGTGCTCGAAGTTGTCCACCGCGGCGGCGAACAGCGCGCCGGACTCCAGTGCGGCGGCCAGCGCGAGCTCGTCGACCACCCCGGCGGTCATGCTGACCACCACGGCGCCGGCGGGGAGCAGGGCCAGCCGGTCGGCGTCCAGCAGGTGCCGGGTGCCGTCCGTCAGCGGGCAGGTGACCACCAGCACGGTGGACTGCGCGAGCAGCTCCTCCAGCGGCAGCCAGCGGGGTCCGCCGTCCGGGCCGGCCGCCGGGAGCGGGGTGCGGTTGTGGTAGCTGACGGGCATGTCGAAGGCCGCCGCCCGGCGGGCCACCGCCTGCCCGATCCGGCCCATGCCGAGGACACCCAGCGGGGTGCCGGCCAGCTCCGTGCCGAGCATGAAGGTGGGAGCCCAGGCCCAGGGCCGCCCCGAACGCAGCAGCCGCTCGCCCTCGCCGAGCCGCCTGGTGGCGGCCAGCAGTAGGGCCCAGGCCATGTCGGCGGTGGCGGCGGTGAGCACGCCGGGGGTGTTGCTGACCAGCACGCCGCGGGCGGCGCAGGCGGCCACGTCGATGTTGTGCGTCCCCACCGCGTGGTTGGCGACGATGCGCAGGCCGGGCCCCGCCGCGTCCAGGAACTCGGCGTCCACCACGTCGTCCAGGGTGGTGATCACCGCCGACCGGCCGTGCACGGCCTTCAGCAGCTCCGCCCGGTCCATCGGCCGCTCGTCGTCGTGCAGGGTGACCTCGAAGGAGGGCGTCAGCCGCTCGATCACCCCGGGGGCGAGCCGGCGGGTGACCAGGACGGGGGGCAGGGGGCTGTCGCTCATCACGCCCGCAGCGTACCCGCCACGGTCCGGCGCGGGCCCCCGGCGGGGACTCGCAGCGGGCCGTGGCGGGCCGCGGCGGGCCGCGGCGGGACCGGGGCCTAGACGGGCTGCGGTTCGAGGTCGCGGTTGATCCGCTTCCAGCCGCGCGCGGAGACCGTGTTGGGGTGCTCCTCGCCGAGCTGGCGGATCAGCTCGGCGACCGCCCGGGCGCGCAGCTCGGCCGCCTGGGTGTGCCGGCCGGCCCCGCGCAGGGTGACCGCGAGGTTGGCCTCGCAGGCGATGGCGTCCGGGTGGCGCGGGCTGTAGCGGTTGCAGAGGCCGGTGTGGGCGGCCCGCTCCAGTGCCTCGGCCCGGTCGTACTGGCCGTCGTCGCCGTAGGCGTTGGCCAGGTTGATCATCGCGCTGAGGGTGTACGGGTGCTCGTTGCCGACCGTCCTGCGCAGCGCCTCGACGGTCTCCCGGCCGCGCGCGATGGCCTCCTGGGTCTCACCGCTGCCGCGCAGGTAGATGCCCAGGTTGTTGGCGCAGGCGAGGGTGAAGGGGTGCTCGGCGCCGAACAGCCGCCGGTGGCCGTCGTAGACGGTGACCGCGAGGTCGCGGGCGGCCTCCTTGTCGCCGGAGGCGCTGTAGTCGGCGGCCAGGTTGAGCGCGCAGGCGAGCGCGTCGGGGGCGTCGGCGCCGTACCGCTCCAGGTAGCGCTCGTAGGTCTCCTTGGTGATCCGGCGGGCCTCGGCCAGGCTGCCGGCCTTGCGCAGCGAGACGGCGAGCGACTTGGCGTTGCGCAGGTTCTCCGGGAGGTCGGGTTCGAGCACGTCCATGAGGTCGTTCATGACCTCCCGGGCGAGCTCCGCCGAGCCCTTGTAGTCGCCCAGTTCGCGCAGGTCCCGGGCGAGCGCGGACTTGGTGGAGAGCGTGTACGGGTGCTTGGGGCCGAGCACCGAGGTCCGGCGGTCCAGGGTCTCCTGGTCCAGGTCGCGGGCGGCCTCGCTGTCGCCGACCAGCCGGTAGTCGATCGCCAGGTTGTTCGCCATGGACAGCGTGCGCGGATTGTCGTCGCCGAACAACTCCCGGAACTGCTCCAGGATCTCGCGGTCCATGTCGAGCGCGGACTGGAACAGGCCGAGCGCCCGCCGGTCGGCCCCGAGCGAGCCGGCGGTCATCAGGGTGTACGGGTGGTGCTCGCCGAGCAGCCGCCGCTGGCGGGCCAGCGTGGACTCGTCCAGGGCCAACGCCTCGGCGTACGAGCCCTGCGAGCGCAGGACGTTGGCGAGCTGGAAGCGCAGCAGCAGGGTCTGCCGGTCGTCCTCGCCGAGCTTGCCCGTCCAGGCCTCGTCCAGGGCGTGTCCGAGGTCCCGGGCGCGCTCCAGCTCGCCGCGCTTCCAGAGGTAGCGGACCCGGTCGATGAGCAGCTGGCGGGTGTCGGGCTCGTCGCAGTTGTGCGCCCTGGACGGCGACAGGTGCGGCCAGATCTCGTCGAACGCCGGCCAGTTGGCCGGGTCGTCGGTGTCGCCGAGGACGGGCCGGGCGCCGGTGAGGATGCGGTGCACCTCGTGCACCGCGACCTCCTGGTCGTCCTCGGACATCTCCGAGCGGATCACCGCCTGGACGAGGCGGTGCACCTGGAAGCTGTTGCTGCCGGCGTCGACCTTGGCGAGCGCGTACCGGCCGATCGCCTGGATGACCTTGCCGAGCATGAACTTGTCGCTGAGGTCCTGGTCGTACTTCACCAGCGCGCGGATCATCTGGTCGCTGTAGAAGAGGTTCATCGAGATCGGCTCGGGCGCGAAGAACGCGCAGAGCTGCAGGAGCCGCACCGCCGCCGGGGACTGCACCCGCAGCCGGCCGATCGAGACGTTCCAGGTGGCGCCGACCGGCGTCGGGTAGTCGGTCGGTCGGGCGACCGCCAGGGCGCGGGCGGCCTCGGCCTGGAGCTGGGAGACGTAGGTGTCCACGGGGGTGCCGGTGGTGTCCAGCCAGGCGGCGGCGACCTCCACGGCGAGCGGCAGGTCGCCGACGGCTTCCGCGACCCGGTCGGCGTCGGTCCGCGACAGGCCGCGGGCCCGGCGGCAGAGGTGCTCGATGCTCTCGCCGCGGGTGAAGACGTCCACCTCCAGCGCCTCGGCGTGCCCGGACCAGGCCTGGTTGCGCGAGGTGACCAGGATGTGGCCGGAGCCGCCGGGGAAGAACCGGCGGATCTCGGACGGCTCGTCGGCGTTGTCGAAGATCAGCAGCCAGCGCGAGGTCGGGGTGCCGCGCCGCAGCGCCTCGCGGGCCGCCTCGGCCGCCTCGGTCACCGAGTCGCCGACCCGCAGGCCCAGCCGGCGGGCGAGCTCGGCCAGTGCGGGGGCGACCAGTTCGGTCTGCTCGGCGTCGATCCACCAGACCAGGTCGTAGTCGGACATGAACCGGTGCGCGTACTCCAGCGCGACCTGCGTCTTGCCGACGCCGCCGAGCCCGTACAGGGTCTGCGGGGTGGGCAGGACGGCGGCCATCCCGCCGCGCAGCTGGTTGCGCAGCTGCTCCAGCACCGTCGCGCGGCCGGTGAAGGACGGGTTGCGCGGCGGCACGTCCCAGACCTGCGGCTTGCTGCCCGGGAACCGCGGGCCGGTGCCGGGGGCCTCCTCCAGCGGGATGTCGCCGCGGCCGAGCGCGCGCAGCAGCGTCTGCACGGACTGCGCCTCGTCCCGGCCGACCAGGTCGACCGGGTTGCGGTTGCTGAACGGCGCGGTGAGGCGCACGTCGCCGACCCGGACCGGCACCAGCTGGCGCCGGGTGCCGGACGGGTCGGAACTGACCACGGACTCCCAGAGCGCGCGGGCCTGCGGCGACCGCAGGTAGGCGGGCGAGAGCACCGCGACCGTGCGGTACGCCGCGTCGATGCCGCGCTCGGTCTCGTGCCGCGGGTCCGATCCCGCGCTGAGGTCCCGCGGCAGCACCCGGAACCCGGCCCGGCTGAGGACCGACTCGATCCAGTCGGCCCACATCCGGTCCTCGGGCACGTAGGACAGGTAGAGGTCGGCGGGCACGGACGGGCGGCGCCGGGTGAAGGCGTCCACGTACCGCAGCCGGACCTCCTCGTCGACCGCCGGCAGCGAACCGACCCGGCCCTCGGTGAGCATGCCGGTGAGCCGCTCGCAGGCGGCCAGCATCGAGGTGGGGCTGCCGCCCTGGTCGCCGAAGGTGGCGAGGATCTCCTCGTAGGCGTAGAACGGCCGGTACGGGATCTCCACCGCACCCCAGTAGTGGGCCAGTTGGTCCCCGTCGAGGCCGGCGGGGAGGCCGTCGAAGCGGATCCGCGCGAGCGCCCGGCCGGCGTCCGCCTTCTCCTTCTCGCCCTCGTCGATGCGCATCGGCACCGGCAGGATCCGGATGCCGCGGTCCCGGTAGCGGTCGTGGATGTGCTGGGCGATCCGGGAGGCGCCGTCGATGGACTGGTCGCTGAGGGTGAAGCAGACCACCAGGTCGTCGGGCATCTGCACGGTGCAGATCTCGGCGATGTCGGACAGGCCGGTCCGGCTGTCGATCAGGACGTAGTCGTAGCGCTTGCGCATGTCGGCGCGGAGCGCGTCGAAGAACTGCCCCCCGTCGAAGCGGTCGTAGAAGATGTCCCAGTCGAGGCGGCCGACCGACTCGGAGTAGTCGCGGTTGAACTGGCCGGCCGAGAGGAAGTCGAGGCTGCCGCCGCTCGGGAAGAGCGGCCAGGCCAGCGAGAGGGCGTGCGGGTGCACCCGGGCGAAGTCGAGGTGCCAGTCGGGGGCGTGCTCGACCGGGCGCAGGGCCTCCTCCCGGTACTCGGCGATCAGGTCCATCATGCCGGTGGTGCCGGCCAGGGCCGCCTGGTCGATGAACGGGTGGAAGAACTTGGCGAGGCCCGGCGCCTCCAGGTCCCAGTCGACGGTGAGCACCCGGAAGCCGTTGGCGGCCAGGATCCAGGCGGTGTTGGCGAGCGCCATCGTCCGCCCGGTGCCGCCCTTGTAGGAGTAGAAGGTGACGATCCGGCCGTTGCGGTCCTCCTCCGCCTGCGGCTTGGGTCCTCTGGCCGCCTCGCGGCCCGCCACCCGGAGGTTCCTGGTCCGGCTCTCGCTCATGCGTGTCCTCCCCCGGGCTCGGCCCCGTCCTGAGGGCTGTCGCTGTCGGCACTGGCTGGGTGGTGGTCCGTGTCGGGTGCGAGGCCCGCGGCTTCGCGTCCGCGCCCGCCGCGGAACGCGTCGCGCAGGCTCGGCCGGGGCGCGGCGCTCTCGCCCGGCCCCGTTCTGGTCCGGTCCTCGAAGGCGTACTTGGCCTTCATCGCCGCTCTGGGCAGGGCGTCGTCGAAGTCCTCCAGGCTGGCCAGGCCGGTCGGCCCGGCGCCCAGTCCCTGGAAGCTGGGGCGGGCCACCCGGTGGGTGAGCCGCAGGGCCTGGTCGCTGAGCTCCCCGAACGGGCCCTCGTGCTCGACGCAGTCGGGGTCGTCCCGGTTCCACGGCTCCAGCACGCCGACCCAGGCGGCGTTGCTGCGGTCGAAGCGGCGGACCAGCTCGCGGCGCTGCTCGTCGCGCAGCGCCCAGCGGTCGAGCAGCAGCAGGCCGGGGGCGGTGGGCTGGCCGCCGCCGGTCAGCTCCTCGACCTCCTCGTCGAACTCGTGCACGCTCGGCTGGAACCCCAACTGCCGTGCCAGTCGGACCGCGTGCTCGGCCAGGGGCCGCTCCGCGGCCGGCCGGTAGGGGTGCCAGTCGGTGCGGCGGGTGCCGTAGTAGTCGGCGTTGCGGCCCGGCGGCAGTTCGGCCCGGTGGTAGGAGAGCACCGAGATCCGCAGCTGCTTGGTGGGCGCGGCCACGTTGAACGCGCTCGGCTGGGCCTGGAAGTCGAGCTTGCGCCCGACCGGGATCACGGTCTCCTCCGCCACCTCGACGATCCGCCGGGCCAGCCGGTGCACGGCCAGCTCGTAGGCGGACCGGAAGTAGCTGAGCTTCATCAGCGCGTAGAGGCCCTCGGCGGCGTAGTCGGGCCCGAAACTGGCGTGGTTGAACTGGAGTTGGCTGGCCACCTCGGGCAGCTTGTACTGGCCCATCGCCACCCACAGCACCGGGACGACGCCGCTGGTGCGCTCCGAGTCGCGGTTGGCGGGGTACACCGGCCGCTGGGTGAAGGAGTGCCACTCCTGGCCGCAGGCGACGCTGCTGAAGTAGCGCGGCGAGTACAGCGGTACGAACACCCGGCAGGCGGCGAGCTCCTGGGAGAGCCGGTCGGCCCACAGCTCGCCCTGGTGCATGCTCTCGTCCATGAACCCGACCGGCGCGCCGGCCGGCAGCGTGGTGAGCTGGAGCACCGCCTCGCAGAGGTCGCGGTAGAGCTGGCGGACCCAGTGGTTCGGGTCCCCGGCCCCGCGCGCGCCCGCCTTCGGCGTGTGGGCGTAGCTGAGGAAGAAGTAAGGACGGGACGCATCCTCGTCCCAGCCCCCAGGGTCGTACACACGCGCCTCCCCCTGGCCCGTCCACCACTGAACCCCCGCGGACGGGGGCTTCAGTGTAGGAACGACTTGCACTCCAATGGAATAGCGCAACGGGGTTGATCACTCGTCATGTCCCGGACGATCGCAGGCGTACGGGCCTTGCCGGGAGCGGTGTCAGGCCGGCTGCGGGCTCCGCCGGCGCAGCAGGTGGCGGGTCGCCACCCCCACCGCCTCGGCCATCGGGACGAGCAGTCCGTCCGCGTCGCCGACCCGGCCCCGGCGCAGGCCCGCGGCCTCCGCCAGCAGGGCCTCGCCGAGTGCCGGGAAGTGCAGGTCGTCGAGGTCGGGCGCCTCGAAGTGGACCCAGCGGCGGCCCTCGGCGCCGTCCTTGACCACGCAGCCGTATCGCCTGTTCGGCACGCCGGGCATCCGCAGGTCGGCGAGGTGGAAGGCGGTGAAGCGGGCGAGCGGGACGCCGAGCATCAGCACCTTGGCGTCCAGGTCGTGCATCCGGCCCAGCGGCGAGGCCTGACCGAGGTGACAGTCGAGGTCGTGGGTCCGGGTCACCTCGCGGGCCAGCGGGCCGACGGCGGCGAAGGAGGTCTGCGGGTGGTTGCTGCGCCGGGCGCCCGGGGTGGTGCGGATCTGCTCCGAGAGCGCGCCCATGGTCGGTGAGCTGGCGGTGCGCTCCGGGTCGAAGGCGGGCATCCGGGCGCGGTGGGCCTCGGCCTCGGCCGGGGAGAGCCCCTCGGTGAGCCGGGCGGCCAGCCGCGAGGTGTCGGAGTTCTCCGGGGTCCCGGTGTAGCCCACCAGGGTGCCCTCTCCGGGGCCGCCGAGTGCGTCCTGCAGGGCGCCGACCACGGTGGCGGGCCCGCCGGGCACCGGGCCGAGGGAGCGGAGCGAGGCCTGGACGAACAGCAGGTCACCGGGCCGTACGCCCAGGTCGTACAGGTCGGCGGCGAGGCCTGCGCGGGTGTGGTGCCCGGCGGCGCGGCGGGAGCGGGGGTCGAGGGCGAGGATGGCTGGTCCCTGATGGAGGTGGACCCCGGGTCGGCCGGGGTCGTGGTCGAAGTGGCCGTGTCGTGCGCGGGCCTGCGGGAGTGCACGGGCCTGTGGGAGTGCGCGCGGGCGCGCGGGGTCACCGCGGGGGCGTGCGGATCAGCCGCTCACCACGGCCTCCTCCCGGGCCCGGTCGGCCGCCCGCTCCACCTCGCCGGGCAGCGCGAGCGCCAGCCACGGCGCGACCGTCGCACGCATCCCGTCGGCGAACCGCAGCCCGAGGGCGGTGAGCGAGCCGGAGTCGGCCAGCCGCTCGACGGCCTGCGCCGTGTGGGCGCGCCAGATCGCGAACTGCAGCCGGGCGTGGTCGGCGGCGGCGCCGGGCAGCCCGTCGTAGGCGAGCGTCCGGGTGCCCCAGAACTCGGTGACCGCGAGGTGGGCGTACGTCCCCTGGAGCAGGCCCTCCAGCGGTCGCGGGTCGGGTCGCCAGGGTGCGTGGTAGAGCCGGGTGTCGGCCCGGTCATGGAGGTCCCAGAGGTCCAGTACGGCGCCGAGCTTGACGTGCTGGAACTCGTGCGCGACCAGCAGGCCGAGGACGGGGGCGGTGGCGGGCCTGGCGATGCCCACGGCGCCGAAGGCCTGCCGGGCGGCGGCGCTGACGTCCCGACCGTCGGGGCCCGGGCGCAGCGGGGTGATCACGGTGAGCCCGGCCCGGACACCCTCGGCGTACTGCGGCAGATCGCGCCCGAGCAGCTCCCAGGCCTCGCGCAGCGCGCCCGTCCAGGCGAGCAGTTCCGGCTCGGCGAGGCGGGGCTCCACCGGCCACTGGTGACTGTCGCGCTGCGGATCGGTGTCCTCCAGCACGGCCGTCCAGCCGTCCGCCAGCCGGATCCGGCGCACCGGGTGCCAGCGGGGGTCGACGGTCCGTTCGTGGACGGTGATCACGCCGTGCCCGGCGGTGCGCACGGTGAACCCGTCCGGCCCGCCGGTGAGTTCGGTGTCGCCGTCGGGGACGTCGAGGCTGCCGAGGGTGGGCAGGTGCAGGGCGCCGCCCCGGACGTTCAGGGTGAGGCGGTCGCCGCGCCCGGCCCGGACGGCCGCCGCGGCGGCGAGTTCGGCGAGGGTGCCGGGCCCGGCCGCGGGGTCGCCCCCGAGCCGCCGGGCGGCCCAGGCGCGGACGTACGGGTGCCCCAGCACGGCGTCCACGGCGGACGGCGCCGCCGCGTCGAGTTCGGCGAGCAGCTCCCAACCGGCCGAGGTGCGCTGTCCGGTGGCGTCCCAGACGGCGGCGAGCAGGCCGCGGGTGATGCCGAGCTGGGCCCGGGCCAGCACCCGTACGGTGTCCGCCGCGCCGTGCCCGGCCGCCAGTTCGCCGAGCTGGCGGTCGGTGAGGACGGGTACGGCGGGCTCGGTGGCCTGGCCGGGCAGCAGGGCGGGGTCGGTGGCGGGCGCCGGTGCCCCCCGGTCGGTGATCCCGTTGATGAGGCTCATGAGGTCCCCGCAGTAGACGGAGGGATTGTCGAAACCACTGTCGCTCCGATAACGGTGTGCGTACAGACCGCCGCCGCAGGAGCGCACCACGGGGCATGCCCTGCAGGTGGCGCTGAGCCCGGCGAGGCCGGCCTGGCGGTCCATCATGCCGGGGTGGCGGGCGACTTCGTCAAGGGTGTGGGTGTGGACGTCGAGGCCCGTGGCGGGGGCGCCGTCGAAGGCGGTCTTGAGGCTGTCGGCCTGCTCGAAACTGCCGTCGGTCTCCAGGACGACGAGGTCGGCCGGGTCCAGGCCGAGGGACTCGGTGAGGCTGGAGAGTCCGCGGGCCGTCCGGTGCACGGACTCGAAGGTCCGGACCGCGAACGGCCGCCCGGCCGCCTCCCAGTGGTCGTAGACCGCCAGCAGCCATTGCGCGTACGGCGCCTCCCCCCCGCCGGGCAACCGCTTGGGAGGTGCCTCCCAGGTGGCATGCGGAAGCAGGAAGTCGACTGCGGGCGGGGCGAGTTCGGCCAGCGCGCGAAAGACCGCGACCGGGTCGTTCTCGATGTCGATCGTGCACAGCAGGCCGGCGTACAGGTGCCGGAACTCGGGGCGGCGCAGCAGCGCGACCGCCCGGAGCACCTGGGGGTGGCTGCTGCGGCCGTCGGCGTACCGCCGGTGGCGGTCGTTGGCCGCGCGGTCGCCGTCCAGCGAGATGCCGACCCGGACGTCGAGCTCGTCGAAGAGCTCGCAGAAGCGGCGGTCGAGCAGCACCCCGTTGGTGTGGATCCGCAGGTCGAGGGTGCAGCCGGGCGGCAGGGCGGCCCGGATCGCCTCCGCGGTGCGGCGCAGCCGTTCCGGGCCGGCGAGCAGGGGTTCTCCCCCGTGCAGGACGACCCGGACGACGGGCAGCCGGTGGGTGGCCGCGTGTTCGCCGATGCGCTCGGCGATCCTGGCCAGCACCTGGTCACTGATCGTTTTCGGACGGGCCCGCCACGACGTGTCGGCGTGCTCGTAGATATAGCAGTGATCACAGGCAAGATCGCAGCGACTGTGCACTTTCACAACGAATTGCGTAAAGGGCAGCAGAATGCGCGCCATTTCGTATCGACGGAACCGTGGGGCCTTCGGCCTCTCAGATCGAGGAATTGAACGCGGCGACCGGGACCTGGCCCGAGCCAGCGCCCGGCAGGGCGCGGTGCAGTCGCGCGGTGATCTCCTCGGCACCCAGCGAGGCGAGTTCGGCAAGTGAGGCGCGGCCTGCCGTCGACTGAGGGTCCGTCAGGTCGTCGGTGGGCCTGGTAGCGAGTGCGGGAGTCATGTCGATGTCTCTCTGCTGTGCGCCGGGGCGGTTGAGATGGCTGATAACGGGTATTACAGCTGACTGACAATGTACTGGCACGGCGACCCGGCCGCGTAGGATGCCGCGAATCACGTTGACGACCACGGCCCCGCAGCTGCACCTTCTGCGGCGAAATCCACCCGTTCGGCTGCTGTGGCGCCTCCTCCCCCGGAGCAATCCGGCCCGAGCTCGGCGGCCTCCGCCAGCACCCTGGTGAACTCCGCCCCGGCCCGGGTCAGTTCTCCGCCCGCCAGCAGGGTGGCGGCGGCGGCCCCGGTGTGGGTGCGCCAGCGCCGGTGCTCGCGCCCCGCCCGGGCCTGGGCGGGCGCGCCCGCGGCCAGCTCGCCGCGCCAGAAGTCGGTCACCCCCAGGTGCGCGTACGTGCCCTGGAGCAGGGCGCCGACCGGCCGTGGGTCCGGCCGCCAGGGCGCGTGGTAGCGCGCCGCGCCGTTCGGCCGGTGCAGCGGCACCAGGTCGAGCAGCGCCCCGAGTTGGACGTGCAGGAACTCGTGCACCAGGGCCAGGGCCAGCAGCACCGGCTCGGCCGGGCGGGAGGCCGCCACCGCGCCGTACGCCCGCCTGGCGGCCGCGCTGACGGCCGAGCCGTCCGGGGCCGGGCGCAGCGGCACCAGGGTGGACACGCAGGCGCTCACGGCCTCGGCGTGCCAGCGGTGGCGCCGCACCAGGACCTCCCAGGCCCCGGCCAGCAGGCCGTGCCAGGCGTCGAGTTCGGCCGCCGTCGGCGGACCGCCGACCGGGTGGCCGAAGAGCTCCCGGTACGGTCCGGGTTCGGCGATCAGCGGCTCCCAGCGCAGCCCGTCGCACTCCAAGCGGACGGGCACCGCGACCGGCCCGGGCTCGCGCAGGAAGCCGGCGAGGCGGTCAAGCGGGGCCTCGCGGCCGGCCGCCAGTCGGTGCAGGCAGCCGGCCGCCCAGGCGTCGAACTCGGGCCGGAGCAGCAGCCGCTCCCAGCGGGCCCGCTCGGCGCGCTGGAGGGCGCACACCTCGGCGTACGCGCGCTCGAACGCGTCGCGCTCCGGCGCCGGCACCGCGCGGCGCAGCGCGACCAGCAGCAGCGTCCGCTTGCTGAGCTGCCCGGCCCGCAGCAGCCGGACGGCCCCGGCGCCGCCCCGGGCCCGTGCCAGGGCGGTGAAGGTCGCCCGGTCGACCCCGTGCCGCCGGAGCCCCTCGGAGACCTGGGCCCGGGCCCCGGGCACGCCGCCCGGCCCCGCCGTGCCCCTCGTCGCACCGCTTCCCGTCGTACCGCCCGCCACCGCGCCCTCCGTCATGCCCGTACCCGCCGTCCACCGTCGTTCGTCCGCCGTCGTTCGCCCGCCTCCGGCCACCGCCTGCCGCCGGGGGCCGGCCCGGGCGCCGTCATCCGTCCGCGGCCACCGGCCGCCCCGCACCCGGCCCACCGCCGCTACCGGGCGCCCGCCACCGCGCGGCCGGCCGGCGCCGGACCGCCCGGCCGGGCGAGGTCGTGGCGCAGTCGGTTGCCGATGTGGCCGATCAGGACCGCCAGGTCGGCGCAGTACACCGACGGGTGCGCGAAACCGCCGTCCGCGTACCGGTGGGCGTACAGGCCGCCGCCGCAGACCCGGGCCAGCGGGCAGGCCGCGCAGACCGGGCCCAGCCCGGCGCGGCCGCGCTGGCGGGCACGGAAGGCGGGGTGGGCGGCGGCGGCGGTGAAGTCGTGCCGGAAAACGTCCAGGCCGGTGCCCGGGGCGCCGTCGTAGGCGGCCTTCAGGCTGTCCGCCTGTTCGATCGTGCCGTCCGCCTCGACCACCACGAGGTCCACCGGGGCCAGCCCGACGGCCTCGCTGGCGGCGCGACCGCCGAGCAGCAGGACGGCCAGCTCCTCGAACAGCCGGATCCCGGTCTCCCGCCGGGGGGCGTCGTACCAGCGGTCGAAGACGGCGCGCAGCCAGTCGGCGTAGGGCGTCACCGGGGGCCCGCCGGGCCCGGCCGGGTGCGGGAGGGTCGGCGGCGCGGTCGGCCGGACCCGCAGGACGCCCGGCGGCTGGGCCTCCCAGGTGCCGTGCGGCAGCAGCAGGTCCACGCGCGGCGGCGCGAAGGCGAGCAGCGCCTCGTAGGTGGCGACGGGATCGGCGGCCGGGTCGACCACGCACAGCAGGCCGGCGAAGAGCGCGCGGTGCTCGGGCGAGCCCAGCAGCCGCAGCGCCTCGGCCGTCCGGGCGTGGCTGCCGCGCCCGTCGGGGAACCTGCGGTGGCGGTCGTGGTCGGCCGGCGTGCCGTCCAGCGAGACGCCGACGGCGACCCGGTGGCGGTGCAGGACGTCGAGCAGGGCCGGTTCGTCGAGCAGCCGCAGGCCGTTGGTCTGCAGGCTGAAGCGGACGGCGGTGCGACCGTCCAGCGCGGCGGCCAGTTCGCCGAGCAGGGCGTCCAGGTGGGCGGCGCCGACCAGCAGCGGCTCGCCGCCGTGCAGGATCACCGCGACCTCGTCGAGGCCGTGCTCGGCGGCGTGCCGGGCGATCAGCGCGGCCGTCCTGCGGACGGTGGCGAGCTCCATCCGCCGCGGGCGCGAGCGCCAACTCTGGTCGGCCGCCTCGTACATGTAGCAGTAGTCGCAGGCGAGGTTGCAGCGACTGTGGATCTTCAACAGGTACTGGCGGAACGGCAGCGCGGACCGCGCCTCCGTGCTCGCGGGTTCGCCGGCCATGGGCCGAGACTACTGAAGACTTGACCCTGCGTCAGGTCGGCGTCACACGGACGGCGGTTCGATGTCGGAGTCGAGCCTGGTCGCGGCCTTCACCGCCACCGTCGTCGGATGCTCCTCGCCGAGCGTCTGCCGCGCCCGGCGCACGCAGTCCTCCCGCAACTGCGCGGCCCGCTCCCGGTGCCCGGCGGCGGCGAGGCTCAGCGCCAGGTTGGAGACGATCCCGATGGTGTCGTAGTGGTCGGGGCCGAGGGTCTCGGCCATCAGCGGCGCGGCCTGCTCCTCCAGGGCCAGCGCCTCGGCGGCCTCGCCGGCCAGGACGAGGTCGTTGGCGTGGTTCATCATGGCGATCGGGATGTAGAGGTGGTCGTCCCCGAGGACGGCCCGGAACTGGGCGAGGGTGCGGCCGGACAGGTCGCGGGACTCGGCGACCCGCCCGACCAGCCGCAGGTACACCGAGAGGTTGTTGGCGGCGGCCAGCGTGACCGGGTGGTCCTCGCCGAGGTAGTCCCGGTAGCGGGCGAGGGCGCGTTCGGCGAGCGGGATCGCCCGCTCGGTGTCGCCGAGCGCGTTGTAGTCGCTGGCCAGGTTGGAGGCGGCGGCGAGGGTGTCGGGGTGCTCGGCGCCGTTGATGTCGAGGTAGCGCTGGTAGATGTCCTCGTCGATCTCCACCGCCTCGACGTAGCGGCCGGCCCGGCGCAGCGCGACCGCGAGGTTCTTGCGGGCGCGCAGGGTGTCGGTGTGCGAGTCGCCGATGGTCTGCTGGTAGGTGCGGACGGTGTCCTCCAGCAGGTCCAGGGCCTCCCGCAGCCGGCCGGTCTCGCGCAGGTCGCGGGCGTAGTTGCTGGCGGAGGAGAGCGCGTACAGGCTGTGCGCGCCGAGCGCGTCGCGCTGCTGGTGGTAGTTGCGGCGGTGGCGCTCCAGCGCGGCCCTGCGGTCCCCCGCCAGGTAGTCGGAGACGGCCAGGTTGTTGGTGATCATGAGGGTGCGCGGGTGGTCGGGGCCGAGCGTGCGCCGGGCCGCGTCCAGGGTCTGCCGGTCCATCGCCCGGGCCTCCTGGTAGCGGCCGAGGAAGCGCAGGTCGGCGCCGAGGCTGTTGGCGACGGCGAGGGTGTGCGAGTGCTCGGGGCCCAGCGTCGCCCGGAACCGCTCCAGGATGTCCTTGTCCATCTCGTACGCCTCCTGCAGCGCGCCCTGGGAGCGGCGGATGTTGCTCAGCTGGGTGCGCAGCATCAGGGTCTGGGCGTCGTTCTCCACGTCGAAGCCGGGGCCGCCGAAGGTGTCCTCGCGCCAGTGCTCCAGGGTGCGTTCGGCCAGCTCGCGGCCGGACTCGTGCAGGCTGCGCTTCCACTGGTAGCGGACCGAGTCGATGATCCACTGGCGGACCCGCTCGTCCGGGCTGCCGGCCGCGCCGGACGGCCCGAGGTGCGGCAGCAGTTCGGCGTACTGCGGCCAGTTGGTCGGGATGTCGGGGTCGCCCGGGTTGGCGGCGGCCAGCGCGTCGTGCACGACGGCCCGGATCTCCGCCTTGCGCCCCTCGTCGACCTGGTCGCGCAGCACCGCCTGGACGAGCCGGTGCACGGTGAGGGTCTCGCTGCCCTGGTCGGTCCTGGCCAGGCCGAACCGGTTGATGGCGCGCAGGAACTCGCCGATCGCGAGCTTGTCGCGGGGTGCGAACGGCGGCAGCGTCAGGGCGTGCGTGACCGCCCGGCTGTAGAGCAGCCGCATCGGGATGGCGTCCGGCCCGAAGAACGCGCAGATCTCCAGGATCTGCGCGGCCGGCCCGTTGACGCCGCGCAGTTCCTCCACCGAGATGCGCCAGGTGGCGGCGGCCGAGTGCGGGTACTCCGCCGGTCGCAGCCTGGTCCGCTCCAGCATCTCGGTCAGCGCGTCGTCCAGCAGCTCCAGGTAGGTGGCGACCGGCATCGGGGTCTCCTGCAGCCAGACCGCCGCCTGCCCGACCGCCAGCGGCAGGTCGCCCAGCAGGTGCGCGACCTGGTCCGCGTCCTCCGGGGCGAGGCCCGCGTTGGAGCGCCGGAGCAGCCCGACGCTCTCCTCGCGGCTGAACACGTCCACCTCCACCAGCCCGGCGTGCTTGGACCAGCCCTGGTTGCGGGAGGTGATCAGGACGTGGCCGCCCGGCGAGCCCGCGGGCAGCCAGGGGGCGAGTTCCTCGGGGGTGCCCGCGTTGTCGAAGACCAGCAGCCAGCGCCGGTAGGGCTGGCCCCGGCGCAGCGCGTCCAGCACCGCGGCGGCGGTGTGCGCCACGTCGTCGCTGCCCTGGATGCCCAGCCGGGGGGCGAGTTCGGCCAGCTTCTGCGGAATGTTGGCGGGCTCCTCGGCGGGCACCCACCAGATCACCTCGTACGCGGCCTTGAACCGGTGCGCGTACTCGGCGGCGGTCTGCGACTTGCCCACCCCGCCGATGCCGTACAGGACCTGGCTCAGGACGGCACTGGAGCCCGCGGTGAAGCGGTTGCGCAGCAACTCCAGCAGCCGACCGCGGCCGGTGAAGGAGGCGTTGCGCGAGGGCGCGTCCTGCACCTGCGGGGTCGTTCCGGGGAAGCGCGACGGCGTGGCGAACTCACCGCTGTCCGTGCCCAGTTGGCGGCTCGAACCGGGGGCGGGGCCGAGCTCGCCGTAGAGCTGCGACTCGGCCAGCACCGCCGAGGAGCGGACCAGCTCCGCCGCCGCCCGCCCGACGAACGGCCTGGGCACCGGGTCGTCCGACTCCTGCAGCCGCAGCGCGACCACCAGCGGTGCGCCGGTGGCGAGTTCCTGCCCGCTGAGGAGCTGCCAGACCTCGGCCGCCCGGGGCAGCGCGGTGTACTCGGGCGAGAGCAGGGCCAGCAGCCTGCCCTGCCCCTCCAGCGGTCCGGCCGCCTCCGGGGGCAGCCCGGCGGAGGGTTCGGCGGCGCTGTGCAGCGAGGTCTGGTAGCCGAACCCGGTGAGCACCGAGGCGGCCCACTCGGCCCAGATCCGGTCCTCGGGGGCGTAGCTGACGTACACCTGGCGGGGCACCGAACGGCTGGAGCGCAGGTACGCGCCGTAGAGCCGGCGCCGGGCCTCGCCGGAGAGCGGGCGCAGCGCGCGGACCCTGCCGTCGGTGATCCAGCCGGCCAGCCGCTCGAAGGCGTTGAGCAGGCTGCGGGCCTCCTGCGGGCGGTCGGCGACGGTGGCGGGCACCTCCTCGTACGCGTAGAAGGGCTTGTACGGGACTTCGACGTCGCTCCAGTAGCCGGCCCGGCGCTCGGCGGGCAGCCAGCGGCCCAGGTAGGGGGCGAAGGACTCGCGGGCGAAGTCCCGCCCGGCCTCCAGCCGTTCCTGCTCGGCGTCCTCGACCCGCATCGGCACCGGCATGACCCGGATCGCGCGCTCCTCGGCCTCCGCGATGGTGCGGGCGGCGTCCACGCCGCCGCGGATGTTCTGGGCGCTGAAGGTGAAGCAGTCCACCACGGTGTCGGGCATCAGCACGGTGCAGATGCCCGAGGTGTCGCTGACACCGGTGCGGCTGTCGATCAGCACGTAGTCGTAGGCCTGCGCCCAGCGCTCGCGCAGCGCGCGCAGGAACTCGCCGCCGCGGATGTCGCGGCCGTGGTAGAAACTGCGCCAGTTGAAGCTGGTGACGGCCGCCGAGTAGGCGGCGTTCTGCCGGCCGGCGGGCAGGAAGTCCAGCTTCCCGCCCGGGGGCAGGTCCAGGGCGAGGCCGCAGGTGTAGCCGTCCAGCCGGCCCGGCTCGTCGAGCCACTCCTCGGGGCCCCGCCCGGCCGGGCCGCCGGTGGAGGGCAGCGACTGCCGGACGTACGCCCGCAGCAGGTCGATCAGCCCGTCGGTGGCGTGCAACTCCGGGTCGACCAGCAGCGGGTGGTAGTAGCGGTGCAGGCCCGGCGCCTCCAGGTCCCAGTCGACGACCAGGACGCGCAGGCCCCGGCTGGCGAGGATCCACCCCACGTTGGCCAGGGCCATGGTGCGGCCGGTGCCGCCCTTGAAGGAGTAGAAGGTGACGACCGAACCCCGGCCCGTCACCCCGGTGCCCGCTCCGGGCTCAGCGGTCATCGTCCTGGTCCCCCCTCGTGTCGACGGCCGGCCCGTCGGGGCTGCGGCGCGGGCCGGGCGGCCCCGCCGGGATCGACAGCCCGGGCATCACCGGGCCGCCGTCCGCACCACCGGGGCCGAAGCCGAAGGCGGCGCCGTCGTCATCGTCCCCCCAATCGAAGTTGTCGTCCATGAGCTTGTTCTGAGCGACCGTCACCATGATGGCGAGCTCGGTGTCGAAGCTCTCCCTGGGCACCCGGACGCGGAAGAGCTGTTCGGGATCGCTGCGGCGCAGCCAGTTGCGCTGGAACACGCCGCGCACACCGGCCCAGAGCGCGTCCCGCTCCGGCCCGCCGGCCGGGTCGCCGGTGCCGGCCGGCACCAGGACGCCCGTGACGGGGTGGTTCTGGCCGTCGTACTCGCGCAGCGCCTCCCGGTACGGTTCGGCGCCCGCCACCCACGGGTCCACCAGCAGGACGCTCACCTGGCTGTCCTCGCGGGCCTGGTCGAGCTGGGCCCCGAGGCCCGGCCGGACCTCGTCCCAGGTGGTGATGTGGCCGGCCGCGGTGATCACCTGCTGGGCGCGGACGACCAACGAGGGGCTGGTCGGCGGGTGGTAGGGCGCCCACTGCCAGGGGCGGCTGCCGTACCACCCGCCGCCGGACGCGCCACCGGCGGCGCCGGCCCCGGCCGCGACGGCGAGGCCGGAGGCGGCCGGCGGTCCGTCGGCGGAACGCCCGGCCGCGACGAAGATCCGCACCATGCCCGCCGAGGCCGGCTGCGGGGCGGCGGCCTGCACCGGGACGGGGAAGTAGCCGCGGACGGCGCCCAGGTCGAACTCGGGCAGCTCGCTGAGCGGGCGGGCGGCGGCGTCCCTGATCCGGGCGGCCACCACCTCGACGACCTTGCGGTAGTCGGGCCCGCCGGGGTCGGTGCGCAGCAGGTCGCGCAGTCCGGAGCGGACGTAGGTGTCGCCCATCCCCTGCTGGACGTACTGGATCTTCTGCACCTCGGAGGCCAGCTCGCCCGGCAGGGAGTCCCAGAGCACCGGTATCAGGGCGGGCACGACGTCACCGGTGAGCTCCTGGTGCCGGCGCACCCGGCCGCGGAACGCCGTCCACTCCTTGCCGCAGTACAGGCTGGCGAAGTAGGCCGGGGAGTAGAGCGCGACCATCGTCCGGCAGGTGCCGAGCATCTGGGCGAGCTGCTGCTCCCAGTTGTCGCCCAGCCGCAGGACGTCGGTGTCCCGGTAGCTGAGCTCCTCGAAGGCCGCGGCGGGCTCGATCCGGCTCAGCTCGTCCCGCAGGTCCCGGAAGAAGCGGTCGACGAACACCCCGCCGTTCTCGTAGTCCTGCCGCGCGTAGCTGAAGAAGAAATACGGCCGCACTGCACCCCCCAGGGCCCGCAAGAGCCGCGACTTTTTCCTGCTGTCATACCCAGATTGTCGTGAACTCAGCCTGTGCCGTAAGGGAGTTCGTCGATATCGGGTCGGCTTGCGGACGGAATCCGACCGGAACCGTGACATCGCCTGGCCGGCGGGGACGGCGCCGCGGGCGGGCCTGCGGCGGCCGGGGCGGCGCGGGGCGCGCGCCGGCGGGAGCGGGGCGCGGGCCGGGCGAGACTGGCGGTCGGGGGCGGTCGGGCGGCTCGACGTGCCGGCCGGCCCGGAGCGCGGACCGACTCAGGCCGCGGACCAGCTCAGAGCGCGGACCGGCTCAGAGCGCGGACTGGAAGGCGGCCACCGGCTCGGCGCCGGGCGTGACCGCGTCCGCGACGATCCGGCGCAGCAGGTCGCCGAGCACGGTGTCCGGGAGGTCGTCGAGCTCGTCGAGGGAAAGGTCGGCGACGTCGACCAGATCAGAGCAGAGGCCAGCGCCGACGTCCGCACCTGTGACGCTCATCAGTCCCTCATTCGATCTCTCGGCGGAGCGGGCTGGGGATAGGGGATCAGACCCGGTCCGCGTCGCGCATCCTACACCTGACACCTTCTCAGACCTCGTGCTGCGCCGCGCGGCTGTCAGCCGTACGGCCCCACCACGACGGGGCCGCGCGGCCCGCCGCGCAGCCCTCGGGGGCAGCCGCCCCGCCCCTCACGGGCAGAGCCGCTCCACCCGCCAGTCGGCGCCCTCGGCGACGTACCGCAGGCGGTCGTGCAGGCGGTTCGCCCGGCCCTGCCAGAACTCGACGACCTCCGGCACCACCCGGTAACCGCCCCAGAACGGCGGCACCGGCACGCCCTCCCCCTCGGGGTAGCGGCGCTCCAGCTCGGCGTAGCGCTGCTCCAGCACCTCGCGGCCGTCGACCGGGCTGGACTGCTCGCTGGCCCAGGCGCCCAGCTGGGAGCCGTGCGGGCGGGTGCGGAAGTACGCGGCGGTCTCGTCCCGGCCGACCTTCTCCACCCGGCCCTGGACGATCACCTGGCGGGCGAGCGTGATCCAGGGGAAGAGCAGCGAGGCGTACGGGTTGGCGGCGAGCTCCGCGCCCTTGCGGGAGCCGTAGTTGGTGTAGAAGACGAATCCGCGCCGGTCGTAGCCCTTCAGCAGGACGGTCCGCGAGCTGGGCCGCCCGTCGGCGTCCGCGGTGGACAGCACCATCGCGTTGGGCTCGGCTCCCCCGGCCCGGCCCGCGTCGTGGAACCAGCGGGTGAACTGGGTCACCGGGTCGCCGGCGAGGTCCGTCTCGGCCAGGCCCTCGTGGGTGTAGTGCTCGCGCATCGCGGCGAGGTCCGGGCTCGGGGGCGTTGGGTGGTCGCTTTCCGGGGTCTGCACGGCAACATCATCCCGTACGACAAGCAACGGGCACCGCTACGTCCGGACAAACCCCGGTGGGAGATAAGGTGTCTCGCCACCGCTTCACTGCCCGTCCTACGGGGGATTGTCCTGATCAGACCGGTTGGTTCCGCAGGAACCACGGCCGGACCGGGCATCCGGAACAAGGACGGGCGCCATGTGGGGCGGCCTCCGGGAAACATCACCTCGGTGGTGTATGGCGTAATGCACCCGGTGCCTGAGATTCTGGCACCGAGTGCCAACCACCATCGGTCACAGGCGTGCTGCCCCACCACGGCCGCCCGCCGATCGCAGAACTGAAGGAGCCGTCGCATGTCCGACTTCGTACCCGGGCTTGAGGGAGTCGTCGCTTTCGAGAGCGAGATCGCCGAGCCCGACCGGGAAGGCGGCGCCCTGCGGTACCGCGGCGTCGACATCGACGAGCTGGTCGGCCACGTCTCCTTCGGCCACGTCTGGGGCCTGCTGGTCGACGGCAAGTTCAACCCCGGCCTGCCCGCCGCCGAGCCGTTCCCGATCCCGGTGCACTCCGGTGACATCCGGGTCGACGTGCAGTCCGCGCTGGCCATGCTGGCGCCGGTCTGGGGCCTCAAGCCGCTGCTCGACATCTCCGCCGAGCAGGCCCGCGACGACCTCGCCCGCGCCGCCGTGATGGCCCTGTCGTACGTGGCGCAGTCCGCCCGCGGCCAGGGTCTGCCGATGGTGCCGCAGAGCGAGATCGACAAGGCCGAGACGGTCGTCGAGCGCTTCATGATCCGCTGGCGCGGCGAGCCCGACCCGAAGCACGTCAAGGCCATCGACGCGTACTGGACCTCGGCCGCCGAGCACGGCATGAACGCCTCCACCTTCACCGCCCGCGTGATCGCCTCCACCGGCGCCGACGTCGCGGCCGCGCTCTCCGGCGCGGTGGGCGCGATGTCCGGCCCGCTGCACGGCGGCGCGCCGTCCCGCGTGCTCGGCATGATCGAGGAGATCGAGCGCACCGGCGACGCCACCGCCTGGGTCAAGCAGGCCCTGGACAAGGGCGAGCGGCTGATGGGCTTCGGCCACCGCGTCTACCGCGCCGAGGACCCGCGCGCCCGCGTGCTGCGCCGCACCGCCAAGGAGCTCGGCGCGCCGCGCTTCGAGATCGCCGAGGCGCTGGAGAAGGCCGCGCTGGAGGAGCTGCACAACCGCCGCCCCGACCGCGTGCTGGCCACCAACGTGGAGTTCTGGGCCGCGATCATGCTGGACTTCGCCGAGGTCCCCGCGCACATGTTCACCTCGATGTTCACCTGTGCCCGCACCGCCGGCTGGTCGGCCCACATCCTGGAGCAGAAGCGGACCGGCCGGCTGGTCCGCCCGGCCGCCCGCTACATCGGCCCCGGCCCGCGCAGCCCGCGCGACGTGGCCGGCTACGAGTCGATCGCGCACTGATCCACCCGGCCGCCCGGGCCCGCGCCTTCGGGCCGGGCCCGGGCGGCCACCGGCTCACCGGTCAGGGGGCGTCCCCTGACCGGGCGGAGGGCCGACACGCCGGGGCGGGCCCGGGGAGCGATGCTCCCCGGGCCCGTTTTCGCCGTCCTGCCCGCCCTCCGCCGCAAAGATCACATCTCAGCGGGCGGACGACCGTAACAACTCCGCAATCCGAGCCAGTAGGCTGCGCCTGTGGCTCAGATCCAGATCCCCGCTGACATCAAGCCCGCAGACGGCCGTTTCGGCTGCGGCCCGTCCAAGGTGCGCCCCGAGGCCCTGAGTGCCCTCGCCGCGACCGGCTCCGCCCTGCTGGGCACCTCGCACCGCCAGGCTCCCGTCAAGGACCTGGTGAAGCGCGTGCGCGAGGGCGTGAGCAGCCTCTTCTCCCTCCCCGAGGGGTACGAGGTGGTACTCGGCAACGGCGGCTCCACCGCCTTCTGGGACATCGCGGCCTTCGGCCTGGTGCGTGAGAAGTCCCAGCACCTCAACTTCGGCGAGTTCTCCTCCAAGTTCGCCTCCTCGGTGAAGGCCGCCCCCTGGCTGGCCGACCCGTCGGTGATCAAGACCGAGCCGGGCACCCACCCGCTGCCGGTCGCCGAGGCGGGCGTGGACGTCTACGCCCTCACCCACAACGAGACCTCGACCGGCGTCGCGATGCCGATCAACCGCCCGGTGGGCGGCGACGAGGGCTCCCTGGTGCTGGTCGACGCGACCTCGGGCGCCGGCGGCCTGCCGGTGGACATCACCGAGACCGACGTCTACTACTTCGCGCCGCAGAAGTCCTTCGCCTCCGAGGGCGGCCTCTGGCTGGCGTCCTTCTCCCCGGCCGCACTGGAGCGCGCCGCCGAGATCGCCGCCTCCGGCCGGTACATCCCGCCGTTCTTCGACCTGCCGACGGCCATCGACAACTCGTCGAAGGACCAGACGTACAACACCCCGTCGATCTCGACGCTGTTCCTGCTGGCCGACCAGCTGGAGTGGCTGAACGGCAACGGCGGGCTCGACTGGGCCGTCGCCCGTACGGCCGACTCCTCGTCCCGCCTGTACACCTGGGCCGAGAAGTCCTCCTTCGCGCAGCCGTTCGTCACCAACCCGGCCGAGCGCTCGCAGGTGGTCGGCACGATCGACTTCGACGAGTCGATCGACGCCGCCGCGATCGCCAAGGCGCTGCGCGCCAACGGCATCGTGGACACCGAGCCGTACCGCAAGCTGGGCCGCAACCAGCTGCGGGTCGCGATGTTCCCGGCGATCGACCCGGCGGACGTCGAGGCTCTCACGGCCTGCATCGACCACGTCGTCGGCCAGCTCTGACCGCAGCTCCCCGCACGAACGGGCCCATGAACGAACGGGCCCATGAACGAACGGGCCCATGAACGAACGGGCCCATGAACGAAACGGAGAGGGCCACCGCCCGCGGGCGGTGGCCCTCTCCGTTTCGTGCCTCGGGCCCGTTCCGCCGTCGCCGTTGCCGCGGCGGCTTCGCCGGCGGCCGGGCGCGCCGGGGCCGAACGGCCCAGTGCGCCGCTACCTGGTGACCAGCGAGCTGATCACCACGACTGCCAGCAGCAGCACCAGGGCACCGGTCACGATACGCATGCGAGTCTTCGGGTCCACGGTGAACGAGCGTACTCCCGGCCCGGCCGGTCCTGGCGCCCGGGCCGCCGGCCCGGCAGGCTGGGCCCATGCTGACCTACGACTGCACCGGGTTCCAGCTCGACGGCAGCCCCCTGCGCATCCTCTCCGGTGCCGCCCACTACTTCCGCACCCACCCCAGGCAGTGGCCGCAGCGGCTGGCCGCGCTCCGCGCGATGGGTCTGAACACGGTCGAGACCTACATCCCCTGGAATCTGCACGAACCCGCCCAGGGGGACTTCCGACGACTGACGGAGCTGCCGGCCTTCCTCGACGAGGCCGCCCGGCAGGGGCTGTGGGCGATCGTCCGGCCCGGCCCGTACATCTGCGCGGAGTGGGACAACGGAGGGCTCCCCGGCTGGCTGACCGCCCGGGTCGGGCGCCGGGCCCGGACCAGCGACCCGACGTACCTGGCCGCCGTGGACGCCTACCTGGACGTGGTGATGCCCGCCGTGGTGGAGCGGCAGTGCGACCGGGGCGGCAACGTCCTGATGGTCCAGGTGGAGAACGAGTACGGCTCGCACGGCAGTGACGCCGACTACCTGCGCCATCTCGCCGACGGCCTGGCCAGGCGCGGGGTGAGCGTGCCGCTCTTCACCTCGGACGGGCCCGAGGAGCACCTGCTGAACGCCGGCAGCGTCCCCGGGCTGCTGGCCACCGTCAACTTCGGCTCCGAGCCGGAGGCCGCCTTCGCCGAGCTGCGGCGCCACCGCCCCGAGGACCCGCCCTTCTGCATGGAGTTCTGGAACGGCTGGTTCGACCACTGGGGCGAGAAGCACCACACCCGCACCCCCGAGGACGCCGCGGACAGCCTGCGCCGGATCCTCGCCGCCGGCGGTTCGGTCAACCTCTACATGGCGCACGGCGGCACCAACTTCGGCACCACCGCCGGTGCCAACCACGCCGACCCGCCGTTCAACTCCACCGACTGGACGGACTCGCCGTTCCAGCCCGCCGTCACCTCCTACGACTACGACGCCCCGCTGGACGAGCGCGGTACTCCCACCCCCAAGTTCGAGGCACTGCGTGCCGTCCTCGCCGAGTTCGCCGCCGAACACCCCGAGGAGGCGCGATACCTCTCGGACGCCCCGCCCGCGCTCCCCGCCCCCGCGCCCCTGCTGGCACCCCGGGAGGTCACCGTCGACTCCTACGCCCCGCTGAGCCCGGAGGACCCGGTGCACTCCCCCGTCCCGCCCACCTTCGAGGAGCTGGGCCTGGAGCACGGTCTCGTCCGCTACACCCTCCGCGTCCCCGGGACGCGCCCCGCACCCGTGCCCCCGGAGTCCGCCGACGACTCCCCGGAGGGGACGGACGCCCCGCCGCCGGCCAGGCGGGCCGGCGCCGTGCTCACGGTCGAGGGCCTGCGCGACCGCGCCACGCTGTGGATCGACGGTGAGCGCGTCGCCGAGTTGGTCCGCGGGGTGGAGGGCGAACCCCTCCAGGTGCCCGCCGGGGCGACGGTCGAGCTGTTGGTGGAGTCCCTCGGACGGGTGAACTACGGCCCGCAGGTCGGCGAGACCAAGGGCATCACCGGCGGTGTTCGCCACGAGCGCCAGTACCTGCACGGCTGCCGGGCCGAGGCCGTCCGCCTGGACGACCTCTCCGGTCTGGACTTCCAACCCGAACCCCCCTCCGCCCGGCCGCATTTCGCCCGCGGCTCGCTCCCGCTCGACAGCACCGGTGACACCTACCTCGCCGTACCCGGCGGTCGCCACGGCCACCTCTGGGTCAACGGGTTCCACCTCGGGCGCTACGACGAACGCGGACCGCAGACCACCCTCTACTGCCCGCAGCCACTGCTCCAGGAGGGCGCCAACGAGATCACCCTGCTCGAACTCGGCGACGCCGCCCCGGCCGTGATCGAGCTCCGCTCGGCAGCGGAGCTGGGCTGACCACGGCGCCCCGCGCGCGGCGGGCGAGCCCCGGCCGGCTCACACCCCGAGCATCGAGCCGCCGGTGGCGTCCAGCGCGTGCCCGGTGACCCAGCGGGCATCGTCGGAGGCCACGAAGGCCACCACATCGGCGATGTCCGCGGGCTCCCCGACCCGCCCGAAGACCGAGTAGGCCGCCACCCCGGCACGGGCCTCCGGATCGGAGAGCCAGGGGTTGATGTCGGTGGCCACGACCCCCGGGCTCACGGAGTTCACGGTGATCCCGCGCGGGCCGAGGTCCTGGGCGAGCGTCAGCGTCAGGTTGTCGAGGGCGCCCTTCGTCATCGAGTACGCGGAGATCGCAGGGAAGGCGATCCGGGTGACACCGGAGGAGATGTTGACGATCCGGCCGCCGTCGCGCAGCCGGCCGAGACCCTCCCGGATGATGAAGAAGGGCGCCTTGACGTTGACCGCGAAGACCCGGTCGTAGTCCTCCTCGGTGACCTCGTGGATCCGGCCGTGGGCGTTGATGCCGGCGTTGTTCACCAGGATGTCCAGCCCCGTCGCCCCCTCCTCGTACCCGGCCAGTGCGGTGTCGAAGGCCTCCCAGAGGGCCCGGGCGTCGCCGGGCACGCCCAGCTCGGCCCCGATGGCGAAGGCCCGGCCGCCCTCCGCCTCGATCGTCTTGACGGTCAGCTCGGCGGCCTCCCGGTTGCTGCCGTAGTGCACCGCGACCAGGGCCCCCTCGCGCGCCAGCCGCTCGGCGATTCCCCTGCCGATGCCCCGGCTGCCTCCGGTGACCAGTGCCGTCCTGCCTGCCAGCGTGCCCATGGCTCCGCCCCCACTTCTGCCGCGCGCCGCTCTGCCGCCGCACGCATGTTCTGTAGCGGTCGCTACTGAAAGGAACCGTAGCACGGTTCTGTAGTGCCCGATATAGAATCGGCCCATGGCCATCGAGCAGCCCGCAGAATCACCCGAACGGCTCAACAAGCAGCGCGGACGCCCCCGCTCCTTCGACCGGGAGGCCGCCCTCGCCCAGGCCGTCGACCTCTTCTGGGAGCACGGCTACGAGGCGACCTCGGTCGCCGATCTGACGGCTGCCATGGGCATCCGACCGCCGAGCCTCTACGCGGCCTTCGGGGACAAGCGCTCGCTGTTCGAGGAGGTGGTGGCCAGCTACCGGCGCACCCACGGTTCGGTCCTGCCCGAGGCGCTGGACGAGGGCCCCACCGTCCGCGCCGGCGTCGAGCGGATGCTGTTCACGGCGGCGGCGGAGTACAGCGACCCGGACCACCCGTGGGGCTGTCTGGTGGCCAGCTCGACGGTCAACTGCACGTCCGACGAGGTGGAGCAGGAGCTGCGCGGCGTCCGCAACGGCAACGTCGACGCGCTGGAGTCCAGGATCCGGGCCGACATCGCGGCCGGGAACGAGCCGCCCGGCACCGACGCCGCCGCGCTGGCCGTCTTCGTCGGGACGGTCCTCCAGGGCATGTCCCAGCGGGCCCGCGACGGCGCCACCCGGGCGGAGCTGGAGCAGGTCGCCGCGTTCGCGATGCGGGCCTGGCCCTGACCGGCCGGCCCGAGGTGGCCCCGGGACGAGCGGCGACGGCCGGGCCCGAGGTGGCCCCGGGACGAGCGGCGACGGCCGGGCCGGTGGCGCCGGCGGTCAGGCCGTCCAGTGCACCAGGGGCCAGTGGCGGAGGCTCTCGTAGTGCACGGCGCCGCCGTCGTGCCCGCTCTTCATCAGGTGCACCGCGGCGGCCTCCCACTCGATGCCGCGGAACCCCTCCAGGGCGGCCTCCAGCCCCTCCAGCTCCTCCACCGCGTGCCGTCGCACGGCCCGGCGCCGCCCGTGCGCGGACCCGGCCCGGGCCAGCGTCAGGTGCGGGTGGAAACGGAACGCGTCGCCCTCGCCCAGCACCTCGGCGGCCGCCGCGGCGACCGCCTCCGCCAGCCGCCGCAGGGCCCAGGTCTCGCCGTCCACCCCGGCCCAGAGCACCCTGTCCCCGAAGCGGCCCGCCCCGGCCAGCCGCAGGCGGTGCGCGCCGTGTCCGTCGAGTGCCCCGGCCAGCGCCGACTCCAGCTCCGGCAGCCGCTCGACGGGCACCTCGCCGAGGAAGGCCAGGGTGAGGTGCCAGGCCTCGACGCCCGTCCACCGCAACCGGTCCGCGCCCGGCAGCCCGCGGACCGGCGCGACCGCGTCGACCAGCTCCTGCACCGCTTCGACCGGTGGCAGCACCGCCACGAAGAGCCTCACGAAGCCATCTTCCCTCGCGGGGCCGGTCGGGCTGGAACGGTCCGACGGAGATCCGCACGGGTGGCCCCGAGGACGCGGCCGCCGTCATCGCCCTGCTCGACACCGCGATCGCCCGGCTCGCCGCGCGGGGCCGGACCGGCCGGTGGGGCGACCGGCCGTGGTCCAGCGGCCCGGCGGCCCCTGGCCGGGGCAGATCCTGGGGATCCGGATCCGACCCGGCACCGGGCCGGCGCGCTCGGCCGGAGCGCTCGGCCCGGGTGCCCCGGGTCGGAGCAGTCAGCCGCAGCACCCCGCCCGACGGTCGGTCAGCAGGCCGCGGCCAGCTCCGACCGCTCGCGCGCACCGGCGCGCGGCACGAAGGCGACCACCCGGCCGCCGCGCCCGGGGTGCAGGTCCAGCCGCAGGCGCAGGTCCGCGCTGCGGGCCAGCACCAGGCCGACCACCAGGGCCGCCAGGGCCGAGACCGCGCCGCAGGCGAGCAGGCCCAGTCGGGGCCCGTACACGTCCGTGACCCAGCCGACCACCGGGGCGCCGATCGGCGTGCCACCGGTGAACACCAGCACCAGCAGGCCCATCACCCGGCCCCGCATGGCGGGATCGGTGGCCAGCTGCAGCATCGAGTTGACCGAGGTGTTGAAGCTCAGCCCGAAGATCCCGATCAGGGTCAGCAGCACCGCGAAGGACCAGTAGCCGGGCGCGAAGGCGGCCAGCACCTCCAGGGCGCCGAAGCCGAGCGCCGCACCGACGAGCCAGCGCAGCCGGGGCGCGCCGCGCCGGGCCGCCAGCAGCGCGCCGGCCAGCGAGCCGACCGCCATCGCGGTGTTCAGCAACCCGTACTGCCCGGCGCCGACCTCGAAGGTGTCGTAGGCGAAGCCGGAGAGCAGGGTCGGGAAGTTGAACCCGAAGGTGCCGATGAAGCCGGCCAGCACCATCGGCCAGAGCAGCTCCGGACGCTCCCTGACGTACCGCAGCCCCTCGCGGAGCTGGCCCTTCTCACGGGCGATCGGCGCGGTCGGGCGCAGTTCGGCGGTCCGCATCGCGAGCAGGCCGCCGATGACCGCCGCGAAGGACAGCGCGTTGACGGCGAAGGCCCAGCCGCTGCCGACCGCCGCGATCAGCAGACCGGCCACGGCGGGGCCGACCAGCCGGGCGGTCTGGAAGTTCGCGGCGTTCAGGCTGACGGCGTTCGCGAGGTCCTTCGGGCCGACCATCTCGGAGACGAAGGCCTGCCGGGTCGGGTTGTCGACCACGGTGACCAGGCCGAGCAGCAGGGCGAAGGCGTAGACGAAGGTCGGCGTCACGACGCCGCCGATGGTCATCGCGGCGAGGCCGGCGGCGAGCAGGCCCATGGCGCCCTGGGTGGCGATCAGCAGTCGGCGCTTGGGCATCCGGTCGGCGAGGACGCCGCCGAACAGGCCCAGCAGCAGCATCGGCAGGAACTGCATCGCGGTGGTGATGCCGACGGCCAGCGGGCTGCCGGTGAGGCTGAGCACCAGCCAGTCCTGGGCGATCCGCTGCATCCACGTCCCGGTGTTGGAGACGACCTGGCCGAGGAAGAAGTAGCGGTAGTTGCGGATCCGCAGCGAGGAGAACATGCCGCACGGGCGGGTGAACTCCGCACCGGTGGGCCCGGTGGCGCGCGGGCCGGCACGGCCCGGGTCGGACGCGGCGGGGGAGGCCGCCGCGGTGCGTTCCTCGGGGTCGTCGTCGCCGGTGCCGGGCAGGCCCGCGGGGCTGGACACCCAGCCCTCGGCGGTGGCGGCGGTCGCCGCGAGATCGGTGCTCGGATCGTCGGTACGGATGGCGGCGGCTGCGGCCGGCGGTGTCACTGCGGTCTCCCCTCGGCGCACGACGGACGGCAGGGCCGCCGTCGCGCTACTGGTGTGCATGATCGGTGCTGCGGTGATGCGGTACTCCTTCTGCGGTGCGGTCAGGGCGTGCTGCGGCCCGGGGCGGGCCGCCGCCCGCGGGCGGCGGCGGTTCGGCCCTGGCGGGCCGGGGCGCGACTAGAGGTGCGCGAGCTTGTAGAGCACCGGAGCGGCCTCCCGCAGGACGGCCCACTCCTCCTCGCTCAGCCCCTGGGCCAGCTCGGCGAGCCAGACGTTCCGGCGCCGCCGGCTCTCGGCGAGGATCGCCTCGGCCTCCTCGGTGCTGCTGACGACCACCTGGCGGCGGTCCTCCGGGTGCGGCTCGCGTCGCACCAGGCCCTTCTCCTCCAGCATCGCGACGATCCTGGTCATGGACGGCGGCTGGACGTGCTCGCGCCGGGCGAGCTCGCCGGGCGTGGCCTGCCCGCAGCGCGCGAGGGTGCCGAGCACCCCCATCTCGGTGGGGCTGAGCGACTCCTCGACACGCTGGTGTCTCAGACGGCGGGCCAGGCGCATGGTGGACGACCGCAGCTGACTGATCGCTGCGAGGTCCTGCTCGGAGGTTTCGGGCATGTATTTAGATTACGTCATTACTCTCGCTAAGGAAAATTGATATCCGCCCGCTCCTGGGGCCACCACCGTCACCCCGGCCACAGGCGGTCGGCCGCGGCCCCGGCGAAGGCCCCGACCGGGAGTGCGCCGCCGAGACACGCCGGGCCGCAACCGGCGGCTTGGCGGCGCCGAACGGGACCCCACGGGGGATGCTGGAAGGACCACCCCGCCACTCGACGACAGGCGGCACCCCGCACGGCCGGCACCATCAGCCCCAGCGGCCCCGCCCGCACCACCCGAGCCAGCAGAGAAGGGCCGATCGCATGTCCGACCTCCCGTCCGAGCAGAACGCCGACGGCTTCGCCCGCCTCGCCATGGTCACCATCGACTGCGCCGACCCGGCCGCGCTGGCCGCCTTCTACGGCGGACTGCTGGGCTGGGAGCCCCGGCACGTCGACGACCGCTTCGCGATCCTCGACAACCCCGAGGGCGGCACCCCGCTGGCCTTCGGCCGGGTCGAGGGTTACCAGCCCCCGCCGGCGGGGAACCCGGACGGCAGCAAGCACTTCCACCTGGACTTCTACGTCGACGACCTCGGCGACGCCACCGCCCGGGCACTCGCCCTGGGTGCCACCGAGCCCGCGTACCAGCACGGCCGGCAGCTCAAGGTGCTGATCGACCCCGCCGGGCACCCCTTCGGGCTGGCCCCCCTGGACCGCTGAGGGCGCTGCCCGTCCAGCCCCGGTCCGCCCGCCGCCCCGTCCGCGCGACCCGGCCCCGCCCGGCGTCCGACGCCCCGCCCCGGGCCGCCCGGGCTCGCGGATTCGCAGCCGACACCCCGCCCCGGTGGGACGGGGGCGCTGCGGAGGCAGCGTCAGAACTTGGTGCCGACATCTTGATCCTCCCGTGAAGAACGCCCCTGACCAGGCATTTCGCCCCGAACGCGGTCGTTGTGCGACCCAGCGGCAGTGACTAGGGTCCTTCTTGTCAGGGGCACCACAGCCAGGCTCCCTGCCCGGGCCCGGCCCGCTCACGCGCACCTCCGCGCCCCCTCACGCTTGACGCACCTGCCGAGCGGATCCCTCCCGCCGGCCCGCCCGAGACCTGGCTGCCGCTGCTCCCCACTCCGTCCAGGGAGATCCTCTTGGGTGAGATCCACCATGCCGTCTACGGCTGGGTGACACCGGCAATCTCGTACTTCACCGCCTGCCTGGGAGCCTTCGTGGCCCTGCGCGGCACCCGCTGGGCGCTGCTCTCCGAAGGGCGCACCAAGGCCAACTGGCTGCTGTTCGCGTCGACGTCACTGGGCGCGGGCATCTGGTCCATGCACTTCATCGCGATGCTGGGCTTCTCCGTCTCCGGGGTCCAGATCCGCTACGACGTGCCGCTCACGGTGCTCAGTCTGATCGTCGCGATCGCGGTGGTGGGCCTCGGCATCTTCACCGTCGGCTACAGCCGCAACCCGATCGGGTCGCTGCTCGCCGGCGGCACCGCCACCGGTCTGGGCGTGGCGGCCATGCACTACCTCGGCATGGCCGCCGTCGAGGTGCCCGGCCACATCGGCTACCAGCACGCCACCGTGGGAGCGTCGGTGGTGATCGCCGTGCTGGCCGCGACGGCCGCGCTGTGGGCCGCCCTCAACATCAAGGGCACGCTCGCGGTGCTGGCGGCGGCCCCGGTGATGGGCGTCGCGGTCTGCGCGATGCACTACACCGGCATGGCCGCGGTCTCGGTGCACCTGACCGGCGCCAAGGAGGCGCCCGACGGGGTGCTGGCCCTGCAGTTCGTCTTCCCGCTGGCGGTCGGGCTCGGCTGCTACGTGTTCTTCAGCGCGCTGGCCTTCGCGGCGGCGCCGAGCAAGCCGGGTCGGCCCGGCGCGGCGGGCCGACCCGGCGGCGCGCAGCCGGTGATCGCGGGGCCGGCCCCCCGCCTGATGCCCAGGCAGCGGGCGGCCACCGGTCGCTGAACGCGCGGGCCGCCGTCCGGCCGGGACCCGGTGTCCCGGTCGGGCGGCGGCCCGCCGGCGCAGGGGCCGACCCGGACGGGCTCAGGAGGAGAACGGACCCAAGGGGAGGACGGACCCAGGGGAGGACGGGCTCAGGAGGTGGACGCGGGCCCGACCGGTTCGCCCAGGTGCTCCGGGGTGCGGGACGGGCAGAGCTTGTGCACGAAGGCCCGACGCAGCTCGTGGTACGACTCGCCCCGGCCGTAGAAGTTGCGGTGCATCTCCCGCAGTTCCTCGGATCGGTACTCCGCGAGCGGCTTGGTCTCCTCGTCCTCGGCCCGCCGGCGCTTCTTCTCCATCAGCCGGCCGGTGAGTTCGGCCGAACCGGCCAGCGCGGCGGCCTCGCGCAGCACCCAGCGGCGGAACCCGGCCGCGTCGCCGCCGGCCGTCCGGTCGACCAGGCCGAGCCGTTCGGCCTCGGCCGCGCCCACCGGCAGCGCCCCCGAGGTGAGCCGCTCCGCCTGCTCGGCGCCGACCCGGCGCGGCAGCGTGTACGTCCAGTACTCGGAGCCGTGCAGCCCCATCAGGCGGTAGTGCGGGTTGAGGACGGCCGAGTCGCGGCACCAGACCTCGTCGGCGGCGACGGCCAGCATCAGCCCGCCGGCCGCGGCGTTGCCGGCCAGCGCCGAGACGGTGATCTTGTCGGTGGTGGTGAGCACCGCCTCGACCAGGTCGTCCATCGCGTTGATGTTGTCCCAGGACTCCAGTGCGGGGAACGGCGCGGCCTCGATCACGTTGAGGTGGATGCCGTTGGAGAAGAAGTCCCGGGCGGGGCCGAGGACGAGCACCGAGGTCGGCCGCTCGGCGGCCTCCTGGTAGGCCGCCAGGAGCCGGCGGCACTGCCCGGTGCTCATCGCACCGCCGGCGAAGGAGAATTCGAGGAATCCGGCGTCGCCCCGCTCCCGGTAGCGGATCTCCGCCCAGGTGTCCCGGTCGGCCGCGTCGGCCGGGCTCACCGGCACCTCGCGGACGGCGGCGAGGTGGCCACGGAGCACGGTGGCGGCGGGCAGCTTGAAGGTGGCCGGGCCGCCCGGGGTCCGGCGGGGGCGCAGCTGCGGGATCCACACCGCCCCGTCGAGCGTGGCCCGGCAGATCGCGCCGTCGCGGGTGGCGATCACCGCGCCGGGCACCCGGCCGCGCAGCCGGTCCTCGGGGTGGCCGCCGTGCAGGAAGTACTCCCGGCCGTACAGCTCGTCCAGGACGCCGGGCTGCGAGTCGGCGGAGCGCAGTTTGCGCAGCACCGTCGCGGTGTCGTCGGCGGCCCAGTCGATCCGGCGGAACTCCTGTGCGTGGTAAGGGCGCAGGCGCCCCCGGACGTCCGGGCGGGCGTAGTCCAGCGGGTCGGGGGTGAACAGTCCCCCCGCGTGGCGCTGCACCGCGAGCAGGACGGCGTCGACCGCCGCGTCGGCGACCTCGTTGCGGTACAGCTCGCTCTTGCCGCAGCGTTCCACGGCGAAGTCCACCGAGGCCCAGATGTCGCCGGCGTCCATCTCCTCGACGGCCTGCAGCACGGTGACGCCCCACTGCTCGGCGTCCTCGTGGATCGCCCAGTCGAGTGCGGACGGGCCCCGGTCGCCCTTGGGCCCGGGGTGCACGATCAGGACGGTCCGGCTCGACCAGACGTCCTGCGGGACGGCCTTGGTGAGCATCGGACAGACGATCAGGTCGGGGTCGGTCCGGGCGACGGCCGCCCGGACGGCGTCGTCCCCGAGGGCCAGCTCGACGGCCACCGTGTGCCCGCGCTCGCGCAGTTCGGTGTGGACGCGCTGGGTCAGGCTGTTGAACGCGCTGGCGATCAGCAGAATGCGCAAGGTGCCCTCCGGCCAGGTACCTGAAGTGGTGTCGCGGCCGCGCGAGGGGCCGGCCGGGGGTGCGCACGGTGGCCGACGCGGCGGAGCCGGCGGCGAGGCCCGTGAACGGCCGGGCCCCCCGGCGCGGATCGGGCGCCCGGGTCTTCCCCGGGTCCGAACGCCCCGATCCAATCATGGGCATGCACACGCTAGGGATGTCGGAGGCAAGCCCTCGCCCGACCCTCACCGTCCCTGCACACCGGCGCGACCGAACGGCCGCGTCCCCGGCCGAATCTCCCCCGCATCGCCACCGGGGGCCGGGCGCCCGCCCGGTGGAGCCGCGCCGCCCGGAGCGTCCTCGGTCCGGGCGGCGCGCTCAGGCACCACGCTCACGGCACCACGCTCAGGAGCCCTCCCTCACGGCGCCGCTCCCGCACGCCCGCGCTCCCGACGGCCCGTCCGGGCCCGGGCCCGGGCCCGGACGCGAGGGCGTCCGGCGACCGGACCGGGCGGCCGGCGGAGCACCGGCTCAGCGCGGGAAGGCCCGGCGGGCCCGCCAGGTGGTGTGCTCCCGGGACACGGCGTCCTCCGCCTCGGCGGCCAGCGAGGCCCAGCGGCTCTCCGCGTCCGGGCCCTTCAGGTCGAGGTCGGAGAGCTGGTTCCCGACGTTCTCCAGCTCCCGAGCGGCCAGCTGGTAGGCGGCGGCCAGCGGCCGGAGCTGCTTCAGCTGGGTCCAGGCGATCACCGACGCGGCCGCCGCCGAGCAGGCCCCGAAGGCGTGCACCGGCAGTGCGCCCATCGCCTGCGCCACCGCCGCCGCCCCGCCGATGATGATCAGCGCCGCCGTGGCCAGCCCCCAGGACACCGACTGGGACTCGCAGGCGTCGGCCCGCGCCCGGTACCAGGTGCGCTGGCCCTCCACCCGGGCCCGCAGGTACAGCGTGCGGCGCTCGACCAGCCCGGCGGCGCGCACCCGGCGCATCTCCGGAGTGATCTCGGGCACCGTGCCCGGCGGCACCACGGACGGGTCCTCGAAGGCCTTCAGCACGTCGGCGACCTGGAGCAGGTAGCCGCGCTCGACCTCGGCGGAGTCCGCCGGACCGTCGAAGGGCCAGGCCCGCACCGTGTACTTCCACGCCAGCGTCTTCACCGACTCCGCCGCCGCCCGGGCCTCGTACCAGCGGCCCTGCGGGTTGCCCTGCCGCAGCCGGTACCAGAAGTAGCCCGCCGCGAGGAACGCCGCGACCGAGAACAGCGGTGTGACGTCCGCGTCCCCGCGCCGGCTCGGCCCCGGCACGGTGCTGACCACCGCCGCGAGGACGAGCATCACGATCTGCCCGCGGTACCAGCGCAGCGTCTGCCGTTGCCCCCGCAACGACGCCTTGTCCGCCGTCCAGAACGGCTCCGGCAGCAGCCGGGCCTCGTCCGTTCCCGGTGGATCCTCTTGCACCATCGCCCAGGCCCCTCCCCGTCTCCCGTCCAGGCAGTATGCCCACCACCAACTGGGCTACACAGAACATGTGTTGGAGAACGCCCCGGGCACCCGCGCCGATCCGGCCGACCCTGGTCAGCGGCCTGCCTCGGGCAGCGGGGCACGCCCGCGTCCGTGCCCGGCCCCGGTGGACGCGGCGCCCGGCGGACGGCCGCCGGGCGCCGCAGTTGCGCCGGACCCGCCCCTTGCGCTTGCGTGTGATCGCACAGACGGCCGAACCGGTCGCGGGGGTGTGCCGGAGCAAGCCACGGAGACAGCATGACCAGGGTCCAACTCGAAGAACTGCGCGATGTGATCCACCCGGCCGGCAAGCTCGACAGCCGGGCCGAGCACTGGGCCGGGCGGCTCTACATGCGCTCCGTCTCGTTGCGGATCACCCGCCTGCTGGTCGACACCCGCTGGTCCCCCAACCAGATCACCGGCGTGATGGTCGTCGCCGGCGTGCTCTCCGGGGCGGCCCTGCTCGTCCCGGGGCCGGCCGGGGCCGTACTCTCCGTCCTGCTCATGCAGCTGTACCTGCTGCTCGACTGCGTGGACGGCGAAGTCGCCCGCTGGCGCAAGCAGTTCAGCCCGCTCGGGGTCTACCTGGACCGGCTCGGCGCCTACCTGGCGGACGCCGCGGTCATGATCGGCATGGGGTGCCGGGCCGCCTCGCTCGGTCTCGACCTCTACCTGGTGGCCGGGCTGGCCGCGGCCATCGGCGTGCTGATCCTCAAGGCCTCCTCCGACCTCGTCCACGTGGCCCGCGCCGACAGCGGCCTGGCCAAGGCCACCGACGCGTCGGTCGTCCCCCGCTCCTCCGGGCTCGCCCGGGTCCGCCGGCTGGCCTCGGCCGTCGGCATCCACCGGCTGTGCAACGGGATCGAGTGCACGCTGCTGCTGCTCGTCGCGGCCCTGGCCGACGCCGCGCTCGGCGGCCTGACGATCACCCGGATCGCGGTCGTCGCCGTGACGGCCGTCGTGTGGGTCCTGGTGCCCGCGCACATCGTGTCGATCGTCGCCTCCTCCCGGCTGAAGAAGTAGCCGCGTGCACTCCGGCGGGACGGCGGCGGCGCCACGCCGTCGCCGTCCCGCCGCGGTGCGCAGGGGCCGTTGCGCCCGAGCGGCGCTCAGGCGTCGAGGCCGGCCAGGTCCAGCCGGCCGAGGCGCTCCGGATCGGCGACGGTGTCGATCGCGACGATCACCCCGCCGGTGACGGTGAAGGCCATCACGGACATCGGCCGTCCGTTGACCGCGACCACGACCCCTGCCACCCCGTTGACCAGCGCCGGGCGGACGAACGGGGACAGCTTGCGGAAGGTGAGCGCCTGCGAGGCCACCGTCCGCGCGCCGTCCAGACGGACGGTGTGGCGGGGGCGCAGCGCCCCGCCGTCCGAGCGCAGCACCACGTCGGGGTGGAGCACGGCGAGGAGCGCGTCGAAGTCGCCGTCCCGGGAGGCCGCGAAGAAGGCGGCGACCGCCTCGCGCTGGCGGGCGGGATCGGGGTCCGGCGCCGGCGCCTGCCCGTGGACCCGGCGGCGGGCCCGGCTGGCGAGCTGGCGGGTCGCCACCGGCGACCTCTCGATCATCAGGGCGATCTCGTCGAAGGGCACGGCGAACATGTCGTGCAGCACGAAGGCGGTCCGCTCCACCGGCGACAGCGACTCCAGGACCACCAGCAGGGCCAGCCCGACCGAGTCGGCCAGCATCACCTGGTGCTCGGGGTCGACCGCGTCCTCCCGGTCGACGATCGGATCGGGCATCCGCAGGTCGAGCGGGTCCTCGCGGCGCTGCTCGCGTGTGCGCAGGCCGTCCAGGCAGATCCGGGCCACCACGGTGGTCAGCCAGCCGCCGAGGTTCTCCACGTCGGCGGCGCCGTTGCGGCCGAGCCGCAGCCAGGTCTCCTGGACGGCGTCGTCGGCCTCCGCGAGCGAGCCGAGCATCCGGTAGGCCACCGCCCGCAGGTGCGTCCGGTGCACCTGGAACCGCCTGGCCAGCACATCGCTCTCGTCCACCTGTCGGTTCCCTCCGCGCGCCGGTCAGTGCAGTAGACCACCGAAGGCCGGCGGCGCGAGGGAGTTCCGCCCGCCCGCGGACGCCTGCCTGCCTGCCCCGCGGACACCCGCCGGCCCGCCCACGCGAACGGGTCCCACCGCGCGACCCGCGGTGGGACCCGTTCCTGCGACCATCGCCCGCCCCGGCGCCGGGGCTCGGGGCGGGGTGCCGGCAGGCGTCAGAGCAGCCCGAGGGCCGGCATCAGGTAGTAGAAGGCGAAGACCGCCGCGACGCAGTACAGCGCCACCGGCACCGACCGCGCCCGGCCGGCCGCCACCCGCAGGACGCAGAAGGTGATGAACCCGAAGCCCAGGCCGTTGGTGATGGAGTACGTGAACGGCATCATCACCATGGTGAGGAAGGCCGGGATGGCGATGGTGTAGTCGCTCCAGTCGATCTCGCGGATGGAGTTCGCGAGGATCAGGAAGCCGACGGTGACCAGCGCGGGGGTGGCCGCCTGGGCGGGCACCATGGTGGCCAGCGGGGTCAGGAAGAGCGCCACGGCGAAGAGCGCGCCGGTGACGATCGAGGCGAAGCCGGTGCGGGCGCCCTCGCCGACGCCGGCGGTGGACTCGACGAAGCAGGTGTTGGCCGAGGACGAGGTGGCGCCGCCGGCGGCGGTGGCGATGCCGTCCACCATCAGGATCTTGTTGATGCCGGGCAGGTCGCCCTTCGCGTCGAGCAGGTGGGCCTCGTCGGCGACGCCGAGGATGGTGCCCATCGCGTCGAAGAAGCAGCTCATCAGGACGGTGAAGACGAACAGCACGCCGGTCAGGACGCCGACCTTGCCGAAGCCGCCGAAGAGGCTGACCTGGCCGACCAGCCCGAAGTCGGGCGCGGCGACGGGGTTGCCCGGCCAGGCCGGGACGGTCAGGCCCCAGTCCATGGCGGGGATGTCGGCGAGGGTGTCGATCACGAGCGCGAGGCCGGTCATCGCCACGATGCTGATCAGGATCGCGCCGGGCACCTTGCGCACCAGCAGGACGAGGGTCAGCAGCAGGCCGAGGATGAAGACCAGGACGGGCCAGCCGTTGAGGTGCCCGTTGCTGCCGAGCTGGAGCGGGACGGTGGTGTGGGCGGCGTCCGGGATCCGGGTGACGAAGCCCGAGTCGACCAGGCCGACCAGCGCGATGAAGAGGCCGATGCCGATGGCGATGGCCTTGCGCAGCCCGAGCGGTACGGCGTTCATGACCCGCTCGCGCAGGCCGGTGGCGACCAGCAGCATGATCGCGAAGCCGGCCAGGACGACCATGCCCATGGCGTCCGGCCAGGTCATCCTGGGGGCGAGCTGGAGCGCGACGATGGTGTTGACGCCGAGGCCGGCGGCCAGCGCGATGGGGACGTTCCCGATGACGCCCATCAGCAGGGTGGTCAGCGCCGCGGTGAGGGCGGTCGCGGTGACCAGCTGGGCGCTGTCGAGGTGCTGCCCGTTCATGTCGACGGCGCTCGACAGGATGATCGGGTTCAGCACCAGGATGTACGCCATGGTGAAGAAGGTGGCGACACCGCCGCGGACCTCGCGGCTGAGGCTGGAGCCCCGCTCGGAGATCCTGAAGAAGCGGTCGAGGGGGCCGGCGGGGGTCTTCGGCGCCATCGGGGAGGGCTCGGGCGACTCGGTGGTCGGCTGGGCCACTGGCATACGTGCATCCTCGGGTGGGGGCGGAGGAGAGGGTGTCCACCCGAGCGTCGGTGGCCGGGCGTTCCGGACGGCCGTGGGGTGGTCAAGGCGACGCGCCGGGCCGGGTCCGGAAATCCAAGTATGAGTTCCTTGGTCGTGCACGCGCTATCTTCGCGCGTAGAACGCGCACCTGACACCCGGTGAACGATCACCCCCGCCACCTTGGCGATCACCATCCGCCGAATGGGTGCTGCACACCACAGCCGTGCCGGCCGTACTCTAGGGCCCATGCCGAAGACCGCCCTGCGCCCCTCGCCCCCGCCCCTGGAGGCCAACGACGTCGCCATCGTCGGCGGCGGCACGGCGGTGTGGTTCCTGGCCTTCCTGGTGCTGCTGCCCTTCCACTCCACCCTCGCCGAGCAGGGCCGCGGCGACTGGCAGTGGATCTGCCTGGCCGGCGCGGGCCTCGGCCTGATCGGCCTCTGGTACTGCCGGGCCCGACGGGCCGCCATCGCCCGGGACCGCGCGGCCGACGCCGCCGCCGGCACCGCGCAGCCCGAGACCGACGACCGGCGCCCGACGAACGGCTAGCCGCCGGACCGCGGCTCCCCACCCGACCCGCAGGCCCGGCCCCACCCCGGCCCGTCGGCACCTCGGCCGGCCGCGACCGGCCGCCCGCGACCCCGCCACCCGGTCGGACCGAATCGGCCGTCAGCACCACGCACCGGACATATCGCGCCCGTACAGTCGGTGCCATGACGCACCCCGCGGAAGACACGGCCGGCGACGGGCGCGGCAACGCCCCGGAGTCCGTCCCCGGTGCCCGTCCGCTCGGGCTCGCCCCCGGCGGGCGCGGCGGGCTGACGGCGGCGGAGGTCGCCGAGCGGGTCGCGCGGGGCGAGGTCAACGACGTACCGGTGCGCTCCAGCCGTTCGGTGAAGGAGATCGTCCGGGCGAACGTCTTCACCCGGTTCAACGCGATCATCGGCGTCATGTTCGGCATCATCCTGGTGGTCGGACCGATCCAGGACGGCCTGTTCGGCCTGGTCATCGTGGCGAACACGGCGATCGGCATCGTCCAGGAGATGCGCGCCAAGCGGACCCTGGACAGCCTCGCGCTGATCGGCGAGGCCAGGCCCCAGGTCCGCCGGGACGGCCGGACCGAGCAGGTGGCGGTCGCCGGGATCGTGCTGGACGACGTCGTCCTGCTGGGCATCGGCGACAAGGTGATCGTCGACGGCGAGGTCACCGAGGCGGACGGCCTGGAGATCGACGAGTCGCTGCTGACCGGCGAGCCCGACCCCGTCCTCAAGCAGCCCGGCGACCAGGTGATGTCGGGCAGCTTCGTGGTGGCCGGCGCCGGCGCGTTCCGCGCGACCCGGGTCGGCCGCGAGGCGTACGCCGCCCAGCTCGCCGAGGAGGCCAGCCGGTTCACCCTGGTCAGCTCGGAACTGCGGAGCGGGATCGACAGCATCCTGAAGTTCATCACCTGGCTGCTCGTCCCCACCGCGATCGGTCTGATCATCAGCCAGCTGGCGGTGGAGGGCAGCGACTGGCGCGAGGCCGTGCGGCGGATGGTCGCGGGCATCGTGCCGATGGTGCCCGAGGGGCTGGTGCTGCTGACCTCGGTGGCCTTCGCCATCGGCGTGGTGCGCCTGGGCCGCAAGCAGTGCCTGGTGCAGGAGCTGCCCGCGATCGAGGGGCTGGCCCGGGTCGACACCGTCTGCCTGGACAAGACCGGCACCCTCACCGAGGGCGGCATGGACGTGGTCGAGCTCCGGCCGCTGGCCTCGGACGGGTCGGACACCGGCCCGGACGGCCTGCCGGGGCCGGGCGGCGACGCGGGCCCCGCGGCCCCGCAGGTGCTGCGCACCGCGCTCGGGGTGCTGGCCGGCGCGGACTCCCGCCCGAACCCCAGCATGCAGGCGATCATCGACGCCTACGGCAGCGCCGCCGGAGCCGACGGCGAGTGGCGGGTGATCGAGGCGATGCCGTTCTCCTCGGCCCGCAAGTGGAGCGGGGTGCAGCTGCTGGAGCCGCAGGGCGCCGAGGCCAGCTGGCTGCTCGGCGCACCCGACGTGCTGCTGGACGAGGGGCATCCGGCGCTGGCCGAGGTGGACGAGCTGGGCGCCAAGGGCCTGCGGGTGCTGCTGCTCGGCCGCACCCTCGTCCCGCTGGACGCCCCCGATCCGGCCGCCGGCCTGCGGCCGCTCGCCCTGGTGGTGCTGGAGCAGCGGTTGCGCGGGGACGCGGCCGACACCCTGCGCTACTTCGAGGCCCAGCAGGTCCGGGCGAAGGTGATCTCCGGCGACGCGGCCGTCTCGGTCGGCGCGGTCGCCACCCACCTGGGGCTGCCCGGCGCCGAGCACCCGGTGGACGCCCGGACGCTGCCGGCCGACCCCGAGGAGCTGGCCGACACCGCCGACCGGACGTCGGTCTTCGGCCGGGTCACCCCGCAGCAGAAGCGCGAGCTGGTGGGCGCCCTGCAGTCGCGCGGGCACACCGTCGCGATGACCGGCGACGGCGTCAACGACGTGCTCGCCCTCAAGGACGCCGACATCGGCGTGGCGATGGGCTCGGGCAGCGAGGCCACCCGGGCGGTGGCGCAGATCGTGCTGCTGGACGACAGCTTCGCCACCCTGCCCTCGGTGGTGGCGGAGGGCCGCCGGGTGATCGGCAACATCGAGCGGGTGGCCACCCTCTTCCTGGTGAAGACGGTCTACTCGGTGCTGCTGGCGATCCTGGTGATCTGCACCCACTCGCCGTACCCGTTCCTGCCCCGGCACTCCACGGTGCTGTCCACCCTGACCATCGGCGTGCCGGCCTTCTTCCTGGCGCTGGCCCCGAACAACGAGCGGGCCCGGCGGGGCTTCGTCCGGCGGGTGCTGCGGCTGGCCGTGCCGGGCGGGCTGATCGCGGGCACCGCGACGTTCACCGCGTACGCACTGGCCCGCGCCAACCACACCACCGACCTGGAGGCGGACACCAGCGTGGCCACCCTGACGCTGTTCCTGGTGGCGATCTGGGTGCTGGCGATCGTCGCGCGGCCCTACAACTGGTGGCGGCTGCTGCTGATCGCCGCGATGGGCGGGGCGTTCGCGCTGGTCCTGCTGGTGCCGTGGCTGTCGGACTTCTTCCAGCTCTCGCTGGCCGGCACCCGGGACCCGTGGGTGGGGGTGGCGATCGCGATGATCGCCGGGGTCGCGCTGGAGGTGGTCTGGCGGGTCGTCGGCGACCAGGGCGAGGCCCCGCGGAGCTGACCGCCCCGAGCGGGCGACGGGGGGCGCCCGGGGCAGCGGCGGGGCGGCCGGGCGGAGCGCCGCCCCGCCGGGATCAGGCCCGCGCCGGCCGGCCGCCCGGCGCGGGGAAGCCGTGGGTCCGGGCGGCGACCACCACGGCCAGGACGGGCACCAGGAGCACCGGCACGCTCCACGGCAGCGAGCGCGGCCCGAGCAGGTCCAGCAGGATCCCGCCGGCGACCCCGCCGCCGGCCATCGCCACGTTCCACAGGGTGACCAGCATGGCCTGCGCGGCGTCCGCCGACTCGCCCCCCGCCTCGGCCACCGCCGTCTGCAGCAGGGTCGGCACCCCGCCCCAGCCGAGGCCCCAGAGCGCGACCGCGGCGTAGACCAGGGCGGGGCTGCCGGCGAGGGCGGCCAGCACGGCGGCGGCCACCGCGATCAGCAGCACACCGGCGACGGTGAGGGCCCGCAGCCGCCCGTTGATCCGGGACCCGACGATCCAGATGCTCAGCAGGGACGCGGCGCCGAAGACCAGCAGGACCCGGTCGGCGGCGCCGCCGAGGCCGATCCGGTCGAGCAGCGGGGCGATGAAGGTGTAGAGCACGGTGTGCGCCAGCACCAGGACGAAGGTGACGAACAGCACCGGTGCCACGCCCGGGACGCGCAGGGCCCGCAGCATCGGGGCGCCGCCCTCCCGCGGCCGGCCCGGGTGCTCGGGGACGGCGGCCGCGATCCAGCCGAGCAGGGCCACCGTCAGCAGGCTGACCACCAGGAAGGCCGTCCGCCAGCCGGCGGCCCGGCCGAGGAACGTCCCCGCGGGCACGCCCACCGACAGCGCGAGCGGGATGCCCGCCATGGCGACCGCGACGGCCCGGCCCTGGAGGTGGGCGGGCGCCAGCCGGCGGGCGAATCCGGCCAGCAGTGCCCAGGCGAGTCCCGCGGCCACCCCGGCGAGGAACCGGGCGGCCATGGTCAGCGGATAGCTCGCGGAGGCCGCCGTGACGGTGTTCGCCACGGCGAACCCGGCCATCGCGGCGAGCAGCAGGCGCCGGCGCGGCCACCGGGCCGTGGCCGAGGAGAGCGGGATCGCCGTGAGGGCGGTGCCGACGGCGTAGACGGTGACGGTCTGGCCGGCCGCGGACTCGCCGACGCCGAGGCCGGCGCTCATCGCGGGCAGCAGCCCGGCGGGCAGGGTCTCGGTCAGGCTGGTGATGAAGACGGCCGTGGCCAGGGCCAGCAGCGCGGGCAGTCGCAGTCCCGGCTCCCCGGCTCCGGTGCGGGGAGGTGACGATCGCGTGGTCTGGGTGTCCATGGCCGATATGCTCAAAGCCTCACATTGATGTGAGGGTCAATCAGGGCGACTGTGAGGTGGGCCACATGAGGATCGGGGAGCTGTCCGAGCGCACCGGCACGCCCCGCCGGCTGCTGCGCTACTACGAGGAGCAGTCGCTGATCGTCTCCGACCGGGCCGCCAACGGCTACCGCGAGTACGACGAGAGCTCCGTGGACCGGGTCCTCCAGGTCAGGGGGCTGCTCGACGCCGGATTGCCGACCCGGATCATCAAGCAGATCCTGCCCTGCCTCGACAAGCCCCGGGTCATCCACTTCCCCGACGCCACCCCGGAGATGCTCGCCACCCTCGAACGCGAACGCGACCGGATGACCGAGCGCATCCGCTGCCTGACCCGCAACCGGGACGCCGTGGCGGAGTACCTGGCCGTGGTGCGCACCGGGCGCGCGCCGGACACCGCCGCACGGGCGGCGTCCGGCCGGTGACGGCCCCCGGCGCTCAGCCCTCGAAGTCCCGGGCGGCGGAGAGCTCGTAGGCGCGGTCCGGCTCGGCGAGCGCGGCCAGCACCTCGAAGCGGCGGTGCCACTGGCCCACCGACCAGGCGAGCCCGGCCGCCAGGCCCTCCGGGGTGGCGGCGTGCAGCAGGCCGGGCACCGGCGGCACCTCGAACTCGTCGTCCTCGTCGGACTCCTCGGCCGTCTCGGGGTCGTACGGCGCCTCGGGGGTCTCGGCGGAGGTGTCCCAGCGCCAGTCCACCGCGGCGTCCTGCCCGTCCGGGCCGACCACCAGCAGCTCCTCGTGCTCCTCGTAGGCGACCGGGCAGCCGGGCAGCAGCTCCCTGACCACGGCCGGCACCCGGTGCAGGGTGCCCTCGGAGAGCACCCGGCCGCCGACCACCTCGCTGGCGAGCGAGACGTGCAGCCGCTCGGCGAGCGCGGCGGCCAGCGCCGGGGCCACCGGCAGCAGCGGGTAGGGGTGCAGCAGCTGGACGAGGTCGGGGGCGTCCGCGACGACCGCCTCGGTGGCGTCCACCAGGACGGTGCCGGCCGGGCGTCGCCCCGTCTCCGGATCCATCGGCGGTACCGCGCGGACGAGGTCCAGCGGCTCGACCCGCTCGACCGGCACCCCGGCCAGCGCGCTGTGGACGCCGTGCAGCTGGCGGTGGCCGACGACCGAGGCGGGGTCGGTGAGCCGGTCCAGCAGCTCGTCCGGGCCGTGCGGTTCGGCGAGCAGCGCGGCGAGCGTGGTCCGCACCCCGAGCGCGTGCAGGAACTGCTCGTCCAGGGTCGTCCTGGCCTCGTCGTACAGGCCGCGCAGCAGCGGGTCGGCGCCGGCCGCGCGCAGGCCGGCCGGCTCGCGGCCGTCCAGCACCGGGTGGTCGCGCAGCCACCAGGCGGTGTACGGCGGCAGGTCGACGTAGCCGCCGTCCGGCAGCAGCGTGCGCACCGGGTTGACCACGGCCTCCCGGTAGGGCGGGCGGGCCAGCAGGGCGAGCGCCTGCGGCCAGGCCCGGTCGTCCACCAGGTCCAGGTCGCGGACGGCGAGCAGTTCGGCGGCCACCGGCGGTACGCCCAGGCCCCCGTCGTCGTCGGCGTGCAGGGCCTCCAGCGCGTCCTCGCACCAGTCGGCCAGGCCGTCCGGCGCCTCGTCGATCAGGCCGGTCGGGGCGCCGCCGGCGGCTCGGTCGGCGGGGACGGTGGGGTCGAGGCGCTCCAGGTCGTCCGGGTCGAGCGGGACGTCCTCGGCGCGCACCAGCACGAAGCCGGTGAGCACGCCGACGGCGGCCAGCACCTCGGGGCCCCAGCGCTCCAGCAGGTCCTCGTCCGGGTAGCCGGCGTCGTCCTCGCGGGCCAGCTCGGCCAGCGGGCTGTCCGGCAGCACCAGCTCGCCGGCCCGGCTGGCCTCGCCCTCGTCGTCCAGCAGGGCCAGGCGGGACAGCCAGGGGTGCTCGCCGGGGGTCGTCCCGGCCGCCTTGACCAGGGCCAGGACGGCGTCCGCGAGGTCCACGGCGGCGTCCAGGTCGTCCTCGGCGACGTCGTAGGAGCGGGCGACGGCGGCGCGCACCTCGGGGGTGTCCAGCACCCCGGCCGGGGTGGCCGTGCCGGCGCCGAGCTTGGCCAGCAGCGGGTGCGCGGCCTCCGGGTGGGCGAGCCGCAGGTCCAGCAGCGCGAGGGCGCCGGCCAGCGTGTCGGGGTAGCCCGGGTAGGCGGCCCAGTCGGCGGCGTCGGAGGGCAGCAGGACCCGGCGCGGACCGGTCACCGTCCGGCCGTCGGCGAGCGGGACGGGCAGCGCGCCGAGCGACTCCGGGTCGGCGGCGGCCAGCGCCGCGTACAGGTTGCGCCACCAGGCGGGCTCGCGCTCCAGGCCGCCGAGCTGGTCGACCACCTCGGCGAGCGGGATCCGGCGGACGTTCAGCACCCGCAGCTCGCTGCGGCGCTCCAGCCCGGCCGGCAGCAGGCCGGGGAAGATCGGCGCGAGCGCCTCGACCACCGAGGTGTCGGCGCCCTCCAGCAGGGTGGCGTCCCGGGGGCGCAGGGCGGGCGTGCCCTCCTCCACCGGGGCGGGGTGCGGCAGGAACGGGATGCCGGGCAGCCGGCCGAGCACCGCCCCGCGCACCGCGTTGTCCAGCGCGCCCTGGCCCAGCGGGCCGGGGACGAGGCCGAGCGAGCCCAGGTCGCCGCCGCGGGCCCGCAGCAGGTCGGCGTAGGTGTCGGCGGCGCGCTCGGTGAGGAAGTCGGTGAGCGGGCCGGGCGCCACGTGCCGGCGGGTCGGGTCCAGCGGGTACGAGGCGATCAGCAGGGCGGGCACGCCGAGCGGCTCGTCGCTCGGCGTGGGGGCGTGCACCACGGGCGTGGTGCGCAGCGGCTGCGGGGTGCCGTCGGCGCCGACCGGGACGGCCCAGGTCACCGTCCAGTACGGGCGGGCCCGCTCCTCGGTGGGCCGGTCGGCGAGCAGCCCGGGCGCGATGGTGCCGGAGGAGCCGGAGATCTGCCAGGTGGTGCGGGCCGGCTGCCCGCCGGCGTCGTCGGTGAGGGTGACGAGGGTGAGGCCGTCGGGGCTCTGCTCGCCGGCCGAGCGGGTCAGGGTGCGGGTGCCGTCCGGGGTCTCGACGACGATCTCGGCCAGGCCCGGCAGGGTGAGCAGCAGGGCGTCGTCGATCTCGGTGAGCAGGCGGCGGGCGAGGTCCTCCGCGGCGGCGTCCCGCAGCGGCAGCACGACGACCGTGTCGTAGGCGTCGGGCGCCTCGCCCTCGGCGGCGAACGGCAGCCGCAGCAGCGGCACGTGGCCGTCGCGGCGGCGCAGTTCCTCGGCCAGCGCGGGCTCGGCCGCGGCGAGCGCCTGCGCCTCGGCCAGCGACCAGCGCACGCCGCCGGCGGCGCCGAGCACGGCCGGCTCGTCGGTGACGGCGAGCACGGCGGCGAAGCCGACGCCGAACCGGCCGACGGTCGGGGTCTCGTCGGCGCGCTTGGAGGAGGCCCGCAGGGTGGAGAGCGACTCCACGGCGGCGGCGTCCAGCGGGGCGCCGGTGTTGGCGGCGGCGAGCACGCCGCCCTGCAGGGTCAGCCGGAGGCGGCCGGGTGCGCTGCCGGCCCGGGCGGCCGCGTCGGCGGCGTTCTGCGCCAGCTCGACCACCAGCCGGTCGCGGTAGCCGCCGAGGGCCAGTTCCTCCTCGGCGTTGGCGTCCTCCCGGAACCGGGCCGGGGAGGCCGACCACGCGTCGAGCACCCGTCGCCGCAGCGCCGTGGTGCCGAACGGGTCCGCGGCCTGCTCCTCCGAACCACTGCCGATGATGCGAGGCTCCACTGGACCTGCCTTCCGCCGCCCTGTACTTCGTACGGGGGCATTCTTCCCTGCGCCGGGCCCGGTGGCGGACCAGGGGCCGCGGCCGGGGCCCGGGTGCTGGTCCGGCCGCGTGCCCGGCCGGTCGAACCGCCGTGAGCACCGCGGGCCGTCCGCGCGCCCGGGCGATCACCGCGCCGAAGCGCCGAACCCGTCCGGCCCCTCGCGGGGGCGGACGGGTTCGGCGGTGGCCGGCGCTCAGGCGTGGCCGAGCTCCTCGGCCGGGGCGTCGGGCTCCACGGAGCCGCCGGAGCGGTCCGGGTGGAGCTGGAGCGGCTCGATCACCAGCTCGTCGAGGATCAACTCGGACGGGGCCGGCGGCGCCGGGATGACGGCGGCCTCGGAGTGCCCGCCGCAGCCATAGGCGAAGGAGACGATCTGGCCGTCGGCCGGGCCGAACTCGTTGCCGCAGACGCCGAAGGCCTGGCCCAGCGAGCCGCCGATCGGGATCAGGAACCCGCAGCTGTTGCAGGAGGCGGGGGCCGCCTGGGCCATCGGGGTCTGCGGGCCGTGGGACTGCTCCCAACGGTCCGCGGCCAGGTGCAGGCCGAGCCGGGAGAGCACCCGGGGGCGGCCCAGGCCGAGCTCTTCGGCGATGGCGCCGATCCGGGCCCGCGCGGGGGCGGGCTGGATGGTCGGGTCGGTGATCTCCAGGTCGTCGGCGTCGGCCAGCGCCACGATCGAGTTGGGCGCGGGCTCGTCCTCGCCCGTCCAACCCGGCTCCAGGCGCAGGTCGTCCGCGTCGGTGGGCAGCAGGTCGCCGGGGCCCATGTCCCCGGGGCGCAGCCGCTCGCTCCACGGCACCCACTGCGGGGCGAGGACGGCGTCGTCGCCGGGCAGCAGCACGACCTCGTCCAGCGTGACGTTCTTGGCCCGGGGGGCACGGGCCACGGTGACGGCCCAGTGCCAGCCGCGGTAGGCGGCGTCAAGACACTCGAAGGTGTGGGTGACGACCCGCTCGGCGTCGGCCTGGGCACCGAGGTGTGCGCCCACGGCCTCTGCTCCGACCGCCTCGGCCGCTGCCTGCCGGGCGAGTTCGACGGCCTCGGCACAGAGCCGATCGGGGGTACGGCTTCGCATCGCAGCGCTCACGGCGTCGATTCTCTCCCAGTTCTTCTGTTGCCTACGGCGTGTTGCCTGTTCCGTCGCGGCCAGGTGTCTCTCGTCCATTCTGCGCGACCACGAGCCCCTCCGGGTACCGACCGCGCCGCTCGCCCCGCCCGGATCCCCCTCGGCCCGCCGGCGGCCCCGCGGTGCGTGTCGCGAACGCCCGGGGTGGTGACGCTCAGGGCAGGCTACCCGCCGCTCAGCCACCGGGGACAGCCCGGGGCCCGAGGCGCACCGGCGGCGGGCCCGGCCCGGTGGCGCACCGGCCGCGCCGCGCAGGCCCCAATCGCTCGTCGCGGGCCGGTTTCTCGGGCAGGATGGCCTATGTGGCGGAAGAGAACCCGTCGCGGCACGCACTGCACGCCTCGCAGGCCGGCAGCCCCGACGAGCCGGCCGCCGTGCCGCGACAGAAGCCCCAGGTCCCCACCGCGGACGGCGACGAGCCGTGGCCGGCGGACGGCTCTCCGCCGCCCGGTTCCGGTGACGCGACGGCCGGGGACGGGGATCCGGCCGGAAACCCGGCCGGGGATCCAGCCGGGGACTCGGCCGGGCGATCGACCGGCGCCCTGCCGGGCGATCCGGGCGGCGCGAGCGCCGGGGGTGCGGATCAAGCCGTCGGAGCGGGCGAGGCCGGCCAGGGCGACGACGAGGACGAGGACGAACTCCCCGACACCCGCAACTTCCTGGTCCGGGGCGCCTCCGCCGCCGGACTGCGGACCGGCCGGGTGGTGCACGGCACCGGCCGGCGGATCCGCCGGGCCACGTCCGCCGAGGGCGCGGGCGAGTCCGGGCTCGCCAAGCTGATCGAGTTGCACGCCCTGAACTCCTTCGGCGACATGCTGATCACCATCGCCCTGGCGTCCACGATCTTCTTCTCGGTGCCGACCGGCGAGGCCCGCGGCCGGGTCGCGCTCTACCTGCTGATCACCATGGCGCCGTTCGCGCTGCTGGCCCCGGTGATCGGCCCGCTGCTGGACCGGCTGCCGCACGGCCGCCGCGCCGCCATGGCGACCTCGATGCTGGCCCGCGCCGTGCTCGCCTGGACGATGGCGGGCACGGTGGTCGGCGGCGGCATCGCGCTCTATCCGGAGGCGCTGGGCGTCCTGGTGGCCTCCAAGGCGTACGGGGTGGTGCGCAGCGTCGTGGTGCCCCGGCTGCTGCCGAGCCGGCTGTCGCTGGTGAAGGCGAACTCCCGGGTCACCCTGGCCGGCCTGGTGGCCACCTTCGTCGGCGCGCCGATCGGCGCCCTGCTGCACCTGATCGGTCCGGGCTGGCCGCTGCGCGGCGCGTTCCTGGTCTTCGTCGTCGGCACCATGATGGCGTTCCACCTGCCGCACAAGGTGGACTCCGCGAAGGGCGAGCAGCGGGCCGTCCTGCACGCGGACGACCAGCCGCACCCGCACCCGCACCTGCACCTGCATCCGCAGTCGCAGCCGCCACCGCAGCGACCGGCCCAGGCCCCGAAGGCGAACCTCCGCACGGTGGGGCCGTCGGTGATCCTCGCGCTGCGGGCGGTGGCCACGCTGCGCTGGCTGGTGGGGTTCCTGGTGATGTTCCTGGCCTTCCTGCTCCGGGACGACCCGATCGGCGGACTCCAGCCGACCGTCGCCCTGGGCCTGGTGGCGGTGGCGGCCGGCGCCGGCAACGCGCTCGGCTCGGTGCTCGGCTCGGTGCTGCGCACCCGGCGCTCGGAGACGATCGTCACGGCGATGCTGCTGGTGGCCACGCTGGCCGCCGGCGCCGCCGCGCTCTGGTACGGGGTGCTGACGGTGGTGCTGGTCGCCGCCTGCGCCGGGATGGCGGCCTCGCTGGGCAAGCTGGCGCTGGACGCGCTGATCCAGCGCGACGTCCCCGAGGCGGTCCGGACCTCCGCGTTCGCCCGTTCGGAGACCCTGCTCCAGCTGAGCTGGGTGGCGGGCGGCGCACTCGGCATCACCCTGCCGCTGGACGGCGCGCTGGGCCTGTGGGTGGCGACGGGCGTGGTCGGCCTGATGCTGCTGTGGACCGTCCGGGCGCTGTTCAGGGTCGGGGTGCGGCGCCGGCCCGCCACCGCCAAGGTGGCCTGAGCGGCGGCGCGGCCCGAGCGGCGACAACACGCGGTGGCCGACCCCGGCGTAGCGTGATCGGCAAAGCCCGGTAGCCTCTCTGCCATGAGCCTCAGCACCCGTGTCATCGCCGCCGTGGGCGCCGTCGTCGTGATCGGCGCCGGCACGGTCGGCGGGTCCATCGCGTACGCGTCCGGCCAGGACCAGCCCACCGACCGGCGGGTCACGGTGACCGTCGGCCGCTCCTCGCAGGAGATCGACCGCCCGTTCTGCGGCGGCACCGGCGCCGTCATGACGGAGGACCAGCAGGCGCAGTGCCAGGCCAAGGCCAAGGAGGCGCTCGCCGACGGCAAGATCCCCTCCTCCGACGTGGTCGCCAGCGACCGCATCGGTGTCGGCGTGACCCCGCAGGTCGCCGACAAGGGCTGGTTCGCCTTCACCAACGGCGGCCAGCAGGGCCAGTTCAGCCTGGCGACCGCCAACATCGGCCAGACCTGGTCCGGCTCGGTGCCCGCGGCGACCGCGCTCTCGGCCACCGGCCAGACGCTGCTCACCGTGGTCGAGTCCGACCCGAAGACCCAGGACATCTACGCCGTCTGGTACTTCCAGCTGAAGACCCAGAACGCCTGACCGCCCCGCCGGTGACCTCCCGTACGAACGACGGCGAGCAGCCGGGCCTCCCGCAGGCCCGGCTGCTCGTCGTCGTCGCCGTCGCGGCCGAGGCGGACGCCGTCCTGCGCGGCCTCGGGGGCGACGTGCGCCCGCTGCCGCTGCCCGGCGGCACGCTGCACCGCACTTCGGGCGCCGCCGCCGGGATCGACGTGCTGGCGGCCGGGGTGGGGCCCGCAGCGGCAGCCGCCGGCGCCGCCGGCGCGCTCGCGGCGCACCGCTACGACCTGGTGGTCTCGGCCGGGATCGCCGGCGGCTTCGCGCCGCAGGCGCCGGTCGGCTCGGTCGTGGTCGCGGACGCGGTCGTCGCCGCCGACCTGGGCGCGCAGACGCCCGAGGGCTTCGCCGACGTCACCGAGCTGGGTTTCGGCACCGTCCGGCACGCTCCGCCGCCCGCCGCCGTCCGGGCCGCCGCCGACGCCCTGCGGGCCGCCGGCCTGGCGGTCGCCACCGGCGCCGTGCTGACCGTCTCCACCGTGACCGGCAGCGCCGCTCGGGCCGCCGAGCTGGGCGCCCGGCACCCGGGGGCGGCCGCCGAGGCGATGGAGGGCTTCGGCGTGGCCGAGGCCGCCGCCCGGCACGGGCTGCCGGTGCTGGAGATCCGCACCGTCTCCAACGCCGTGGGCCCGCGCGACCGCTCGGCCTGGCGGATCGGCGAGGCCCTGGCCGCGCTGGAGCGGGCCTTCGGGGCCCTGCCGTACCCGGAGCTGCTCAAGGAGGTCCACCATGGCTGAGCCCCTGCGCGTCGCCTACTCGCCCTGCCCGAACGACACCTTCGTCTTCCACGCCTGGGCCCACGGCCTGGTGCCCGGCGCCGACGCGCCCGAGGTCACCTTCGCGGACATCGACGTCACCAACGGCCTGGCCGAGCGCGGGGAGCTCGACGTCCTGAAGATCAGCTACGGCGCGCTGCCGTGGGTGCTGGACGAGTACGCGCTGCTGCCCTGCGGCGGGGCGCTGGGCCGCGGCTGCGGCCCGCTGGTGCTGACCCGGCCGGGTGCCGGCGACGACCTGAGCGGTCGGACGGTCGCGGTGCCGTCCGAGCGCTCCACCGCGTACCTGCTGTTCCGCGTCTGGGCCGCGAAGGCGGTGCCCGGGGGCCTCGGCGAGGTGGTGGTGCTGCCGTTCCACGAGATCATGCCCGCCGTCCGGGACGGCCGGGTGGACGCCGGTCTGGTGATCCACGAGGCCCGCTTCACCTACCAGGACTACGGTCTGCGCAAGCTCGCCGACATGGGCGAGGCCTGGGAGCAGGACACCGGCCTGCCGATCCCGCTGGGCGCGATCGTGGCCCGGCGCTCGCTCGGCGAGCAGCGGCTGCGGGAGATCTCCGAGACCATCCGGGCCTCCGTCCGGCAGGCCTGGGCGGACCCGGAGGCGAGCCGCGGGTACGTGCTGGCGCACGCGCAGGAGATGGACCCGGCGGTCGCCGACCAGCACATCGGGCTGTACGTCAACGAGTTCACCGAGGAGCTCGGCGAGGCCGGCTACGCGGCCGTCCGGGGCCTGCTCGCCCGGGCCGCCGCCGAGGGACTCGTCCCTCCGCTCGGCCCGGGCGCGCTCGACCTCTGAGCCCGCCCGGGGGCGGAGACCACGGGGCGGGGTTCGCGGGGCCCCGCGAACCCCGGCCGGTCAGACGTCGAACTGGTCGGCCACCGCGCGCAGCAGCGAGGCCAGCTTCTGACCGGTCGGCTTGGCCGGGTAGCGGCCGTGCTGAAGGCCCGGGAGCACCGCGTCCAGCGTGGTGATGAGGTCCTGGACGATCGGCGCCATGTCGTCGGCGCTCTTGCGCTGGGCGGCGGCCACCGAGGGCAGCGCGTCCAGCAGCGTCACGGACATCGCCTGGTCACCGCGGTGGCCGGCGACCACGCCGAACTCCACCCGCTGACCCGGCTTGAGCACGGTGACACCGTTGGGCAGCGCCTTGGTGTGGACGAAGACCTCGCCACCGTCGTCGCGCGACAGGAAGCCGTAGCCCTTCGTCTCGTTGAACCACTTGACCTGGCCGGTGGGCATCTCGAACAGTCCTCGGTGTGGGTGTGTCGGGACCCCGGCCCGGGCCGGGGATCTCTGGGTGGATGGCTCTGGTGAACGGCTCCGGCGGGCGGCTCCGGCGGACGCCTTCGAACGGCGCCGCAGGCTCCGGGTGACGGCGGGCCGGGATCCCGGCCCGAACCGGGCGGACACCCGCGTCGGTTCTCCGCCGGAGCAGACTAACGGTCGGTCACGGCCTCGAACCCTGCCGTGGGCACGATCCCGTACCGCGGGCCCGTTCTCGTCGGGCGGGCCCCGCCGCGGATCTGGCGTCCGGGGCCGGACCGGGTCGGGCACGGCCGGACCGCGACATGGCGCTGTCCACTGGCTCACACCCCCGGTCCGAAGGCGGGGCACACCTGCCGTGCCCCGTGCAGTGGCTGCATACCCCTGCCCAGCAGCGATCAAAACTCCGAGCGCCCGCGAAACTGCGCAACGTGACGGGGCACACCCGGGCCCGTTCGCCGGGCCGCCCGGCGGGCGCCCCGCGACCGGCCGGCGCGCTCTGCGACACTGGGGGCGCCCCACCGCCACGTCCCGTCCGAGGAGCACACAGTGAGCAGCCAGAGCGCCGACCGCGGCGACCTGTACGTCCGGGCCGGCGCGATCGTCTTCGCCGCGGGCGCGGTCGCCACACTGGTGACCTTCGTCCCGCTGTTCCTCGACCTGACTCCGCTGCCGACGGCCGCCTACTGGCTCAGCATGCTGATGCCGCTCGGCTTCCTGCTCGCCCTCGTCGGGATGCTCTCCTCGGCCCGGGCCCAGCGCCGCCGGGCCGCCGCGACGGACTGACCGCGGGGGACCGACCGCGAGGGGCCGACCACGAGGGGCCGACCGGCCCGGGCGGGCCCTAGCGGTCCAGGTGCCGGTCCAGCCAGGCGGGGAACTCCGTGAGGTCGGCCAGCACCACGTCCGCGCCGGCCGCGCGCAGCTCGTCCGCGTCGTACGGGCCGGTGGTGACGCCGATCGCCACCGCCTCGGCCCGGATCGCACCGACGATGTCGCCCAGGTGGTCGCCGACGTACACGGTGGCGCCGTGCTCGCGCAGCGCGTCGCCCTTGCTCTCCGCCCAGAGGTCGCCGACCAGGACGTCGGCGTGCAGGCCCGCGTGCTCCAGGTGCAGCCGGGCGTTCGGCTCGTACTTGCCGGTGATCACGGCCACCCGGCCACCCGCTGCCCGGACGGCGTCGACCGCCGCGTGGGCGCCCGGCAGGGCGACGGTCGGGGCGAAGGCCAGCTCGCGGTACAGCTCCCGGTAGCGGACGGCGACCTGCTCCACCTCCGCCTCGGGGAACCAGTTGCGCAGCTCGTGGGTCAGCGGCGGGCCGAGCCGGGTGATCACCAGGTCGCCGTCCACGAAGGTCCCGGTCTCGGCCGACAGCGCCCGGTAGGTGGCCTTGATGCCGGGCCGGGTGTCCAGCAGCGTCATGTCGAGGTCGAACCCGACGGTGAACGGGCGGACGGGCACCGGGGCCGGGGCGGCGGCGGGCGAGGGAGCAGGGACTGCGGCGGGCGTGGAGGGCATGCCGCCAGGCTATTCCAGGCCGGTCGGGGGGCTGATCCGCCCCGGCTCCGGGCCGGAACTTAGCATTGCCTAAGCTCATAGCGGCCCCTCTTCCCCGAGCCCCACGCCCGGGCGGGCCGCCCCGGCCGTGGCCGGGGGGCGCCCCGAGGTCCGGGGCGGGGAGCAGGAAGGGACCCATGACCGACACCACCGCGCCCGGCAGGCTGCGCCTGCTGCGCCGCCGCGTCCTGTGGCTCGCCGCCGCGCTGACCGTCCTGGTCGCCGCGGTGCTGCTGAGCCTGGCGGTGGGCAGCCGCACCATCCCCTTCGGCGAGACCGTGCACGCCCTGCTGTACGGCGGGGACACCACCGACGCCGTCGTCGTCCGGGAGCTGCGGGTGCCCCGCACGGTCGTCGGCCTCGCCGTCGGCGCGGCGCTCGGCATGGCCGGCACGGTGATGCAGGGCATCACCCGCAACCCGATCGCCGACCCCGGCATCCTCGGCGTCAGCCAGGGCGCCGCGGCCGGCGTGGTGGTCGCCATCTCCGCCTTCGGCGTGGGCTCGCTCACCGGGTACGTCTGGTTCGGCTTCGCCGGGGCGGCGCTGGCCACCGTGCTGGTCTACACCCTGGCCGGACGCGGCCGGGGCGGCGCCACCCCGATCAAGCTGGCGCTGGCCGGGTCGGCGATGTCCGCGTTCATCGCCTCGCTCAACACCCTGGTGCTCACCACCGACGCCGCCACCATGGACCAGTTCCGGTTCTGGCAGGTCGGCTCGCTCTCCGGACGGACCTCCGACGTGGCCTGGCAACTGCTGCCGTTCCTGCTGGTCGGCGCCGTCCTGGTGTTCGCCGTCGCCCGCGGGCTGGATGCGCTGGCGCTCGGCGACGACACCGCCAAGGGCCTCGGCGCCAGGACCGGCCTGGTCCGGGCCACCGGCGCGCTCGGCGCCACCGTGCTGACCGGGTCGGCGGTCGCCGCGGCCGGCCCGATCGCCTTCGTGGGCCTCGCCGTCCCGCACGCCGCCCGCGCCCTGGTCGGCGCCGACCACCGCTGGGTGCTCACCCTCTCCGCCGTGCTCGGGCCCGCGCTGCTGCTGCTCGCGGACGCCCTGGGCCGGGTGCTCTTCCCACCGTCCGAGGTGCCCGCCGGGGTGATGACCGCCCTGGTCGGCGTGCCCGTCCTGGTCGTGCTGGTGCGCCGTCGCCGGGTAGTGGCCGCATGAGCGCCGCCACCGTGCCGCTCGGCTACAGCGTGCTGCGGGCCGGGCGCGCCTCCTTCCTGCTGCACCGCCGCTCGGTGCTGGTCGCCGCCGGTCTGCTGCTGCTCCTCGCCGCCGCCGTGGTCGCCTCGCTGTGCCTGGGCGAGTCCACCGTCTCGCCGGCCGAGGTGCTGAAGGTCGTCACCGGCCGGCCCAGCGCGCACCAGCTGGTGGTCGGCGAGTTCCGGCTGCCCCGGGTGGAGGTCGGCGTGCTGGTGGGCCTCGCCCTCGGGCTGGCCGGCGCGCTGATCCAGACGGTCGCCCGCAACCCGCTGGCCAGCCCGGACGTGGTCGGCGTCTCGCACGGCGCGTCCGCGCTGGTGGTGGGCCTGCTGGCGTACGGCGTGGTCGACTCCACCGGCCAGGTGCCGTACGCCGCGGTGGGCGGCGGCCTGGTCGCCGGGCTGCTGGTCTACGCGCTGGCGTGGCGGGGCGGCATGCACGCGCAGCGCTTCGTGCTGATCGGCATCGGCATCAGCGTGGCGCTGTCCTCGCTCACCACCGTGTTCCTGACCAAGGGCGACGGCCTGCAGGCGCAGCAGGCGAAGGTCTGGATGACCGGCAGTCTGAACGGCGCCGGGCACGCCCAGTCCGACTGGCTGGTCTGGGTGCTGCTGGCCGCCGTACCGGCGGCGCTGTGGGCGGCCCGGGCCCAGCGCGGCATCTCCTTCGACGACGCCACCGCCGTGGGGCTCGGCCTGCGCCTGAACCGGATCCGGCTGGGCATGGCGCTGCTCGGCATCGTGCTGGCCTCCTGCGCGGCGGGCGCCACCGGGCCGGTGGACTTCGTCGCGCTGATGGCGCCGCAGATCGCCGTCCGGCTGGCCCGCTCGGCGCAGATCCCGCTGTTCTGCTCGGCGCTCACCGGTGCGGTGGTCGTCGTCCTGGCCGACCTGCTGGCGCGCCGGATGCTGGCACCCGTCGAACTGCCGGTCGGTGTGGTGACCGGCCTGGTGGGCGCGCCGTACCTGATGTGGCTGCTGCTCCTCCCCCAGACTCCGTCCGGGGGGACCCCCATCCACCGTGGAGGCTCCCGATGACCCCGCACCCCGCCGCCCCGCACCGCCTGGAGACCCGGGAGCTGACCCTCGCCTACGAGGCCCGGACGGTCGTCGAGGGCCTGGACCTGACCATCCCGGACGGGCGGGTCACGGTGATCGTCGGCCCGAACGCCTGCGGCAAGTCCACCCTGCTGCGGGCGCTCGGCCGGCTGCTGAGGCCGACCCGGGGGGCCGTCCTGCTGGACGGCGCCGAGCTGGCCCGGATCCCCACCCGGCAGGTCGCCCGGCGGATCGGCCTGCTGCCGCAGTCGCCGGTGGCCCCCGAGGGCATCTCGGTGGCCGACCTGGTGGCGCGCGGGCGCCAGCCGCACCAGAGCTGGTGGCAGCAGTGGTCGGCCGAGGACGAGGAGGCGGTCTCCGAGGCGATGCTGCGCACCTCCACCGCCGAGCTGGCCGACCGGGGCATGGACGAGCTCTCGGGCGGTCAGCGCCAGCGGGCGTGGATCGCGATGGCGCTCGCCCAGGGCACCGACATCCTGCTGCTGGACGAACCCACGACCTTCCTGGACATCGCCCACCAGGTGGAGGTGCTCGACCTGGTCCGGCGCCTGAACGTGGAGAAGGGCCGGACGGTGGTGGCCGTCCTGCACGATCTCAACCAGGCCGCCCGGTACGCCGACCACCTGGTCGCGATGCGCGGCGGGCGGATCGTCGCGCAGGGCCCGCCGGCCGAGATCGTCACGGCCGAGCTGGTGCACGAGGTGTTCGGCCTCCACTCGGTGGTCGTCCCGGACCCGGTGACGGGGACTCCGCTGGTGGTCCCGGGCGCGCCCTGGGCGGTAAAGGCAGACGCATGATGACATTCCGGACATAATCGACGAACCGTCGACCACGTCCGGGAGGTCCCGATGCCGCGTCAGCTCTCCCGCCGGGCCCTGCTGGCCGGACTCGGCGGCACGGCCCTCACGGCCTGCGCCGGCAACCCCGCCCCGACCACCGACAGCGCCACCGACACGGCCGCGGCGATCCCGCCGGCGGACGGCCCCCGGGTGATCACCCTCGACACCGCCGAACTCGACTCCGCGATGACCCTCGGCATCACGCCCGTCGGCGCGGCCCGGGCCCCGGCCGACGCCGGCCTGCCCGACTACTGGCCGGCCTCCCGACTGGCGGAGATCACCCACGTCGGGGAGATCGGCTCCCCCGACGGCGCGGTGATCCGGCACCTGAAGCCCGAGCTGATCCTCGGCAACCAGACCCGCGACGGCGCCCACTTCGAGACCCTGCGCCGGATCGCCCCGACCGTCCTCACTCCGACCACCGGCCACCCCTGGAAGGCCAACTTCCAGCAGCACGCCCAGGCCCTCGGCCGGCAGGCCGCCGCCGAGGCCGTCGTCGGCGCCTACCAGCGGCACGCCGCCGCGGTCGCCCAGCAGCTCGCCTCGGCCGGGCTCTCCGGCCACCGGATCAGCATCGTGCGCTTCGTGGCGAACGCCCCGATCCGCCTGTACGCCCGGCAGAACTTCCTCGCCACGCTGCTCGACGACGTCCGGCTCGCCCGCCCCGACCAGCAGAACGCCGCCCAGTTCGCGGTGGAGATCCCCGCCGACCAGATCGCCAGGGCGGACGGCGACCACCTGTTCTACGCCGTCTACGGCGACCCGGACGCGGCCGGCGCCACCGCCACCCTGGCGAGCCCCGGCTGGCAGGCCCTCGGCGCGGTCAGGGCCCACCGCGCCTTCCCGGTCAACGACCGGCTCTGGTTCCAGGGGATCGGCTACACCGGCGCCAACGCCGTCCTGGACGAGCTGCAGCGCCTGCTGGGGGCCTAGGCCGTACGGCGATACGGGCGGCCGGGGTTCGGGTGGGCATGCCGTGAACCCGGCGGTCCCGCTCCTCATCGGTGCAGCCGGATGATGCGGGTGCCCAGGTGCGCGGCGAGCGCGTCGAGGTCCGCACCGTCGACGGCCTGGTCGAGCTCCGCGAGTCCGACGACGGCGAGGTCGTCGTCCGCACCACCCCCGCCAAGTTCGCCACGTTCCTCCTGGGCGTCAAAGCCGGCGAGTTCGACGGATACGCCGACTTCGACGCCTGACGACTACCGCCCTCAGGTACCCCGGCACCGGAGGACGAGTCACGAGACCTGATCCGGTCTGCCGGGAAGGGGTTCGAGAGCGCCTACGGCCAAGGTCGCCCGATCATCGGTGTGCGGCTCAGGCGGTACGCAGTTGGTCGCCGGGTAGCGGGACGCCGGGGGGAACGTAACCGTCGCCGTCCTTGGGGTCACCGGCGTGCAGTCCTGGGAGCAGTTGGTCAGGCAGGAGGACGACACGGGCCGTGTCGGACAGACTGCGGGGGAGGTCGGCGGGGCCGATCCAGGAGTCGGCGTCCTCGGTCCGGGGATCCGCCTGTCGCGCGTCGACGGTGCCGCACAGCAGCACGACGTTCGCTGCGTTCACTGCGCAGACGGCAATTTCCACGTTGACCTCGGGCAGGTCGCTCGTGGCGGTCTTGCGGTAACTGACGTGTACCGCGTTTCCCCGGTCCGGGACCTGCGGATGAGGCTCGATCCGCCAGTCCGTGATCCTGACGGTGAGGGGGTACGCCTTGTCGCCGCGCACCACGGTGACCTCCCCGGCGGCAGCACCGGGGCTGCGCTTCTCGGGCTCCCCGCCGGCGGGGAAGCAGCCGGCGAGGGAGACGGCTGCGCACGCGGCCAACGCTGTCCGGGCTGCCCCCTCGACACGACGTCGAGTCTGCCGTTGCACTCGGGACTCCCCTTCGATTCGCCTTCGACTCGCCGTCGTGGCCTGATGATCGAGACGCGATCCTGCGCGTGGCAGTTCCAGGTCACGCCCCGCGCCGCCGCAGCGTCGTCCACAGCAGGAACAGCGCCGACAGCACCGCGGCCAGCCGCAGCAGCCCCGGCGCCGCGCCCCAGAGCTGCTCGCCCGGTTGCAGGGCCGGGCCCCACTTGCCCTGGCCGCGGCCCCAGAACCAGAGCACCAGTCCGCCCATGGCCAGCAGCGGGATCCCCAGGACGGCGAACTTCCTGCTGCGGTCGGCGATTCCGCGGGAGAGGTAGGCCAGCGCCCACCCGACCAGCATCACCAACACGGTCCGGGTCACCGCGCCGCCCACCAGCAGGGCCGAGGCGAGCAACAGCAGCGGTGCGGGCCGGCGGCCGGCGAGCAGGCCCGGGCGGGCGGCGGATGCGGCCTCGTCCTTCGCCGCCTGCTTCTCGGCCGCCTTGCGTGCGGCGCGGCCCCGGCCGGCCGGCTTGGCGGCGGTCGCCCGCTCCCCGCTCGCCTCGCCCGCCACACCGCCCTTCGCCGTACCGTCCTTCGCCACGGTCAGGTCGGCGGCGTCCGGTGCCCGGTCGCCCTCCCGCGGCTCCGGCACGCTCGCGGCCTCGGGGTCGTCGACCGCCGAGAAGTCGATGTGCACGGCGTCCCAGTCGGCGAACCCGCCACCCGCCTGCCACTGCGCCCCGGCCCGGCGGGCCGACGGGCCGGCTGACGGCCGCGAGGACGGCGGCGGCGGTGCCGGTGCCGGCACGCGCGGGGCCGGTGGATCGGACGGGGGCGCGGGAGCCGGGACCGCGGCGGGCGGCGGCAGGTACACGCCCTCGCCCGGCTCCTCCGGGCCCTCCGGTGCCCGCTCGCCACCGTCGCCCCGCCGCGGCCCGCCCAGCCGCCACCACTCGCCGTCCACCATCGCCCACCACCCCGATCGACCACCCGACCCCGCCGACCGCGACGCTACCCATCCGGTGCCACCCACCACCACCCGCCACCCGCCACCCGCCCTCACCGGCCATCACCCGCCACCGACCGCCGAGGCCCGCGGCACACGACGCCGCCACCCTCGCCCGAAGCCGACTAACCTAGGCCGGATGACCGCACAGCAGGGCGAGCAACGCCCCGGCGCCACCGCCGCAGGCCCCCGCACCCTCGCCGAGGAGCTCCGAAGCCGCCCCGACGCGGCCCTCGCGGCCCTGCTCCGGTCCCGTCCCGACCTGCTCAACCCGGTGCCCGGCGACCTCACCCAGCTCGCCGCCCGGCTCTCCTCCCGGGCCTCCGCCCTGCGCGCCCTGGAGCGGCTGGACCGCTTCACGCTGCAGGTGGCCGAGGCCCTGGCCGCCCTGCCCGACGGCAGTGCGCACACCGCCGTACGGAACCTGCTCACCGGCCCGGCCCGGGTCAAACCCCACCCCGGCGCCACCCCGATCGGCCCGGCCGAGCGCACCGCCGTCACCGAGGCCCTCCCCGGCGCGCTCGCCACCCTGCGCGAGCGCGCGCTGCTCTGGGGCCCGGACAGCGCGCTGCACCTGGTGATCGCCGCCCGGGAGGCACTGGCGCCGACCGCCGCCAACCCCGGCCGCACCGGTCTCGGACCGACCCTCTCCGAGGCCACCACCGGGATGTCGCCGGCCCGGCTCCAGCAACTGCTGGCCTCCGCGGGCCTGCCGCCCACCCCCGACCCGGTGACCGCCGTCGCGGCCCTCGCGGCCCTGCTCGCCGACCGCAAGCAGTGCACCGCGCTGCTCGACCAGGCCCCGGAGGCCTCGCTACGGCTGCTGGACCGGCTGGTCTGGGGGCCGCCCAACGGCACCGTCCCGGACGCCACCCGGCCGGTCACGGCCGCCGACGCCCGGAGTCCCGTCGAGTGGCTGATCGCCCGCGGCCTGCTGCTGCCCTCCTCGCCCGGCAGCGTCGTGCTGCCCCGCGAGCTCGCCCTGCACCTGCGCGGCGGACGCAGCCACCGCACGGTGGAGCCGGCGCCGCCCGCCGTCCCCGCCCAGCCCACCGTCCGTGAACCGCAGGCGGTGGACGGCGCCGCGGCCGGCCAGGCGTACACCGCCGTCCGCACCGTCGAGGAGCTGCTCGACCTCTGGGGCCTGCAGTCGCCCGCCACCCTGCGGGCCAGCGGGGTCGGCGTCCGCGACCTCAAACGGGCCGCCCAGACCCTGGAAACCACCGAGTCGACCGCCGCGTTCTGGCTCGAACTCGCCTACGGCGCCGGCCTGCTCGCCCCCGACGGCGAGGCCGACGAGCGCTGGGCCCCCACCCCCGCGTACGACACCTGGCTCCAGCAGCCCACCGCCGAACGCTGGGCCCTGCTCGCCGGCAGCTGGCTCGCCGGCACGAGGGTGGCCGCGCTCACCGGCACCCCGGACGGCAAGGGCAAGACCCGCGCGGCGCTCGGCCCCGAACTGGACCGCACCCTGGCGCCCACCGTGCGGCGGGCCGCGCTGACCGCACTCGCCGGCCTGCCGCCTGGCTCCACCGCCACCGCCGAGGACCTGCTGCCCACGATGCGCTGGCACCGCCCGCTGCGCGGCGGCCCGGCCACCGCCGACGGGCGGGACCTGCGCGACGACCTCGCCGGCTGGACCCTCGCCGAGGCCGAGCAGCTGGGCATCACCGGCCGCGGCGCCCTGTCCTCGCCGGCCCGCGCCCTGCTGGAGGGCCGGAGCCCGGCCGCCGTACTCGCCCCGCTGCTCCCCCGCCCGCTGGACCACGTGATCCTCCAGCCGGACCTCACCGCCATCGCCCCCGGCCCGCTGCTCACCCCGCTCGCCCAGGCCCTCGCGCTCTGCGCCGACGTGGAGTCCAAGGGCGGGGCGACGGTCTACCGCTTCACCACCGACTCCGTGCGGCGCGCGCTGGACGCCGGGCGCAGCGCCGCCGACCTGCACGCCTTCCTGGAGCAGCACTCCCGCACGCCCGTCCCGCAGCCGCTCAGCTACCTGGTCGACGACGTGGCCCGCCGGCACGGCGTGCTGCGGGTCGGCGCCGCCTCCTCGTACCTGCGCTGCGACGACCCGGCGCTGCTCGCCGAGGTGCTGGCCGACCGCCGCTCCGCCGACCTGCGGCTGCGGCTGCTCGCGCCCACCGTGCTGGCCGCGCAGGCCGGCCCGGAGGCGCTGCTGGCCGCCCTGCGCGGCATGGGCTACGCGCCGGCCGCCGAGTCCGCGGAGGGCGATGTGCTGATCACCCGCCCGGGCAGCCACCGGACGGCGCCGCGCAGCGCGCCGACGCCCGTCCCGGACGGCCCGCCGACCCCGGACGACGCGCTGCTCGGCGCCGCCGTCAAGGCGATCCGGGCCGGCGACCGGGCGGCCACCGCCGTCCGCCGGGAGACCGTCACCGGCCCGGCCTCGACGCCGCAGCAGCGCGGCCCGGCCCAGGTCGACACCCGCCGGCTGCCCCGCTCGCAGGCCGCGGACACGCTGGCCGCACTGCAGACGGCGGTGCTGCTGGGCGAGCGGATGTGGATCGGCTACGTCAACGCCGAGGGCCTGGCCTCCCAGCGGGTGATCGACCCGGTGAAGGTCGAGGGCGGCTTCGTGACCGCCTTCGACCACCACTCGGACGAGTTGCGCACCTTCGCCCTGCACCGGATCACCGGCGTCGCCGAACTCGACGACAACGCCTGAGCAGGCCCGCCCGGGTCCCGCCCGCGAGCGCCCCCGGTTGACGCCGCCCCCACCCCGGCGTAGTCCGGAAGGGCGGGGTAGCAGGGGGGTCCGGGAAGGGAGTCATCATGCTCGGCGAACAGTTGGGCGAGCTGCAGAGCCGGGAGACCGCGAAGCGGGTCCTCCCCGGCGGCGACGTCGAGGTCTCGTACGAGGCCGAAGGGGAGCTCCTGGGCGTCCCCACCACCGAGATCGCCACCTACGAGTCCACCATGGACGCCCACGGCATCCTGGTCGGCGAGGGCCAGGGCGTGACCATGACGGCCGACGGCGACGTCGTCGTCTGGCACGGCAACGGCATCGGCCGCTTCACCGGCACCGCCCCGGGCGCCATGAGCTGGCGGGGATCGATCTTCTTCGACACCTCGTCCGAGCGGTTCGCCCGGCTCAACTCCACCGTCGGCCTGTTCGAGTACGAGACCGACGGCAGCGGGAAGGGCACCGCCAAGTACTGGGAGTGGAAGTAGGACCGACCGGCCCGTCCCCCCGGGACGGGCCCCGGTCCACCCGGCGGATCAGCCCTTGGCCTTCATCGCCCCGTCGGCCAGCTTGCCGATCGAGTCGGGGCCCACCGGCACCCCGCCGAGCAGCCCGGCCATGGTGAGCGCGGCGCCGGAGCCGACCTGGCCCAGCGGGCCGCCGGCCTTGCTGATGTCCGGCATCGCGGACTTGCTCAGCTCGGAGGCCTGCTGCTCGTCGACGGCGTGGGCGGAGCCGGCGGCGGCGGAGAGGGCGGCACCGGCGAGGGTGAGGGCGAGGAGGGCGCGCTTGGACGTGTTCATGCGCTGCCCAACGACCCCGACGGGTCGGAGGTCACCGGCGGGGCGGGCATTCACCGGAGTGCGCGACACTGGAGGGTCTGCGCCGAACCGGCCGGCGCGGCCGAACCGATGGAGGGCCTCCCCGCGTGAACGACGGACCGCTGATCGTCCAAAGTGACAAGACGCTCCTGCTGGAGATCGACCACCCCAAGGCCGCCGACTGCCGCCGGGTGATCGCCCCCTTCGCCGAGCTGGAGCGCGCGCCCGAGCACGTGCACACCTACCGGGTCACGCCGCTCGGCCTCTGGAACGCGCGCGCCGCCGGCCACGACGCCGAGCAGGTGGTCGACGCCCTGGTGAACTACTCGCGCTACCCGGTGCCGCACGCCCTGCTGGTGGACATCGCCGACACCATGGCCCGCTACGGGCGGCTGAAGCTCAGCAAGCACCCGACCCACGGCCTGGTGCTCACCACCACCGACCGCCCGGTGCTGGAGGAGGTGCTGCGCTCGAAGAAGATCATCCCGCTGGTCGGCGCCCGGGTCGACCCGGACACCGTCGTGGTGCACCCCTCCGAGCGCGGCCAGATCAAGCAGGTGCTGCTCAAGCTGGGCTGGCCCGCCGAGGACTTCGCCGGGTACGTGGACGGCGAGGCGCACCCGATCGAGCTGGACCAGGACGGCTGGACGCTGCGCCCGTACCAGCAGCAGGCCGTCGAGGGCTTCTGGCACGGCGGCTCCGGCGTGGTCGTGCTGCCCTGCGGCGCCGGCAAGACGCTGGTGGGCGCGGCGGCGATGGCCGAGGCCAAGTCGACCACGCTGATCCTGGTCACCAACACCGTCTCGGCCCGCCAGTGGAAGCACGAGCTGGTCAAGCGGACCACGCTGACCGAGGACGAGATCGGCGAGTACAGCGGCACCCGCAAGGAGATCCGCCCGGTCACCATCGCCACCTACCAGGTGATGACGACCAAGCGGAAGGGCACGTACGCGCACCTGGAGCTGTTCGACGCCCGCAACTGGGGCCTGGTGGTCTACGACGAGGTGCACCTGCTGCCCGCGCCGGTCTTCAAGTTCACCGCCGACCTGCAGGCCCGCCGCCGGCTCGGCCTGACCGCGACGCTCGTCCGCGAGGACGGCCGCGAGGGCGACGTCTTCTCCCTCATCGGGCCGAAGCGGTTCGACGCGCCGTGGAAGGAGATCGAGGCGCAGGGCTACATCGCGCCCGCCGACTGCTGCGAGGTCCGGGTCACGCTGACCGACTCCGAGCGGCTGTCGTACGCCACCGCCGAGCCGGAGGAGCGCTACCGGTTCTGCGCGACCACCGCGACCAAGCGGCGGGTGGTGGAGGCGCTGGTCAAGAAGCACGAGAAGGACCAGACGCTGATCATCGGCCAGTACATCGACCAGCTGGACGAGCTCGGCGAGGTGCTCAACGCACCGGTGATCAAGGGCGAGACCAGCAACGCCCAGCGGGAGAAGCTCTTCGAGGCCTTCCGCACCAAGGAGATCAGCGTCCTGGTGGTCTCCAAGGTCGCCAACTTCTCGATCGACCTGCCCGAGGCGACGGTCGCCATCCAGGTCTCCGGGACCTTCGGCTCCCGCCAGGAGGAGGCCCAGCGGCTGGGCCGTGTCCTGCGCCCGAAGGCGGACGGGCACTCGGCGCACTTCTACTCGGTGGTGGCCCGCGACACCGTGGACCAGGACTTCGCCGCCCACCGGCAGCGCTTCCTGGCCGAGCAGGGCTACGCGTACCGCATCATCGACGCGGACGACGTGCTGTAGCCGCCCGGGCCCGGGTGGCGGTGCCCGCCGCACCGCGCTCGTCCGCGGTGCGCGGCGGCGGTCAGTAGCGGACGCCGTCGCGGCCGAGCAGCGTCACCCGGGCGACGGTGTCGAGGGCGATGCCGACGTTGCGCACCACCGTGGTGAGCGGGTTGCGGCGGCGGCCGGGCCCGGCGGCGGTGGCGCCGCCGGGGGCGGTCCTGGTCTCCTTGGATGCGCGCGCCCGGGGGGCCTTGGCCGCTGCCCGGCGCGTCGTGCTGTGAACGGTTCCCATGCCATCAACGGTAGGTTTTCGGACACCCCCGGCGCATCACCCGGAAGGCCCTCTCCGGCAGGACTTCGGTCGTCCTCCAGGTGTACGGGCGCCTCAGGGACCACCCCGGGGTCCCACCGGTTAGCACCCCGGGGCGGACGGGTCTAGGATTCTTCGTCTGCCCCCTCCCGAACCGTGGTGCCCGCCGACTCGCGCAGGCAGCCGGGGGAGGCGCCCGCCGCTTGGTAACCGGCCGGCTGTCCCCCTCACGTGCCGCTCGACGAGTCCGCTGCCCCCTACGGGTCAGCCGGGAAGGTCCGCTGTGCCCGCCACCACCCCCTCCACCGACCCCCTCCAGCACGAGCGCGACCACCTCGCCGCCTCCCGCGCCGCGCTGCGCGTGATGCGCGAGGACGTCGAGTCGCTGGACACCACCGACGTGACCGGCACCTGGGTCACCGCCATCGTCCTGAACAAGCAGATCGAGGCCCGGATCGCCGCACTGGCCGACCTCGCCCACACCCCGCTGTTCTTCGGCCGCCTCGACTACCTGCACGCGATCAGCGAAGAGCTGGCCGAGGGCGGCGGCGGCGAGAGCTTCTACATCGGCCGCCGGCACGTCCACGACGCGGTCGGCGACCCGATGGTGATCGACTGGCGGGCCCCGGTCTCGCAGCCGTTCTACCGGGCCAGCCGCACCGAGCCGCTGGACGTCGAGCGCCGCCGCAGGTTCGGCTACACCGGCGGCGAGCTGACCGCCTACGAGGACGAGCACCTGTCCGACCCGGCCGAGAAGGACACCGCCTCCGCCCTGCTCGCCGCCGAGATCGAGAAGCCGCGCGTCGGGCCGATGCGCGACATCGTGGCGACCATCCAGCCCGAACAGGACGCGATCGTCCGGGCCGACGTCGGCGGCACCGTCTGCGTCCAGGGCGCGCCCGGCACCGGGAAGACCGCCGTGGGCCTGCACCGGGTGGCGTACCTGCTGTACGCGCACCGCGAGCGCCTGGCCCGGACCGGCACCCTGGTGATCGGCCCGAACGACGCCTTCCTCTCGTACATCGAGCAGGTGCTCCCGGCCCTCGGGGAGGTGGCGGTGGCGCAGTCCACGGTGCAGCAGCTGGTGGCGCACGTGGAGGTCCGCGCCGAGGACGACCCCGGGGCGGCCCGGCTGAAGGGCGACGCCCGGATGGCCGAGGTGCTGCGGCGCGCCGTCCGCGCCGGGATCGCGCTGCCCGTCGAGCCGTGCGTGGTGGTGCGCGGCTCGCGCCGCTGGCGGGTCCCGGTGCACGAGCTCACCGAGATCGTCGAGGAGCTGAAGTCCCGAGACATCCGGTACGGCGCGGCGCGGGAGGCCATGCCGCAGCGGATCGCGCACGCCGTGCTGCTGAAGATGGAGCAGGGCGGCGAGGCCCCGGACGACCGGGTGCAGGACGCCGTGGCCAGGAACGCCCAGGTCAAGGCCGTGGTGAAGGCCTGCTGGCCGCCCGTCGACCCGACGAAGCTGGTGCACCGGCTGCTCAACGAGCCGGAGTTCCTGGCCGCCTGCGCGGAGGGCGTCCTCGACGAGGAGGAGCAGCGCGCGGTGCTCCGGGCCAAGCCCGGCCGCTCGGTGCGGACGGCCCCGTGGACGCCGGCGGACGCCGTCCTGATCGACGAGGCGACGGACCTGGTGCAGCGCACCCCCTCGCTGGGCCACGTGGTGCTGGACGAGGCCCAGGACCTCTCCCCGATGCAGTACCGGGCGGTCGGGCGTCGCTGCAGCACCGGCTCGGCCACCGTCCTCGGCGACCTCGCCCAGGGCACCACCCCGTGGGCCACCGCCGACTGGCCGGAGGCGCTGCGCCACCTCGGCAAGGCCGGCGCCCACGTCGAGGAGCTGACCAAGGGGTTCCGGGTCCCCGAGGAGGTCATCGCGTACGCCTCGCGCCTGCTGCCGGCGATCGCCCCGGGTCTGGCCCCGGCCACCTCGGTGCGTGACGCGCCCGGCTCGCTGGTGGTCGCCCGGGTCGAGGACGACCTGGACGGCGCCGTGCTGGAGGCCTGCCGCGAGATGCTCACCCGGGAGGGTTCGACCGGCCTGATCGCCGCCGACGCCCGGATCCCGGCCCTGGCCGCGGCGCTGGAGGCGGCGGGCCTCGGCTACCTCTCCCCCGGCGACGAGACGACCTCGCAGTCCCGGCTGACGCTGGTGCCGGCCTCGCTGGCCAAGGGCCTGGAGTACGACTACGTGGTGCTGGACGAGCCCGCCGAGGTGGTGGCGGGCGAGCCGGACGAGCGGACCGGCCTGCGCCGGCTGTACGTGGCGCTGACCCGTGCCGTCTCCGGTCTCACCGTGCTGCACGCCCGGCCGCTGCCGGAGCAGCTGGCGGCCGGCGCCGCCGTCGCCGCGGCGGGCTGACCCGGGCGCCCGACGGCGCGCAGGGGGCGGCCGTCGCACGGCCGCCCCCTGCGGTGGCACCACCGGTCACGCCTGCGGTCGGGCGGCACGTACGGGCGCGGGTGCTCGCTCGTGCCGGGGCCGTCCGGGCGGGTCGTCGGGCGTCGGTCAGGGGCGCTCAGGCGTCGATCAGGGCCCGCCACTCGGCGACCTTGGCGGCGTCCACCGGGGAGTCCCAGCCGGAGGTCCGCACCGCGCCGCCGACGTGGAAGGCGTCGAAACCGGCCGCCCGCAGGCCGGGGACGTGCTCGGCGCGCAGGCCGCCGCCGATCAGGATCCGCTGGCGGTAGCCGGGCTCGCCGGCCCGGGCCAGTTCGGCGGCCAGGATCTCCCGGCCGGCGTCGACCCCGGCGGGCGCGCCGGAGGTGAGGAAGGTGTCCAGGCCGGGCAGGTCGCCGACGGCGGCCCGGAGGGCGGCCCGGTCGGCGCTGTGGTCGAGCGCCCGGTGGAAGGTCCAGCGGCAGCCGGCGACGGCCTCGGCCACCGCCTCGGTGGCCGCGGGGTCGAGTGCGCCCTGGGCGTCCAGGAAGCCGAAGACGAACTCGTCCGCCCCCTCGGCGCGCAGCTCGGCCGCGCGCGCCCGCAGCTCGTCCACGCTTCCGGGCGCGAAGCCGTCCCGGATGCGCAGCATGACCCGCAGCGGGATGTCCACGGCGGCGCGGATCTTGGCGAAGTCCTCCACCGAGGGAGTGAGTCCGTCGGCGGCCATGTCCGTGACCAGTTCGAGCCGGTCGGCTCCGCCGGCTACGGCGGCCCGGGCATCCTGGGCGGTCAGCGCGATGACTTCGAAGATTGGTCTAGACATATCGGTAGCCTGCCACATCACCCCGCCCGGCGGCGAGCCCCCACGGCCGACGGATCGGCCACTCCACCGGCACGGGTGCCCGCCCCCGCCGCACACCCGCGTTCCGGGGGACGGCCCCCTACTCCGCCACCGACCGCGAGCCGGTCACCTCCGGCGCCTTCGGCCGGGTCAGCCGCAGGGCGACGGCCACCCCGGCCGCCACCAGCAGCGCGAACGGCAACAGGACCCGGCTCGACCCCAGGGTGTTGCCCGCCTCGACGGCGAAGATCCCGAGCGCCGGGGGCGCCAGTACGAGCAGCAGCGCCAGCGGCAGCACCTGCCCGCGCCGAATCCCGACGTACGCCAGCACGGCCGCCCCGAGCATCAGCAGCTGGAGCGGCGCGACGCCACCGGCCGTCCCGAAACGCGACAGGCCGGGCGCCGCACTCTGCACCGCGCCGAACAGGAAACCCCCCAGGACGATCAGGCGCTGACGCCCGGTCACCCGGCCCAGCAGCTCCGCCGGCGCGGCCGGCACGCTGAGCCCCCAGAGCACGCCCGGCACCGAGAAGGCCGACATCCTGACGAGCAGCGAGATGTTCGGCATCTCCCGGGTGACCGCCCAGTACCCCAGCACCACCGCGACCGGCGCCACGGTGGCGGTCGGCAGTGCCAGCAGCCGGGCCGGCTTCCAACTGCCGAACAGCACACCCAGTACCGCCAGCACCGGCAGCACCGCGAGCAGGGCGAGCAGCAGCCAGGTCCCACCGCCGGCACGCGGGTCGGGCAGCCCCCCGACGGCCGTGACCAGCAGGACGAGCGCCGCGTGACCGGCCGCCGCACCGACCGCGAACGGCGCGACCGCGGCCAGCGCCCGACCGGGCAGCCCGGTGGAGGTCAGCCCGGTACGCAGCCGCAGCCCGTAGGCGCCCAGATCGAAGGCCTCCCACAGGGTGGCGGCGCGCCCTGCCCCGGCGGTGGAGTCGGCGAAGACGGCGGCCAGTTCCTCGCCGCGCTCGCGGCGGTAGCCGGCGGGGTAGCACCGCAGTGCGGCGCGCAGCGCCGTGTCGGAGTCGGTCATGCGAAGGCCCCCTTGATCCTCGGACGGATGACGGTCAGCCGGCGGTCCGCCTCGGCGACCACCGCGCGCAGCCGGTCGGCCTCGGCGGCGAGCGCGGTGCGGCCGGTGTCGGAGAGCGCGTAGGTGCGGCGGGCCCGGCCGTCGACGACCTCCTCGCTCTCGACCCTGATCAGGCCCTGCTGGAGCAGCCGGTCGAGGGCGCCGTAGAGCGTGCCGGTGCGCATCCGGACCCGGCCGCCAGAGATCGCGGCGATCTCCTGGATGAGCGCGTAGCCGTGCCTCGGGGCATCGGCGAGAGCGGTGAGCAGAAGCAGCGTCGGCTCCTGCATGGAGCGTTCTGTCATAGGTCTATATATATCGGCGAACTACATATGCTGTCCAGCAGAATCAGCAGGCCGCCGGGCCCCGTGATGCGGGCCGCCGGGGCGCCCGACGGCCCGTCCGGCCGCCGGGCCACAATGTCCCCATGCCGTCGCCCGAAGCCCTCACCGACCGCTGGTCCGCCCTGCTGCGCCGCTGCGGCGCCACCGTCGACCCCGAGCCGTACGGACGCGACCTGCTGGGGCGCTGGGCCGAGCCGCAGCGCAGGTACCACACCACCGACCACCTGCGGGCGGTGCTCGACCACGTCGACGCCCTGGCCGGGTACGCCGACGACCCCGACGCCGTCCGGCTGGCGGCCTGGTTCCACGACGCCGTCTACAAGCCGGACCGCTCCGAGAACGAGGAGCGCAGCGCGGCGCTGGCCGTCCGCGCGCTCACCGAGGCGGGGCTCCCGGCCGCACGGGTGGCGCAGGTCGCCCGGCTGGTCCGGCTCACCGTCACGCACCGGCCGGAGCCCGGCGACCGGGACGGCGAGGTGCTCTGCGACGCCGACCTGGCCGTCCTCGGCGCAACGCCCGAGGCGTACACCGCCTACGCCGCCGCCGTCCGCGAGGAGTACGCCTTCGTGCCGGACGAGGACTTCCGGGCCGGCCGGGCGGCGATCCTGCGGCAGCTGCTGGCCCTGCCCGCGCTCTACCGCACCCCGGCCGCCCTGGAGCGCTTCGACGCCGCGGCCCGGGCCAACCTGGCGGCGGAGCTCGGCCGCCTGGAGGGGTAGCGGCCTCCGCCCGCCCGTCGGCGGGCGGGGCGGGCGCTCGGGATCAGGTCAGCTGCCCGACCGTCGCGACCACGGTGGCCTCCTTGCCGCAGACCCAGTGCGGGTCGGGCCCCAGCTCGGGCTCGACGCTCAACGCGTGCGGATCGCCGTCCTGCGCGCAGGAGGGGCAGAGCGGCCAGCGGCCGTAGGCCTCCAGCAGCGCGTCCTGGACGTCCTGGGCCACCAGTCCGAGCACGAAGTCCGTGCCGTCCGGCCACTGCTCCAGCCACCAGCGCCGGTGGGTCACGGCGTCCTCCACGAGCGAGACCACGGTGGCGTCCGCCACGTCCCGGGCGCTGAGGTCGGCGAGGATCAGCGCCCTCGCCTTGTGCAGGGCTGCTTCGATTTCAGAGCTGGACATCCGTCCATTCTCCCGCAGCCGCCGCCCGGGCCCGGGAACGCCGCGAGGGCGGCTCCCCGAAGGGAACCGCCCTCGCTCAAGAGCGACTGATCCTCGGAGGGATCAGAAGTCCATGTCGCCGCCCGGCATGCCGCCGCCCGCGGGGGCACCGGCCTTCTCGGGCTTGTCGGCGATGACGGCCTCGGTGGTGAGGAAGAGCGCCGCGATGGAGGCGGCGTTCTGCAGCGCCGAGCGGGTGACCTTCGCCGGGTCGATGATGCCCGCGGCGATGAGGTCGACGTACTCGTTGGTGGCGGCGTTCAGGCCGTGACCGGCGGGGAGGTTGCGCACCTTCTCCACCACGACACCGCCCTCGAGGCCGGCGTTGATCGCGATCTGCTTGATCGGGGCCTCCAGCGCCACGCGGACGATGTTGGCACCGGTGGCCTCGTCGCCCTCGAGCTCCAGCTTGTCGAACGCGACCGAAGCCTGCAGCAGCGCGACGCCACCACCGGCGACGATGCCCTCCTCGACGGCGGCCTTCGCGTTGCGGACGGCGTCCTCGATGCGGTGCTTGCGCTCCTTGAGCTCCACCTCGGTGGCCGCGCCGGCCTTGATGACGGCCACGCCGCCGGCCAGCTTGGCGAGGCGCTCCTGGAGCTTCTCGCGGTCGTAGTCCGAGTCGCTGTTCTCGATCTCGGCGCGGATCTGGTTCACCCGGCCGGCGACCTGGTCGCTGTCGCCGCCACCGTCGACGATGGTGGTCTCGTCCTTGGTGATGACCACCTTGCGGGCGGTGCCCAGCAGGTCGACGCCGGCGTTCTCCAGCTTGAGGCCGACCTCCTCGGAGATGACGGTGCCACCGGTGAGGATGGCGATGTCGCCGAGCATGGCCTTGCGGCGGTCACCGAAGCCCGGGGCCTTGACGGCGACGGACTTGAAGGTGCCACGGATCTTGTTCACGACCAGGGTCGACAGGGCCTCGCCCTCGACGTCCTCGGCGATGATGACCAGCGGCTTGCCGCTCTGCATGACCTTCTCCAGCAGCGGGAGGAGGTCCTTGACCGAACCGATCTTGGAGTTGGCGATCAGGATGTAGGGGTCCTCGAAGGAGGCCTCCATCCGCTCCAGGTCGGTGGCGAAGTACGCCGAGATGTAGCCCTTGTCGAAGCGCATGCCCTCGGTGAGCTCGAGCTCCAGACCGAAGGTGTTGCTCTCCTCGACGGTGATGACGCCTTCCTTGCCGACCTTGTCCATCGCCTCGGCGATGAGCTCGCCGATCTGGGTGTCGGCGGCGGAGATGGAGGCGGTGGAGGCGATCTGCTCCTTGGTCTCCACGTCCTTGGCCTGGGCGAGCAGCTGGTCCGAGACGGCCTTGACGGCCTTCTCGATACCGCGCTTCAGGGCCATCGGGTTGGCGCCGGCGGCGACGTTGCGAAGGCCTTCCTTGACCAGGGCCTGGGCCAGGACGGTGGCGGTGGTGGTGCCGTCGCCAGCGACGTCGTCCGTCTTCTTGGCGACCTCCTTGACGAGCTCGGCACCGATCTTCTCGTACGGGTCCTCGAGCTCGATCTCCTTGGCGATGGAGACACCGTCGTTGGTGATCGTGGGGGCGCCCCACTTCTTCTCAAGGACGACGTTGCGACCCTTGGGGCCGAGCGTCACCTTGACAGCGTCGGCAAGCTGGTTCATCCCGCGCTCAAGGCCGCGGCGAGCTTCCTCGTCAAACGCGATGATCTTTGCCATGTGAAGTGGTCCTCCGAGACGGCGGTGAATGCTCGGACCGGAAGGTGCCCGCGACGGACGGCCCTGGTGTGCGGGGGTCCTTTCCCCTACCGCTCCCGGGGGCCTCACCGACCCGGTCCGTTGTCACTCTCAAGCTGTGAGTGCTAACGCCAATGATTAGCACTCCGGCATGGCGAGTGCAAGCCCCACCCACGATCCGGCCGGGCGCGTCGCCCCGCCCGCGCCGCTCCCGCGGCCCCCGCCGCCCGCCGGGCCGCCCGCCGACGCCTCCGATACGCACGACCCGGGCCGGACATGCCGACGGGCCCGTACGACTCACGTCGTACGGGCCCGTCGGTCGAAGCGGATCACCAGCCCGTGGGCCGAGCCGAGGCTCCTGGGTCCGGAAGGGTCAGACCGCCGCGCGGACCATGTCCGCCTGCGGGCCCTTCTGTCCCTGGGAGATCTCGAACTCGACCCGCTGGCCCTCCTCGAGGGTGCGGTAGCCGTCCATCTGGATCGCGCTGTAGTGGACGAACACGTCCGCACCACCGTCGACCGCGATGAAGCCGTAGCCCTTCTCCGCGTTGAACCACTTGACGGTGCCCTGAGCCATTCCGAACTCCCCTAGTGCTGTGCTGGCCCTTCACGGATCCCGCAGGTCGCGGGCCCGGGTCTGGTTTGAGGCCGGCCCGGGGAACCCCCCCTGAGCGCAGCCGTGCACGCCGCAGCCGCCCGCCATGGGCCACCGGACGGTGGTCGTCGAGCGGGTGAATGCGTCGATCGCGGCTGAATGTATCCGTATCGAAGCCCTCTGCAACAGGCCCAGCCAGCGGGAATTCGCGGCAGCCGTCGAGGCGCAATACGGGATGCATGCGGAGAAATTCGGCATATCACGCCGGGCATAGCGGACGAATGCCGCAAATAGCGGCCGGAATTCTGACGCCTGCCTGACATCTTTCACGGGCACGACATGTGAGCCGGTCTCAGCGGCCGGACGGGACACGAACGTGCGGGGCGCCCACGGGGGCGGCGATCGGCTGGCGGGGGAGGGGGCCCGGTCATCAGCTGTCCGACACTTTACTCCGCCTCGGACGGCCGAATTCCCACCCCAACGCGGCGAGCCGCCTTCACGACCGGAGAATTGAATTCCGGACACGAAGGCGGCTCGGTCCACCGGCGCCCCGCCGGCCCTCCCGGGGCGACCGGGGAAGGCGGGACGGAGCGGCCCGGCGGACGGGACCTGCGGGGCCGCGCCGGCGGGTGCCGGCGCGGGCGGCGGGGGCGGTCAGCAGCCGCCGGCCACCGCGGGGATGATCGACACGCTGGCGCCGTCCTTGATCTCGGTTGCCAGGCCCTCGGCGAAGCGCACGTCGTCGTCGTTGACGTAGATGTTGACGAAGCGGCGCAGCTTGCCGGTGTCGTCGAGCACGCGGGCGGCGATGCCCGCGTGGTTCTTCTCCAGGTCGGCGATGACCTCGGCGAGGGTCGCGCCCTCGGCGGCCACCTCGGCGGCGCCGCCGGTGTAGGTGCGCAGGATGGTCGGGATGCGGACGTTGGCGCTCATGGCGGTGGCTCTCCTAGCGTGATGGGGGATCAGGCGGACGCGAGGCCGGCCGACCGGAAGGACTCCAGCGTCGGGCGGATGGTCACGGTCAGACCGGCGTCGGCCACCGCGTCCAGGGTCTTGAGACCGTCGCCGGTGTTGATCGCGACCGTCTCCTTCGCCGGGTCCAGCTGCCCGGTCTCGACCAGCTTCTTCAGCACGCCGATGGTCACCCCGCCCGCGGTCTCGGCGAAGATGCCCTCGGTCCGGGCCAGCAGCTTGATCGCCTCGACCACCTCGGCGTCGGTGACGTCCTCGACGGCGCCGCCGGTGCGACGGGCGATGTCGAGCACGTACGGGCCGTCCGCCGGGTTGCCGATGGCCAGCGACTTGGCGATGGTGTTCGGCTTGACCGGGCGGATCACGTCACGGCCCGCCTTGAAGGCGGCCGACACCGGGGAGCAGCCCTCCGCCTGGGCGCCGAAGATCCGGTACGGGCGGTCCTCGACCAGGCCGAGCTTGATCAGCTCCTGCAGCCCCTTGTCGATCTTGGTGAGCTGCGAGCCCGACGCGATCGGGATCACGATCTGCTCCGGCAGGCGCCAGCCCAGCTGCTCGCAGATCTCGTACGCCAGGGTCTTGGAACCCTCGCCGTAGTACGGCCGCAGGTTGACGTTGACGAAGCCCCAGCCCTCGCCGGCCGGGTCGCCGATCAGCTCCGAGCAGAAGCGGTTCACGTCGTCGTAGTTGCCCTCGATGCCGACCAGCTCGCCGCCGTACACCCCGGCCATGACGACCTTGCCCTGCTCCAGGTCGTGCGGGATGAACACGCAGGACTTGAACCCGGCCCGGGCGGCCGCCGCGCCCACCGCGCCGGCCAGGTTGCCGGTCGACGAGCACGAGAGGGTGGTGAAGTCGAACGCGCGGGCCGCCTCGATGGCGCAGGCCACCACGCGGTCCTTGAACGAGTGCGTCGGGTTGCCCGAGTCGTCCTTGACGTGCAGCTGCGCGGTGAACCCGAGCTCGCGGCCCAGGTTGTCGGCCTTCACCAGCGGGGTCCAGCCCGGGTTCAGGTTCGGCTTGGAGGCGACGTCCGCGGGGACGGGCAGCAGCGGGGCGTAGCGCCAGATCGACGCCGGGCCGGCCTCGATCCGCTTGCGCAGCTCGTCCGCGCCGGCCGAGCCGAAGTCGTACGCGATCTCCAGCGGGCCGAAGCACTCCAGGCACGCGAAACTCGGGCCGAGCGGGAAGCGGGTGCCGCACTCGCGACAGGAGAGTGCGATGGCGGGGCCGAGGTCGACGGAGTCGGTCACGTCTGCGGCGCCGGAAGCGTTGGTCGCGGTGATAGCCATGATGGCGGAGGCCTCTCTCCTCATCTTCCCCGTGACGCGGGCGCGCCACAGGACGGAATTGGCACCTGTCCCGCCGGGCCGCGAAACGGCCGTGCGAGAAGGTTGCCGGGACGTCGACGGGCCGTTCCCTCAGTCCCTCTGGATGAGCTCTGTGAAGTTGTGGTCCTGCGCAGCGGGCGACCCCGGCGTGCGAAGGTCTAAGCGCTGTACGAAGACTGTATCCGAAGGCGTCAACCGTGAAGCGGTCCGTCCGCCACGCGAGATGCCCGACCGACGCGAAGTGCCCCACCGACGCGCGCCATCGAGGGCGCCCACCAAGGAGTGTGCCGTGCCTGCCGAGCTGCCCCCCGCGCTTCTCCCGGAGGTGGCCTCCTGGCTGCGCCGCCGGTCCTGGAGCGCGGCCGACCGACCGGTGCGCGACCTGCTCGCCGCCAAGGAGGCGGCCGGCCGGGCCGGCACGATCAGCGTGGTGCTGCCCGCCCTGGACGAGGAGTCCACGGTGGGCGCCATCGTCTCGACGATCCGCCGGGAGCTGATGGAGCGTCTCCCGCTGGTCGACGAACTGGTCGTGGTCGACTCCGGTTCGGCGGACCGCACCGCCGAGGTCGCCGCCGGCGCCGGCGCGCGGGTGGTGCACCGGGACGCGATACTCCCCCGGCTGCCCGCCGAACCCGGCAAGGGCGAGGTGCTGTGGCGCTCCCTGCTGGTCACCTCGGGCGAGATCGTCTGCTTCGTGGACGCCGACCTGCGCGAGTTCGACCCCGCCTTCGTGTCGGGGATCGTCGGCCCGCTGCTGACCGATCCGGGCATCCAGCTGGTCAAGGCGATGTACGACCGCCCGTACGAGCTGCCGGGCGCCGGCGAGGGCACCGTCGACCCGATCGGCGGCGGCCGGGTCACCGAGCTGGTCGCCCGCCCGCTGCTCAACCTGCACTGGCCGGAACTCGCCGGTTTCGTGCAGCCGCTCGGCGGGGAGTACGCGGCCCGGCGCTCGCTGCTGGAGCGGCTGCCCTTCCCCACCGGCTACGGCGTGGAACTCGGCCTGCTGGTGGACGCCCTGGAGACGGCCGGGCTGGACGCGCTCGCCCAGGTCGACGTGGGGGTCCGCCACCACCGGCACCAGGACAGCCAGGCGCTGGGGAGGATGGCCGCGACCATCTACCGCACCGCCCTGGAACGCCTCGACCGCACCCACCGGCTCAAGGCCTCCGCGGACCTGGTGCACCCGCTGCTCACCCAGTTCACCCGGACCGGCGGGGGCTTCACCGCCCGCACCCACCCGGTCGGCGCGCTGGAGCGGCCGCCGATGCACACGGTCGCGGAGTATGTGAGCCGTCACACCGCGTGAAGGGACGTTTGGGGGCGCCGGACCACGGCAAGGTTCCCATCATGGGCGATCTCACGACGGCACGTTCGAGTACGACCGGAAGCGCCCCCGTCCTGGTGGCGTCCAACCGCGGTCCGGTGTCCTTCAGCCGACGCGAGGACGGCGGCCTGGACCTGCGCCGCGGCGGCGGCGGCCTGGTCTCCGGGCTCTCCGCCATCGACGACCCCTCGGCGGTCTGGGTCTGCGCGGCGCTCGGCGACGCCGACCGGACGGCGGCCCGGCAGGCCCCGGACGGCCGGCTCGACCGCGCCGGGCACGACGTCGGCGGACAGGCCGTCCGGATGCTGGACATCGATCCCGACACCTTCGCCCGGGCCTACAACGGGGTCGCCAACTCGACCCTCTGGTTCGTCCACCACCTGCTCTACGCCACACCGACCGAACCGGCCTTCGACGCCGGGTTCCGCACCGAGTGGCAGGCGTACGAGGAGTACAACACCGCCTTCGCCGACGCGCTCGCCGCCGAGGCCGCCCCGGGCGCCGCCGTCCTGGTGCAGGACTACCACCTGTCCCTGGTGCCCGCGCTGCTCCGGGCCCGCCGCCCCGACCTGCGGATCGGCCACTTCTCGCACACCCCGTGGGCGCCGCCGGACTACTACCGGATGCTGCCGGACGACGTCGCCGAGGCCGTGCTCACCGGCATCCTGGGCGCCGACCGGGCCGGCTTCCTGACCCGCCGCTGGGCGCTCGCCTTCGCGGACTGCTGCGCCGACCTGCTCGGCGCCGAGGTCGACCGCGAGGCGCTCACCGTCACGCACGCGGGCCGCACCACCGCGCTGGGCGTGCACGGTCTGGGCGCCGACGCCGACTTCCTGCGCGAGCGCTCGCACCGGCCCGACGTCGAGGAGCGGCTGACCGCCCTGCGGGCGGCCGTGGGCGAGCGCCGCACGATCGTCCGGGTGGACCGCACCGAGCTGAGCAAGAACATCGTCCGCGGCCTGCTGGCCTACCGGCACCTGCTGCGGACCAGGCCCGAGTGGCTGGACCGGGTCGTGCACGTCGCCTTCGCCTACCCCTCGCGGACCGACCTGGCCGAGTACCGCGCGTACACGGCCTCGGTCGAGCGGATCGCCGGGGAGATCAACGAGGAGTTCGGCACCGACACCTGGCAGCCGCTGATCCTGCACGTCAACGACGACTTCCCGCGGTCCCTGGCGGCCTACCGGCTGGCCGACGTGGCGCTGGTCAACCCCATCCGGGACGGCATGAACCTGGTCGCCAAGGAGGTCCCCGTGGTCTCCGACGCGGGCTGCGCCCTGGTGCTGTCCCGGGAGGCGGGCGCGCACGCGGAACTCGGCGAGGACGCGATCAGCGTCAACCCGTACGACGTGATCGCCACCGCCGAGGCACTGCACACCGCCCTCACCATGCCCGCCGCCGAGCGCACCGAGCGCACCAAGCGGCTGGCCGCGGCGGCCACCGCGCTGCCGCCGCAGCAGTGGTTCCTCGACCAGCTCAACGCACTGGGCTGAGGCTCCCGCCGAGCCGCCGCACCAGCAGCTCCAACAGCTCCACCACGCCGGCCGGGCCGGGGACCACCAGGTCCGCCCGGTCGGCGAGTTCACGCACCGGCGCGTCGCCCACCGCGCCACTGCAGACCAGCAGGCCCGGCACGCCCTCGGAGCGGCCCTTCTCCACGGCCGCGAAGGCCGCCAGGTCACCCAGGTCGTCCCCGGCGTACAGCACCGAGCGGGCCGCGCGCTCGCGCAGGAAGGCGCTCAGCGCCGCCCCCTTGTCCACGCCCGGCGGGCGCAGCTCCAGCACCAGCCGCCCGGGCTCGACCATCAGCCCGTGCTCGGCGGCCAGTGCGGCCAGCGGCTGCCGGAGCAGCTCCAGGGCCGCCTCGGGGGTGTCGGCGCGGCGGGTGTGCACGGCCAGCGCCCGGCCCTTGTCCTCCACCCAGGTGCCGGGGCGGGCACCGGCGTCCGCCAGCCGAGCCGGCAGCAGTGCGCGGACCGCCGCGACACCGGGGTGCGGCTCGGGCGCCCGCACCTCGCCGCTGTCCGCGTCCCAGCGCTCGACGCCGTACTGGCCCAGCACGACCAGCCCGGGCACCCGGGCGAAGCCGCCGTACTCGACCGCCAGCCCGGCCGGCCGGCCGGTCACCACGACCACCGAGCCCACGGCGGCGGCCAGTGCGGCCAGCGCGGGCGCCGCGCCGGGGTGGGCGCGGGCCCGGGCGGGGTCGGGCACGATCGGGGCGAGCGTCCCGTCGAAGTCGAAGGCGGCGACCGCCCCGCCGGGGTCGGCGAGCAGCGCCGCCAGCCCCTCGCGTCCAGCAGCGGTAACCGGCTCCGGCAACTCGGTGATGGCCATGGTCCGACCCTACCCAGGGCCGCGCCCGGCACACCGGCCAGCGCGCGGGGGGCTCCCCCGGCGGGCGGGTCGCGGCCTCAGCGGGCCTCGCGCTTGCGTTCGCGGATCCGGCGCAGCCGGTTGACCAGGAGAGGGTCCCGCGCGAGGGCCTCGGGCCGGTCGAGCAGGGCGTTCAGCAGCTGGTAGTAGCGGGTGCCGGACAGGCCCAGCTCCTCGCGGATGGCCCGTTCCTTGGCGCCCGCCGTCCGCCAGGCCCGCGCCTCCAGCGCCAGGACGGCCAGGTCGCGTGCTCCGAGTTCGGCCATCGCCCTCACCTCCGTGTCCGGCCGGGCCCGTACGGGCCCTACGAGGTGTCATTCTCCCCCGCCGGTCCGACACACTGTGGCGCCCCCGTCGCGGCCGGCGGGCGGGTTAGCGTCGGGGCATGACCGACAGCTTCGCCCTGCACATCCCGACCGCCGAGCTCGAACCCGACCCGCTGGACCCGGCCCAGATCGTCTCCGGCACCCCCGAGGTGTCCGGGAGGGTGCTCTGGGAGTCGGAGGACGGCCGCCAGCTGCGCGGGATCTGGCAGATCACCCCGGGGGTGGTCACCGACACCGAGGCCGACGAGCTCTTCGTGGTGCTCAGCGGCCGGGCCACCATCGCCTTCGAGGACGGCCCGACGCTGGAGGTGGGGCCCGGCGACTGCGCCGTGCTGCACGCGGGCGACCGGACCACCTGGACGGTGCACGAGACCCTGCGCAAGGCGTACGCCCTGACCCTCGGCTGACCCGCCCCGCTCCCCCGCTGACGCGCCCCGGGCCCGTACCCGTGCCGGTACGGGCCCGGGGTCGCGGGCGCCCGGGGTGGGTGCACCGGGTCGGTGCACCGGGTCAGCGCACCCGCTTGGCCTCCGCGACGGCGGCCTCCTGCAGCCCGCCGAGCACCTGCTTGGCGTCGCCCGTGGCCGCGTGCCCGATCTCCTTCTTGATCTTGCTGCTGACCTGCTCCCAGGCGGGATCCCCGAGCGGGTAGAAGCTGGCGTTCGGGAGCACCGCGAGGAACTGCTTGAGGTCCTCGTGCTTACCGTTGCTGCTCATCTCGGCCAGGGTGTCCTGGGTGACCGGCAGCAGGTTGTACTTCTCGTCGAACGCGAGCGTGTTCTCCTTCGCGTAGACGAAGTTGAGCAGCTTCTTGATCTCCAGCTTGTGGCCGTTGGCCTTGAAGGCCATCATCCAGTCGGCCACCCCGAGGGTGCCGGTGCGGCCCACGCCGTCCTTGCGCGGGATGGCCGCGGTACCGAAGTCGACCTTGGCGGCGGTGGCCTTGCCCAGCAGCGACGGGTGGCCGTTGAGCATCGCCACCTTGCCGGCCGCGAAGTCGGCGAACGCGGTCTTGCGGTCGACCGTGCCGGGGTCCGGGTAGGTGAGGTGGGACTCGACCAGGTTGGCCCGCAGCCAGCTGAAGGTGGCCAGGTTCTGGGGGCTGTCGATGCTGTAGTTGCCGACGTCGTCGGAGAGCGCCCCGCCGCCGCTCATCGCCCACATCATCGACTCGCCCTGGGCCTCCTCGGGCCCGAGCGGCAGCCCGTACGGGGTCACCCCCGGCACCTTGGCCTTGATCTTGTCGGCGTCCGCCTTGAGCTCGGACCAGGTGGCGGGCGGCTGGGTGATGCCGGCCTTCTGGAAGATCGTCTTGTTGTAGAAGAACACCCGCGAGGACGAGACGAACGGGATGCCGTACTGGGTGCCCAGCACCTGGCCGGCGTGGGCGAACCCCTCGCTGATGTTGGCCTGGGTCTCCATCGACAGCACGTCCGCGGCGGGGTAGAGCCGCTTGGCGGCGACCTGGTCGGCGAACCCGCCGGTCTGCACGAGGTCGGGCGAGGAGCCGCTCTTGATCTGCTCGGCGACCCGCTTGTCGATGTCGTTCCAGCTGATCACGTCGACCTTGACCTTGATGCCGGGGTTGGCGGTCTCGAACCGCCGGGCCAGGTCCTCCCAGTACGGCCGGGAGCTCGTGGCCTCGTCGTCGCCGTAGTCGGCGGCGACCAGCTTCAGCGTCACATCGGAGCCCGAGGCCCCGCCGCAGCCGCTCAGCAGCAGCGCGCCGACGACCGCGGAACCGATCAGCCGGAAGGACCCGTGGGCACGCCTGTTCACCGCGATGTACCGCCTTCTATGGGGGAGACTGGCGGTAACACTCCCAAACCGGACTCACAGAGGTCCAGACCTCCCCGAGGTAGTTATCGAAGTGTCGGATCACGTTGCAGTACGCGCAATGACAATCAGGTGATAGTGGACAGAACACCCGTCCGTCCGTTCGGGGTTCAGGCCGTGATCACCTGTACGCCGGCCTCCGTGAACGACGCGGCCAGCTCCTCGTCCACCTCGGTGTCCGTGACCAGCGTGGAGATCCGCTCCAACCCGCAGATCCGGGCGAAGACCCGGCGGCCCAGCTTGGAGGAGTCGGCGACCACCACCACCCGGCGGGCCTTCTCGGCCAGCAGCCGGTTGACGCTCGCCTCACCCTCGTGATGGGCCGTCGCACCGTGCGCAAGGTCCACCGCGTCCACGCCCAACACCGTGACGTCCAGCGTCAGTTCGTCCAGCACGGCATGGGCGAGCGGGCCGATCAGCTCGTACGACTGCGGCCGGGCCACGCCGCCGGTGACGACGATCTTCACCTGGGGACGGACCGTCAACTCGTTGGCGATGTTCAGCGCGTTGGTGACGATGGTCAGCATCCGGCCCGGCGCCCCCTCGGAGCGCTCGACCAGTTCGGGCCGCACCGCGAGCGCCCGCGCCACCTCGGTGGTGGTCGTCCCGCCGTTGAGCCCGACCACCTCGCCGGGCGCGATCAGGGCGGCGGCGGCCGCACCGATCCGCTGCTTGGCCCCGGCGTGCCGGGCCGTCTTGTAGCGCAGCGGAAGGTCGTACGAGACGTTGTGCGCCACGGCGCCGCCCCTCGTCCGGGTGACCATCTGCTGGCGGGCCAACTCGTCGAGGTCGCGGCGGATGGTGGCGGCCGAGACGTCCAGGGTCTGTGCGGCCTCCTCGACGTCCAGCCGGCCGTTCTCGGCCAACAGCTCCAACAGTGCGTTCCACCGCTCGTACCTGGACACGCGCCGCCGCCCCTCCTCCGTCCCGTGCCGCGCGCGATCACGCGGGCGGGGCCAGCCTCGCACATTCCGGCGCCGACGGGACCTGCCCGGGCGTGCGACCGTTCACTGGACAGCCACCGACCGTTCGACGGGCGCACCGCGGACCGGCGGGGGCGCACGGGGGGCTCGGCGAAGCCCGGGGGCGTTCGAAGGGGTCGCCAAGTCACCACAAATCGCCCGAGCTCCCCCCACAGCGACAAATCTCACTCGTACCGGTCCGGACCAATAGCCCAACTGGACTAGACCTCTTCCACCTGACCAAGGAAACTGTCCACCGTGAAGCACGTCATCGCACTCGATGTAGGCGGCACCGGCATGAAGGCCGCGCTGCTCGCCCAGGACGGCTCCGTGCTGTTCGAAGCACGCCGACCGACCGGGCGGGAGCACGGCACGGACGCCGTGGTCACCGCCATCCTCGACTTCGCCGCCGACCTGGCGGACGAGGGGCGCAGCCGTTTCGGCAGCGACCCCCTCGCCGCGGGCGTCGCCGTCCCGGGGACGCTCGACGAGAAGAACGGGATCGCCGTGTTCTCCGCCAACCTCGGTTGGCGCGACCTCCCACTGCGCAAACTCCTCGGCGAACGCCTGGCCGGAGCGGACGGCGCCCCGATGCCGGTCGCCCTCGGCCACGACGTCCGCTCCGGCGGGCTGGCCGAGGGCCGGCTCGGCGCGGGCCGGGGCGTCGACCGCTTCCTGTTCATCGCGCTCGGCACCGGCATCGCCGGCGCCATCGGCATCGGCGGACGGATCGAGGCCGGGGCCCACGGCTACGGCGGCGAGATCGGCCACGTGGTGGTCCGCCCCGGCGGTCCCGCCTGCGGCTGCGGCGCCCGGGGCTGTCTGGAGACCCTCGCCTCGGCCTCCGCCGTGTCGCGGGCCTGGGCCGAGGCCACCGGCGACCCGCAGGCCGACGCGGCGGCCTGCGCCGACGCCGTCGACCGCGGGGACGAGCGGGCGGCCGAGGTCTGGCGGCGCGCGATCGACGCCCTCGCCGACGGCATCGTGCTGGCCCAGAGCCTGCTCGACCCGTCCACGGTGATCGTCGGCGGCGGCCTGGCCGAAGCCGGCGACACCCTGTTCACCCCGCTGCGCGCGGCGGTGACGGAGCGGCTGACCTTCCAGATGCCCCCGCTGGTGGTACCCGCCATGCTCAAGGACACGGCAGCGTCACTGGGCGCGGGCCTCCTCGCCTGGGACCTGCTCTCGGTGACCCCTCCGGCCCGCGCATGAGCGGGCTCCCCGCCGATCCCCGGGGCCCGGTGGCGGCGGGGGGCCCGCAGGCCGTTCCCGGGCGGGTCCCCGGCAGCGGCGGCACGGCGCTTCGCGCATTCGAACAAGGGGACCAGGCGTCCCGACTCATGGAGGTGACCGCGTGACTGCCGCGGACCGTACTGCACTGGCCGGCGCCCGACTGGTCCTGCCCGGTGGCGTCGTCGACAACGGCCGGATCACCGTCGAGGGGCCGATCCTGTCGGCCTTCGGCGGCGACCGCGAGCCGGGCGACCTCGACCTGACGGGCTACACCGTCGTCCCCGGGTTCGTCGACCTGCACGTGCACGGCGGCGGCGGCGCCTCGTACGCCTCCGGGATCGCCGAGGAGGCGCTCACGGCGGCCCGCACCCACCTGGCGCACGGCACCACCACCACCGTCGCCAGCACCGTCACGGGGGAGATCGACGAGGTCTGCCGCCAGGCCGCCGTGCTGTCCGAGCTGGTGGAGGACGGCGTCCTTGCCGGCGTGCACTTCGAGGGCCCGTTCATCTCGCACCACCGGTGCGGGGCCCACCGCCCCGACCTGCTGCGCGACCCCGACCCGGCGCTGGTGCGCAAGCTGGTCGACGCCGCGCGCGGCCACGCGAAGATGGTCACCCTGGCACCGGAGCTGCCCGGCGGGCTGGAGTCCGTCCGGATGCTGACCGACCTCGGCGTGATCGCCGCCGTCGGGCACACCGACTCCGACTACGCCAAGACGCTGGAGGCCATCGACGCCGGCGCCACCGTCGCCACCCACCTGTTCAACGCGATGCCCGGCATCCAGCACCGCGCGCCGGGCCCGATCGTCGCCCTGCTGGAGGACGAGCGGGTCACCGTCGAGCTGATCAACGACGGCATCCACCTGCACCCCTCGGTGCTGGACCTCGCCTACGGCACGGCCGGCGCCTCCCGGGTCGCGCTGATCACCGACGCGATGGGCGCGGCCGGCATGGGCGACGGCCTCTACCCGCTCGGCCCGCTGCAGGTGCGGGTCGAGAACGGCGTCGCCCGCCTCGTCGAGGGCGGCTCCATCGCCGGCTCCACCCTCACCCTGGACGTCGCCTTCCGGCGCTCGGTCACCGTGAACGGGCTGAGCCTGAACCAGGCCGTCGAGTCGCTCTCCACCGTGCCGGCCCGCCTGCTGGGCCTCGCCGACTCGATCGGCTCGCTGGAGGCCGGCAAGAACGCCGACCTCGTCGTCCTCGACTCCGAGAGCCACGAGCTGGTCGCGGTGATGCGCCGGGGCGCGTGGGTCACCGGCGCCGAGCGCTTCACCGCGGTCGCCGCGGTCTGAGCCCGCCGCCGTCCGGGCACGCTGCGGTCCGGGCCCACTTAGGTCCGGGCGCAGCGGCGTCCGGTCGCACCGCCCGCCGGCCCTGCCGTCCGGCTCGCCGCCGGCCCCGTCCTCGGGGCGGCGGCGTCGCCCGACGGCGGCTCAGCCGTTGGGGCTGACCGTGATCTGGTCGACCAGGACGGTGCCCCCGGCCGGGGCGGTCACCGTGACGGTGTTCGACCCGGCCGTCAGCTGCGGCAGGATGTAGGTGCTGTACCAGGACTGCGTCGGGTCGTTGCCCGGCGCGTAGTTCTTGAAGTCCAGCCCGCCGTCGCGGTCCTTGCCGTTGACGTTCACCGTCCCCTTGAGGTCGGAGCCCGGGTTGTTGAAGTGCACCAGGAACTTGTAGGTGCCCGCGGTCGGGACCTCGCCCTTCCAGGTCACCGAGGCACCGGGCTGGAGCGTCAGGTAGCTGCCGTCCGCGGACTTCGCGCCCTTCACCGTGCTGGCCAGCGGGGCGTTCTGCCCCTGCAGCTGGCCGGCGTCCGTGGTGGTGGGGCCGCCGGCCACCGTCGCCGGGGCGGTCGGCGAGGCGCTCGCGGTGGCGGTGCTCACCGGGCTCGCCGGCGCCGAGGTCTGGGCGCCCTTGGCCTTGTCCTTCCCGTCCGGATCACCCGAGGACAGGGCGATCCCGGCGCCGACGGCGATCGCCGCGACCACGGCCACCGCGCCGATCACCGCGCCCTTGCTGCGGCCGCCGCTCGGCCGCTCCTCGCCCGGCTGCGGGCGGGAGCGCTCGGCGTAGCGGTTCTGCTGGGTCGGCAGCTCGCCGCCGTACTGCTGCTGCCCCGGGTACTGGCCCTGCGGGGCCGGCTCGGGCTGCGGGCGGGACTGCGGCTGCGGGCGGTGCGCGGGCTGGCCGTACTGGGTGCGACCGACCTCGACCGGCCGGTTGTACGAGGTGCGCGGGACACCGGGCTGCTGGCCGTTCTGCTGGGCGGGCGCGCCGTCGGCAGGGCGGTAGAGGTACCCGAACGGGTCGTCGTCCTGCGGGGCGCCGCTGTCAGGGCCCTCGGGCAAACCGTTGTTGCCGGCGCTCGTCACGGTGGTCAACTCCCCATCGCAGTGCCTCGCACGGCAGGCACGCCGTGCGCGCAAAGTTGGACGCTCGTACCCGGGAACCCTACCTGCCGCAGGTGACGCGGGGAAAAGGCCCTGGACGGCGGCCCCTCGACCGGGTATCGGGGCCGGGCAGCCGGCCGGTCCGAGCGGCACCCCGCCGGCCGCGCTCCGGGCCGCGCTCCGAGCCGGGGTGCGGCCGGGTCCACGGAGCCGGCCGCGTCAGCCCGCCCGGCGGTGCGAGCGCTCCCCGCGGGCGCCGCGGACGGCGCCGCCGCGCGCCCGCTTCTCGTCGTACATCCGCTCGTCTGCGGTGTGCAGCACCTCTTCGATGCTCATCCCGCAGCCCGCCCAGCCGATCCCCAGGCTGACCCCCACCCGCATCGCCCGGCCGTCGATCCGCATCGGCGGGATGATCGCGGTCCGCAGCCGGTTGGAGAGGTCCTTGGCCTCCTCGCGGCCGATGCCGTCGGCCAGCACCACGAACTCGTCGCCGCCGAGCCGGGCCACCGTGTCGCCCTCCCGGACGACCTGCTGGAGCCGGCGGGCCACCTCGACCAGCACCGCGTCGCCCGCGTTGTGGCCGAACCGGTCGTTGATCGACTTGAAGCCGTCCAGGTCGCAGAAGAGCACCGCGAGGCCCTTGTCGCCCTGCGCCGCGCCGCCGGAGCGCAGGGCCCCGACCCACATCTCGTTGGAGGAGCCCGCGTCGGCCGGCACCACCGCGTGCGCGTGCTCGGGCCCGCCGCGGCCGGGGGCGCGGTGCGCGGCGTGCTCGCCGCGGCCCTCGGGCAGCCCGTAGCCGTGCGCCGGCGCGGCGCCGGAGCCCAGGCCCTCCAGCCCCTCCAGACCGTCGAACGCACTGTGCGCGCTGTACGAACCGGCGCCCATCACCCCGGCGTACCCCGACTCGATCGCGCCGGCGCCGCTGTACGCCACCGCCTCGTGCGGGGCCGGCGCCTCCGGCCCCTGCGGCTGGGCGCACAGCCGGCGGCCCAGCCTGGCCTTGAGCTCGGCGCCGTTGGGCAGGCCGGTCAGGGCGTCGTGGCTGGCCCGGTGCGCGAGCTGGAACTCGTGCCGCTTGCGCTCCTCGATGTCCTCGACGTGCGTGAGCAGGAAGCTCGGCCCCTCGGCCGCGTCGGCGACCACCGAGTTGCGCAGGCAGACCCACTGGTAGCCGCCGTCGCGCCGGGACAGCCGCAGCTCGGCGCGGCCGCTCTCGGCGCTGGTGCGCTCCAGCAGGCCGCGGTCCTCGGGGTGCACCAGGTCGGCGAAGCTCTGCTGGCGCAGGACGGCGCGGGGGCGGCCGAGCAGCCGACAGAGCGCGTCGTTGACCCGGGTCAGCTGGCCCCGGCCGACACCGTGCAGCTCGGTGATGGCCATGCCGCTGGGGGCGTACTCGAAGGCCTGCCGGAAGCTCTCCTCGCTGGCTCTCAGCGCCTGCTGCTCCTTCTCCAGCCGGGCCAGGGCCCGCTGCATCTCGGCCCGCAGACGGGCGTTGCCGATCGCGATGGAGGCCTGCAGGGAGAACATCTCCAGGGCCTCGCGGGTCCACGCGCCGGGCCGCTTGCCGCTGCGCGGCCGGTCGACGGAGAGCACGCCGAGCAGGTCGCCGCCAGCGCTGTACATCGGGGCGAGCAGGCCGTCGCTGGGGTGCCAGTCGTTGGTGTAGACGGGCAGCGGGCCGTCGCCCGTCCAGCGCGGGATGTCACTGCCGACCGCCCAGCCCCGGTCGTAGGGCAGGAAGCGCAGGGTGCCCCAGTGGTCGCTGACGCCGAGCAGCCGGTCCCAGGACTCCCGGGAGCCGACCTGGCCGAGCAGCACGGCCGGGCCGCCGAGGGCGCTCTCCTCCAGCTCCCAGACGGCCGCCACCACCAGGTCGCCGTCGGGGCGCACCAGGCTCACCGCGGCCGCGTCGAAGCCGAGTCCGTGCACCGCGCCCTCGACCACGGCCTGCAAGGTGCCCGCCAGGCTGCGGGCAGCATTGAGGTCCGCCACGACCCGGTGCAAGGTGCGGAGGGTCGCCAGGCGGACGTACGGCTCCGACTCGGCTTCCATGCGGGGGCTCCCCGGCTGCTTCGGATAGTTCTTGATTGGTTATCGTCCGATTGCCAGAAGAACTGAATCACAGGGAGCACAACGATCGGCACTCTCGGTCAGCAATAGGGCACCACTTGTGACCCAAATCACACGATCGTTATGCGGCCTTATTCAGCTCATCCATCCAATAACCGGACATATCGCTACATCGCGGCCTTTCAGATGGTCGGCCGCTTCGCTCCCCCGCTGAAGCCCCGGCGCCTCCGGCAGGCCCTGCGGTTCACCCCTGGGAGTGAGCCGGGCCCCTGCGGGCCGGTGCGCGCGGCAGCCGGCGGCCCGGTCCTGCGGTCCTACGACCAGGGCCCGATGCCGCCGGGGCCGCCCGGCGGCTACCGTGCGGTACGTGTACCCGTCCCCGCAGCCCGCCGCTGCCCCCCTCGCGACGCCCGACGAGTTCCGGGCCGCCCTGTCCCAGCTCGCCTCCGGCGTGACGCTGGTGACCGCCCACGACCCGGAGGAAGGGGCGCGGGGCGAGGACGTCGGCATGACCGCGACGTCCTTCCTGTCCGTGTCGCTGGAGCCGCCGCTCGTCCTGATCTCCGTCCGCGAGGACTCCCGGATGGACGAGGTGCTGTCCCGGGTCGACACCTGGGCCGTCTCGCTGCTCGGCGAGGAGCACAAGACCCTCGGCTCGCGGTTCGCGATGAAGGGCCGGCTCAGCGACCGGCTGCTGTTCGCGGACACCCCGCACCACCGCGGCCCGCTCAGCGGCGCACCGCTGGTCGACCGGGCGCTGGCCACCGTCGAGTGCCGCACCGAGCAGCGGATAGCCGCCGGCGACCACACCCTGCTGCTCGGCCGGGTCCTGGAGGCGCGGGTGGCCGAGCCCGGGGGCAGGCCGCTGCTGTACTTCCGCGGCGGCTACCACCGGCTCGGCTGAGCCGCCCGGCGCGGGCCGCCGGCCGGCGCGCTACTCGCCGCGCTGCAGCCGCCGCCCCTGCTTGAGCTCCGCGCGGTGCCGCTTGTTGGACAGGCGCCGCTCGACCATGCCCTTGCTGGGCTTCGTCGCCCGCCGGGTCTTCGGCGGCGGGGCCGTGGCCTCCCCCAGCAGCGAGGCCAGCCGGGCCGCCGCGACCTCCCGGTTGCGCCACTGCGAACGGTGCTCGGAGGCCTTCACCACCAGCACCCGGCCGTCCACCAGCCGGCTCGCCAGCCGCTCCAGGGCGCGCTGCTTCCACACCTCCGGCAGGGCCGCCGTGGCGGCCAGGTCGAAGCGCAGCTCGACCTGGGTGTCCGAGGTGTTGACGTGCTGTCCGCCGGGACCGGAGGAACGGGAGAAGCGCCAGACGAGCTCGGCGTCGGGGACGACCACCGATCCCCGTACGCGGATGGGCTCAGGCATGGCCCCATCATCGCGTGACCGGCGCCCCCGGTCACGCGGTTATCCGGTCCGGGCGCACCCCGACCGCGCTGCCCGCCGGGCCGCTCACCCGCCCGCGGACGGGCCGTCGACGGACCGCGGACGGGCCGGTGGCCCGGGCCGGCGGGTGCCGGTTATCCACAGCCGTCCGCAGCCCCGACAATGGCGTACGTGATCGAGCTCGGCTACTCCCTGTCCAACCGCTTCCCCGACCCCCCGCAGACGGACTACCGCAACGCCTCCGTGCGCACCCTGCGGTACGACCTGTTCTGCGGCGACGTCTACCTCGACGCAGACGGCGCGGAGTTGTCCACAGCCTGGGGATGGGTGCCGGTGCTCGACTTCGCGTGGGCCCTGTGCGACATCGCCGAGGAGCTCGACCGCGACCCCGACGGCAGCAGGGCCGCCCGGGTGCAGACCGCCGACCTGGACTTCACCCAGAACACCGAGCTGCTCCGGTTCGCCCGCCGGTTCAACTGGGTCGAGGTCGGCGCGACCTGGCTGCCCGACGAGGCGCCGGCGGTGATCCGCCACTCCGACCTCCGGCGCGAGGCCAGGGACTTCCTCCAGGACACCCTGGCCGACCTCTTCGACATGCACCCCGAACTGGCCGACAATCCGAACATCTGGACCGTCCAGGGGCGCTTCCCCCGGGTCTGACCAGAACGGCCCGGACACGAAGGAATTCGCCCGGACACCCCGGCCCGGCCACCCGCCGGCACCGGGTTTTGCCCTGCCCATTGCTCAAACTTCATTCGACCAAAAGAATTCAACGCTCCGGTGGCGGAACCAAGCCCCGCTACTCTCGCGTTATCTCCGGCAAAAGCAACGAAGGGACAGCAATCACCATGCCAGTGAGCCTCTCCAAGGGTGGCAACGTCTCGCTGACCAAGGAGGCCCCCGGCCTGTCCGCGGTCACCGTCGGCCTCGGCTGGGACGTCCGGACCACGACCGGCGCGGAATTCGACCTCGACGCCAGCGCCATCGTGCTGAACGCGGACGGCAAGGTCCTGTCCAACAGCCACTTCGTGTTCTTCAACAACACCAGCACCCCGGACAGCACCGTGGTGCACACCGGTGACAACCGCACCGGCGAGGGCGCCGGCGACGACGAGGCGATCAACGTGAACCTCGCGGGCCTGCCCGCCGAGGCGACGAAGATCACCTTCCCGGTCTCGATCTACGACGCGGTCGCCCGCTCGCAGAGCTTCGGCCAGGTCCGCAACGCCTACATCCGCGTGCTCAACGCGGCCGGCGGCGCCGAGATCGCCCGCTACGACCTCTCCGAGGACGCGGCCACCGAGACCGCCATGATCTTCGGCGAGCTCTACCGCAACGGCGCCGAGTGGAAGTTCCGCGCCGTCGGCCAGGGCTACGCCTCGGGCCTCGCCGGCATCGCCCAGGACTTCGGCGTCCAGCTCTGACCCGCCCCTAGGGCCTGTCCGCACAGGCACGTCATGCCGGAGGCCCGGCCCCCTCGGGGCCGGGCCTCCGGCATGACCGCGCCCGCGCTCAGCGGCTGGCGCGCAGCTCGGGCAGCTCGATGCACTCCGTCTCGTCCTCCGCCGACAGGTCGACCACCGCGGGCCCGCCCGGCCGCTGCTGCGGCCCGGCCGGCTCGGCCCCGGGTGCCGGCGCGGGCGCCGCGGCGGCGGCCGGGCCGAAGCCGGTGGTCTCGGCCACCGCCTCGTCGCCCAGCACGTCCGCCAGGTCCGCCCGGTCGCCCAGCTCCGAGACGCTGCCCACGGCCGGCGCCGGGGCCGCCGCACGGACGGCGGCCCCGCCGCGACCGAAGAAGCTGAAGTTCTGCCCGCGACCCGCCTGCGGCGGCCGCGGACGCTGGCGCTCGGAGCGGACCACCGCGGTGGTCGGGGCTCCGCCCAGCTGCTCCACGGTGGCCGTCAGGACCGGCCGTACGGGCGCCGCACCGACCGCCCGGGCACCGGGGGCGGGGCGCTCCCCCGCGGAGGCCGCAGCCGGCTCCGCGGGCCGCGCCGGGTCGCCCGCGGGCACCGAGGTGCCGGGGACGGCCTGCGCCGGCACGATCGGCGCCGGCGTCTGGGCCTGCTTCGCGACGGCGGCCGCGGCGACGGTACGGGCCAGCGAGGGCGCGGCGGGCGCGACCGTCACGGCGGGCGCAGCCGGTCCCGCGGGCGCGCCGGGTACGGGGGCGGCCGGTACCGGGGCGGCCGGAGCCGCCGGGACGTTGCGGGCCCGCAGCGACAGCTGGGCGCCCGCCACCTGCTCGCGCTGCGCCTCCGCCACCGCCGCCCGCCGCTCCAGGTGCCGCAGGACGGCCGCCGCGCGGACGTACGCCGCCGGGCTCACCGGGTGCCGGGGACGCGCCGCCGCGAGCGCCCGCCGGGTCGCCTCGGCCTCCTTGAGGGCCTGCTCGGCGACCATCACGGCACGCTCGCGCAGCAGCCGGGCGATCTCGGTCTCGGCCTTCGCCAGCCGCGACTTCTCCGCGGTGAGCCGGCGGCCGAAGCGGGTGGCCCGCTCCTCGGCGACCTCGGCCGCGTACTCGGTCTCGGCGAGCTGCTCCTCGAACCGCTCCTCGGCGCGCAGCCGCTGCGCGGCGGCGACGTCGGCGGCGGCCCGGGCCCCGCGGTCGCGCTGGCGCAGCAGGAGGGCGATCCCCAGCGCGGCCAGCACGGCGGCGACGCCCACCGACCTGACCAGGAGAGGGTCCTGACTGAACACCAGGGCGGTCACCGCGGCCACGACGAGAGCGGTGGCGGCGGTGGGGGGAACGGCCCGGCCGAGGACGGAGGAATGACGATGACGTCCGCGAGACATGCCAAGAAACTAGCGTGCGAATTGGGGCCGTGTCAGCCCAGGGTGCCATTAACGGCCGCGCGTACCCCCGCGCGCACCGCGCCGCGGGGGCCGGGTGCTCGGAGCCGGCCCTCCCGCGGCGGCCGGGCTCAGCGCGGCGAGGGCGCCGTGCCGGTCGTGTCGTCGTGGTCCTCGGGCAGCCGGCAGACGTGCTGCAGCCAGAGCGCCGCGGCCATCACGGCGACCCCGGCGAGCACCGCGAAGCCCGCCGTGACGGCCTGCCCGCGGCGGGCCGCGACGTCCAGCTCGGTCAGCAACTCGATGCCCATGCCCGCGTAGACGCCCGTCACCACGGCCGAGACCAGCGCGCTCGCCTGGCCCAGGACCAGCGCCCGGGCGGCGCCCAGCGGGTCGACGCCCTTCGCACCGGGCTGCCGCTCGCGGGCCGCCTTCAGCCGGCCCCGCAGCGAGATCGCGGTGGCCAGCAGCACCACCGCGACCGCCGCGAGCACCACGGGCGCCGCGGTGGGCACACCCGGCAGGGTGTCCAGCGAGGCCCACAACCTCGCACCGGCCCAGGACAGCGCCGTCGTGACGGCGGTGATGGCGACCAGCAGACGGATGCGGAGCAGCTTCACTCGGACGGAGTCCTTCCCGGATGCCGGAGAGAGGGTCGGCCGCGCCGGAGGGCGCGGCGGCGGCGCCAGGCCACCGTATCGGGCCCGGCCGTACGGACACCTACTCGTACGGCCGGGAGCCCGCCCTAGTTCCTGCCGGACCGAAGCCGTTCGCCGCGGCCCGGGTCGGCGCCGCCCCGCCGCGCCCCGGCGGGGGCGGCGGGCGGGCGGCCTACTCCGGCAGCCGCAGGCGGATGTCCTCGCGCCGACGCACGCCCTGGGCCTGCTCGCCGCCGAGGTCGTCCAGCAGGTCGGCGACCATGCCCAGGCCGGGCAGCTCGGCCTTCGGGTCCGCGTCCAGCCACGGGGCGAGCACGAAGGCCCGCTCGTGCGAGCGCGGGTGCGGCAGGAGCAGCTCGGGGTCGTCGCTGGTGACGCCCTCGTACGCGAGGATGTCGACGTCCAGCGTGCGCGGACCCCAGCGGACGGTGCGGACCCGGCCGAAGGCGTCCTCCACCGCGTTGCCCCGCTCCAGCAGGGAGTGCGGCGGCAGGGTGGTGCGGAGCACGACCACGGCGTTGTAGTAGTTGGGCTGCTCCTCGGGGCCGCCCAGGGCCTCGGTCTCGTAGACGGAGGAGACGGCCTTGATCCGCAGCCCGGGGGTGTCCGCGAGCGCGTCCACGGCCCCCTGGAGGGTCTCCAGCCGGTTGCCCAGGTTGCTGCCGAGGGCGATCACGGCGTAGCGCGGGTTGTGCAGGGTGGTGTCCGCCGAGTCGACCCTGCGCTCCAGGTCGAACGTGGTCGGCGAGGCGGTCGGGTCACTGGTGCTCATCGGATTCCCTCTGCGGCTGGGCGGCGGGACTAGGCGCGCAGGTCATGCGCGGCCCCGGTGGATGGTGACGGTGACGTCGTCGAACGGGACGGTGATCGGGGCGTCGGGCTTGTGCACCGTCACCTCGACCTCCTCGACCGGTTCGTGCTTGAGGCACTGGTCGGCGATGCGCTGCGCGAGCGTCTCGATCAGGTCGACGGGCTCGCCGGCGATCACCGCGGTGACCTCCTCGGCGATGACGCCGTAGTGGGCCGTGCGGGTGAGGTCGTCGCCGGACGCGGCCGGACGGGTGTCCAGGAACAGCACGAGGTCGACCACGAAGGTCTGGCCCTCGACGCGCTCACGCTCGAAGACCCCGTGGTGGCCCCGAGCACGCAGACCCCGAAGGGTGACGCGGTCCAGCAAACGAATCACTGCTCCCAGTCGGACGGGCCGCCCTGCCTGGGCAGGGCGAAGGCGGGCATCGTCGCCCGCCGGTCATCGAATCTACCCGCGAGCACTGACAACGCCTGACCGTCCTACCCGGCACGGCACGGCGTCACGCACGCCGATCCGGCGATTGACGTGAACGTTCCGTGCCGGTCCCGCAATTCCCGGGCCGCGCCGCGGCGGCCCGCCGACCTCAGTCCTCGTCCTCGTCGTCCCCGCTGGTCAGCACGGGTGAACCATGGTGCGACCAGAGCTTCCAGCCGCCCTCGGTACGGCGGAACAGGTTCGTCGAGACGACCTTGCCCCCGACCAGCGGACCGAGCTCGCCCTCCTCCTCCGCCTCGCCGCCGGAGAGGATGTTCTCCGTACAGGTGACAAGGGCCACATCGCCCTGCACCTCGGCCTCGACGTCGGTCAGGAAGAACTGGATGTACTCCGTGTTCATCATGATCAGCATGTACGAGCGGGTGACCTGGGCCCGTCCGCGCAGCACCGGCCAGCCGGGGTGCACGCACACCACTCCGCCCTTGTCGTCCGCCTCTCCGGCGCCGAGCCAGGCCCGTTCGACCGCCTCCAGGTCACCGTTCTCCAGCGCCTCGTAGAGTGCCTGGTTCGCCGCCAGGACGGCCTCCCGGTCGGCCTCCGACGCCTGCCGGCCCGATGTTCCGCCGCTCAACCTGCCGTCACCTGCCACAGACCCTCCCATTCATGCCGGCCTCACCCCTGCCGGGCCGCGCGCTGCCAGGCCGCGACCACCCGCACGGCGTCCGCCGTCCCGACCACGTCGTGCACCCGCACCGCCCAGGCTCCGGCCCGGGCCGACAGTACCGACACCGCGGCGGTCGCGTCGTCGCGCTGCCGGGCCGGGCGCAGCTCCCCGGTTTCCGGGTTGGCGAGCAGCGTACCCAGGAACCGCTTGCGCGAAGCGGCCACCAGCACCGGCCTGCCGAGCGCGGTCAGGGCGTCCAGGCGGCCCAGCAGGGCCCAGTTGTGCTCGGCCGTCTTCGCGAAGCCGAGGCCCGGGTCGAGGATCAGCTGCTCCTCCTTGACGCCGGCCGCCAGCAGGGCCTCCACCCGCCCGGTCAGCTCGGCCACCACGTCCGCGACCACGTCGTCGTACACCGCCAGGCTCTCCATGTCCGCGGACTGGCCCCGCCAGTGCATCACCACGAAGGGGGCGCCGGTGGCGGCCACCACACCGGCCATCGCCGGGTCGGCCAGGCCGCCGGAGACGTCGTTGACCAGCCGGGCACCCGCCGCGACGGCCTGCTCGGCGACGGTCGCCCGCATGGTGTCGATGCTGACCACCACCCCCGCCTCGGCGAGCTCCCGCACCACCGGGAGGACCCGGCCCAGCTCCTCCGCCTCGGTCACCCGGTCGGCGCCGGGGCGGGTGGACTCACCGCCGACGTCGATCAGGTCCGCGCCCATGGCGCGCAGCGCGAGCCCGTGCGCGATGGCCCGCGCCGGGTCGTGCCACAGCCCGCCGTCGGAGAAGGAGTCGGGAGTCACGTTGACCACGCCCATCACGGCGCAGCGGTCGAGGTCCGGGAGGCCGGCCGGGAGGGAGCGGGGGAGCGGGTTGTTCATGGGGTCTATTATCGGGCGCCCCTCGCCTCCGTGGCGCTTGACCCGGCGCCGACGGTCATCGCTCCCGCGCTCCTTCGTCGCTTCCTCGCTCTCTCCCTTTCGGCACCGGCGCGCCCTTCGGCTCGGGGCGCCGGTGGGGGTGCGCTCAGGACCACCGGGCACGGGATACGGGTACGGGTGCGGGGGCCGGTGGCACGGGTGGCGGCGGGGTGGGGGTCCGTGGCTTGTGCCGGCCGCCGGGGCCGGGTACGGCGGCGGGGGCCCCCCCGGCCGGGGGGGGGGCGGGGGGGGGCCCCCCCGCCCCCACACCGGCCTCGGCCGGACCGCCGGACGGCCGGAGGGGCCGCAGGGATTGCCGGAGCCGGCCGGCGGCGGCGCGGCGGGCCACGGGGGCGGCTCAGCGGGTGAGTTCGTCCAGCCGGCGGGCGGTGGCGGCGAGCTCCGGCGGCCCGCCGCGGCGGGCCGCGAGCCTGCGCCGCAGCCCGCGCAGCTCGTGGCCGACCAGCGCCGGCATGCTCCCGACGGCCTCCTCCAGTGCCGGGTTCAGCAGCGAGACGGCGGCCTGCGGGTCGCCCGCGCACAGGTGGCAGTCAGCCACCCGTAGGGTGAACAACAGTCGTGTGGAAGGCAGTTGATCGGGGGCCAGCAGTCGTAGCGAGGTCTCGGCCGCGTCGACGGCACGCAGGGCGAGCCTCGGGTCCTCGACGGTGGCCGCGAGGTCGCGCAGCGCCGCCGCCGCGGCGGACTCCACCCGCAGGTGCATCGAAGCGATGGTCAGCCAGGGCGCGTCCGACTCGTCCCGCACGCCGATGTGGTCCAGGTGCAGCCGGGCCCTGCCGACATGCCGGACCGTCTCGCGGACGTCCCCGGCCAGGGCGTACGCACGAGCCTGGCAGGCCTGCCCCATCGCGCCGGCCCAGTGGCGGCCGGGCGCAGCGCGGGTGATCTCGCGGGCGTAGCCGAGCGCCGAGGCGGCGTCCCCCTCCAGCCGGGCCAGGGTGCTCATGTCGCTGAGCGCGGCCACCTGGGTCGCGGCGTCGCCGGCCTGTTCCGCCCAGGTGAGCGCGCGGTCGAAGCAGGCCATCGCGGTGGCGTTGCGACCGTGCTGCATCCGCAGGACGCCCGCGGCGTGCGCGTACTCGGCCGCGAGCCGGGCCAGCGGGCCGCCGGGGTCGCCGGCGGCGAGGGCGAGGCGCCGGACGATCACCCGCAGGGTGTGCTCCACCCCGGCCTCGATGCCCGGGTAGGCGCCCTCCTCGCCGGCCCGCAGGTGAACGGCGAGGAGCCCGGTCAGGGCGTGCACGGTGTCGCCGTCCGGCCGGGGCGGCCCGTCGGGGTCGGCGGCGCAGAACGCGGCGTGCAGGGCGGAGATGTCGGCGGCCCGGGGCACGGCGCAGCCGGCGGCGCCGTGCAGGGGGCAGAGCAGTCCGTAGTCGGGCAGGCGGGCTGGCAGCAGTCCGTCCATGGGCGGCAGTGCGACGGGCGACCGCTCGGCCGTCGCACTGCCGGGGAGCGGCGGCCGGACGGACACCACCGGGGCCGGCGTACCGCCCTCGACGGACTCCTCGGCCGCGTGGAAGGCCGCGAGCAGGTCGCCGTTCGCGCCGAGCAGGCCGTCGAGTCGGGTGGCGAGGCGCGGGGTGGCCCGGCGGGTGCCGTGTTCGAGTTTGCTGATGGCCGTGTGGTCGTAGCCGACGGCGGCGGCGAGCCGGGCCTGGGTGAGGCCCGCGAGCCGGCGCCAGTGCCGCAGCCGGGTGCCGAAGGCCGGCCGCGGGCCGGCGGGAGCGGCGGTCGGCCGCGGCGGGCGGACCGCCCCAGGGGCGGGGACGGTCTCAGGGGCACGGGGTGCGGGGACCGCCGCGGAAAGGGCACCCGGTGCGGTGGGCGGCGCGGTCCCGGCGGGCTCCGCGGGGGTCGGTGCGGCATGGCTCCGGTGCACGGCGGACCTCCCCGGTCGCTCGGTCGACGGGCGCCGCCGGCGACGCCCTCCGTGCCAGGACGGTACTGGAGGAACGGCGGCCCGTACATGAGGTGGTCTCAACCACTTTGCAGCGCCGGTCGCTTGACAGAACTTGCCGATGGCCCGCCCGACATGACTAGACCATTGCTCCGGACATGACGACATGTGAGGGTTCCGGCACCCGAGCGCGGACACTCCCGGCCCGACCGCCTACCCGGCGGCGTGCCGACCGCACCACCAGAGCGCCGTCCGCGTTCGAGGACCCCCACGTTCGAGGAGCCTCGATGCAACGCAGATTGACCAAGGGAAGACTGCTGACGGCCGGAACGACCCTGGCCCTCCTGGCAGGTCTCACGGCAGCCACCGCCGGACCGGTGTCCGCAGCCCCCGGCGGGCCCACCCCCACCCCGCCCAGCGCACTGGCCGCCGCCGTCTCCGCCGCCGACCAGGCGGCCGCAGCCGGACTGGACTCGCTCGCCAAGGGGCCGGGCGAGAGCTACGAGCGGCACACCGTGACCCCGTGGCTCAACGGGCTCTACTCGGTGGCCTACGAGCGCACCTACCGCGGGCTGCCGGTGGTCGGCGGGGACGCCGTCGTGATAGCCGACGGCCAGGGCCGGATACGCGGCTCGCAGTCGGCCTCCACCGGGCCGGTCGGGGTCCCCACCATCCCGGTGGTCACCGCGGCGGAGGCCGAGCGCGCCTCCCGGGCCGGGCTGGCGGCGGTCGACTCCGTCGACTCGCACCGCCTGGTGGTCCGGGTCAAGGACGGCAAGGGGCGGCTCGCCTGGGAGACCGTGCTCAGCGGCCGGACCGCGAGCGCCCCCAGCCACCAGCACGTCTTCGTCGACGCCCGGACGGGCGCGCTGATCGACAGCTACGACGACGTCAAGGCGGGCACCGCCAACAGCAAGTGGAACGGCCCCGCACCGGTGACCATCAGCACCACCGGGTCCGGGAGTTCCTACTCCCTGCGCGACCCGAGCCGCTCCGGGCTGAGCTGCGCCGACTACGGCACCGGCCAGGTGTTCTCCAAGTCCAGCGACTCCTGGGGCAACGGCAGCCCGACCAGCAAGGAGACCGGCTGCGCCGACGTGATGTTCGCGGCGCAGAAGGAGTGGGACATGCTCCGCGACTGGCTCGGCCGCAGCGGGCACAACGGCAACGGCGGCAGCTGGCCGGTCAAGGTCGGCCTGAACGACGTCAACGCCTACTGGGACGGCTCCTCCATCTCGATCGGGCACAACAACGCCAACGAGTGGATCGCCTCGATCGACGTGGTCGGCCACGAGTTCGGCCACGGCATCGACCAGTACACGCCCGGCGGCGCCAACAACGAGGCGGGCCTCGGCGAGGCGACCGGCGACATCATGGGCGCGCTGACCGAGGCGTACGCCAACGAGCCCTCCCCGTACGACAGTCCGGACTACACCGTCGGCGAGATGATCAACCTGGTCGGCAGCGGGCCGATCCGGAACATGTACAACCCCTCGCTGGTCGGCAACAACCCGAACTGCTACTCCGCCTCGATCCCCAACACGGAGGAGCACGCCGCGGCGGGCCCGCTCAACCACTGGTTCTACCTCCTCGCCGAGGGCTCGGCCCCGGGTGGCGGCAAGCCCTCCAGCCCGACCTGCAACAGCTCCTCGGTGACCGGGATCGGCATCCGCGACGCCGGTCGGGTCTTCTACGGCGGCATGCTGCTCAAGACCAGCGGCATGACGTACAAGCGGTACCGGACGGCCACCCTGACGGCGGCCAAAAACCTCGACCCGGGCTGCACCATGTTCACCCGCGCCAAGGCCGCCTGGGACGCCGTCAGCGTGCCGGCCCAGGCCGGCGACCCGACCTGCACGCCCTCCGGCACCAACGACTTCTCGCTGACCCTCGCCCCGGCCGCCGGCTCGGTGCAGCCCGGCAGCTCGGCCACGTCCACGGTGAGCACCGCCGTCACCTCGGGCAGCGCGCAGACGGTGAACCTGACCGCCTCCGGCCAGCCCGGCGGGGTCACCGTCACCTTCAACCCGGCCTCCGTCCAAGCGGGTTCGTCCGCCACGATGACCGTCTCGGCGTCCGCCGCGGCGGTGGCCGGCAGCTACACCGTCACGGTGACCGGCAGCGGCACCGCGACCCACACCGCGCAGTACGCCCTGACGGTGGGCGGCGGCAACCCCGGTGGCAACGCGCCGGACATCAGCGTCGCGAACGTGCAGGCGCACCTCGGCCAGCTCAACACCATCGGCTCGCAGAACGGCGGCAACCGCCGGGCCGGCACCGCCGGGCACACCCAGTCCGTCGCCTACGTCAAGGCCAAGCTGCAGGCGGCCGGTTACACCGTCACCGAGCAGTCCTGCACCAGCTGCACCTACGTCTCCAACAACCTGATCGCCGACTGGCCGGGCGGCCCCGCCGACCAGGTGACCATGTTCGGCGCCCACCTGGACAGCGTCTCCGCCGGGCCCGGCATCAACGACAACGGCTCCGGATCGGCCGTCCTGCTGGAGAACGCGCTCGCCCTGGCGCAGCAGAACCCGACCCTCACCCGGCATGTCCGGTTCGCCTGGTGGACGGGCGAGGAGCAGGGCCTGCAGGGCTCCAACCACTACGTGAGCCAGCTGAGTTCCACTCAGCGCAGTGCCATCAAGGGGTACTACAACTTCGACATGGTCGGCTCGCCCAACGCCGGCTACTTCATCAACAACATCAACTCCGCGGCCTCGACGCCGATGAAGGCGTACTGGGACTCGCTGGGCGTCCAGCCCGAGGAGAACGTCGAGGGCCAGGGCCGCTCCGACGACTACTCGTTCCAGCAGGCGGGCATCCCCACCTCCGGCTACGCGGCCGGCGCCAGCGCCGTCAAGACCAGCGCCCAGGCGGCCAAGTGGGGCGGCACCGCCAACCGGGCCTACGACTCCTGCTACCACTCGGCCTGCGACACCAGCAGCAACATCAACGCCACCGTGCTGGACCGCAGCGCCGACGGCGTCGCGTACACCCTGTGGAAGACCTCGGTCGGCGGCACCACCCCGGCCAACGACTTCTCCCTCTCGGTGAACCCGGCGACCGGCAGCACCACCGCCGGGGGCTCGACCACCGCCACGGTCGGCACCAGCACCACCAGCGGCAGCGCCCAGACGGTGAACCTCACCGCCGCCGGCCAGCCGAGCGGCACCACGGTGTCGTTCAGCCCGTCCTCGGTCCAGTCCGGCTCCTCGGCCACGATGACCGTCTCGGTCGGCGCGGGCACCGCCGCCGGCACGTACACCATCACCGTGACCGGCACCGGATCCGCCACCCACAGCACGACCTACTCGCTGGTCGTCGGCGGCGGCCAGGGCGGCGGCACCTGGGCGGCCGGCACGGTCTACCAGGCGGGCGACGTCGTGACCTACGGCGGGCTCAGCTACCGCTGCCTCCAGGGCCACCAGGCCCAGACCGGCTGGGAGCCGCCCATCGTGCCGGCCCTCTGGCAGCGGATCTGACCGACCGAGCGCGTGCCGCGGCCCGTTGGGGGACGAGCCGCGGCACGGCGCCCGCCCCAGAGGGGTTCAGTGGGCGGGTGACCGGGACCGACGACCGGGTGCGGGCCGGACAAGGGCCCCGGTGCCCCGCGGCGACCCCGCGGCACACCGGGGAGGGGAGGGCAGGCCCGCGGCCCGGCCCCGTCCGCCCTCAGGGGGACGGACGGGTGAGCGGCCGCTGCGGCGGTCCCGGGGAGGCGGCGGGCGGGGGTGCGGCGTGGCGACACGCGGCGCCCCCGCCCGTCGCTCTTCCGCCGGGCCCCGGGCGGGCACGGCGCACGGTCCGACCGGCGGACGGCGGACGGTCCGGCGTTCGCGCGCCGGTCGGTGCGAGACTGGGCGCGGTCGCCGCTGCCCGGCCGGCGGCCCAGGCCACGTACCGAAGGACCCTCACGCCCGTGCTCCCCGCACCGCCCGTCATCCGCATCGACGCCCCCGGATCCTTCCCCTGGAGCGTCTTCCACGAGCGTCACCCGCAGCTCGTCCGGCAGGTGCTGGACGCGCTGCCGTACGAACCCGCGCGGCGGGCGGCGGTCGAGGCGCTGCTCGCCGAGAGCACGACCGGCGTGCTGCAGCCGCCGGACCCCGGGGCCCACGACCACCGGCAGTGGCTGGAGTGGGGCCGGGGCCTGTGGGGCCGGCCGTGGAGCGAGGCCCCCTTCCTCTGGGCCGAGAACTGGTTCTACCGCCGACTGCTCGCGGCCACCGGCTTCTTCGGGCCCGGGGCCTGGCAGGGCGTGGACCCCTTCGCGCCCTTCAAGGACGCCGAGTTGGCCGGCCCGGCCGTCGACGGCGAGCTCGCCGCACTCGGCGGGCTGCCGGCCCTGCCCGCGGAGCAGCGGGAGCGGGCGCTGCTCTCCTCCGCCCTCTGGGGCAACCGGGCGGACCTCAGCTTCGGGATGACCGCCGAGGCCGGTGCGGCCCCGGTGACCGGGCTGGTGGCGGACGACGGAGCCCTGCTGTGGGCCGTGCTCGCCGGGGCCCCGGACGCCCCGGTCTGCCTGGTCGCGGACAACGCCGGCCGCGAACTGCTGCCCGACCTCGTCCTGATCGACCACCTGCTCACCACCCGGCCGGCCGCCGAGGTCCTCCTCTACGTCAAGCCGTACCCGTACTTCGTGTCGGACGCGACCACCGCCGACGTCCTGTCCGCCCTGCGGCGGCTGCGCACCTCCGCCGAGCCGGTGGCCGGGCGGATCGGCGACCGGCTCTGGGAGGCGCTGGGCGCCGGGCGGCTCGTGCTGCGCACCGACCCGTTCTTCTGCGCGCCGCTGCTGTACCACGAGCTGCCCGCCGGGCTGCGGGCCGAGTTCGCCGGCGCCGCGTTGACCGTCTTCAAGGGCGACCTCAACTACCGCCGGCTGGTCGGGGACCGGCAGTGGCCGGCCACCACCTCGTTCGGCGGGGCGGTCGGTCACTTCCCCTCCCCCGTGGCGGCGTTGCGCACCCTGAAGTCGGACGTGGTGGTCGGCCTGGAGGCCCGGGTGGTCGCCGAGCTGGACGCCGGCGGGCTGCCGTGGCGCACCACCGGGACGCACGCGCTGATCCAGGTGCACTCCGGGTAGCCCGCCGGGGCCGCGCGCGGCCCCGGAGCGGATCCGCAGCCCGCTGGCGCCCGGCCCGAACGGGGGCCGGGCACCAGCGGGTGAGCACCGAAGGGTCAGCGGTGGTTCAGCCAACTCATCGCGGCGGTCGGCCTGTTGGTGTAGTCGAACAGGGCCTGGTTCTCCCAGGCGTTGCCGGAGGCGGGATCGGCCGGGTCCCAGCCGTTGCCGGGTACCGCCGTCCAGGCCGGCTCCCAGTAGAAGGCGCCGAGCCCCTTGCCGCCCGGCACGGCCTCGACCACGTTGAGCACGTCGCGCAGGGCGGCGGCCTGGCCGGCCTGGGTGGCCGGGTAGCCGGTGGTGAGCTGGGCGGTGGTGGCGAGGTTGTTCTCCAGCGAGTCGTTGTTCGCCAGGGTGAAGGCGTAGGCCGTCTCGGCGACGGCGACCTTCTTGCCGTACCGGGCGGCCATGTCGTCCAGGGTCGTCTGCAGGTCGTTCAGCGGGCCGTGCCAGTAGCTGTAGTAGGAGAGCCCGATGACGTCGAACGGCACGCCGCGCGACACCGCGTTGTCGAAGAAGGTGCGGGCACCCGCGTCGTCCCCGCCCTTGGCGAGGTGCAGCATGACCTGGGTGGAGGAGCTGACGGCCTTCGCCGCCGTGGCGCCCTGGGTGAGGAAGGCGGCGAGGTTGGTCCAGTTGGCGGTGGAGCCCTCCGGCCAGAGCATGCCGCCGTTGATCTCGTTGCCGATCTGCACCATGTCGGCGGTGGTGCCCTGCGCCTTCAGGGCGTTGAGCACGTCGTAGGTGTGGTTGTAGACGGCGGTGCCGAGCTGGGCCGCGGTGTAGGAGGCCCAGGGCGAGGGCTTGCTCTGGGTGCCCGGGTCGGCCCAGACGTCGGAGTAGTGGAAGTCGATCAGGACCTTCATGCCGAGCGCCTTGGCGCGGGCGGCCATGGTCAGCACCCTGGCCTTGGAGTTGTAGCCGTCGGCGGGGTTGACCCAGACCTTCAGCCGCGCGTAGTTGGCGCCGGCCGCGTGCAGGACGGTCAGGGCGTCGGCGGCGGTGCCGTCGGCGTACGCGTAGGTGCCGCCCTTGTCCTCGCTCTTCTTCAGGGTGGAGACGTCGACGCCGCGGGCGGCCACGCCGGTGCTGCCCGAGGTCAGGGTGACGTCGTCGACGTTGAGCCAGTTCCCGGCGTTGGCGTCGGAGTTGATGCTGATGGTGCACTGGCCGTTGGTGACCGAGACCGGGGTGACCAGTCGGATCCAGCCGCCGTTCGGGGTGACCGGGAGGTCGGTGCGCTGTTCGGCGCCGCCGCAGCCCTTCAGTGCGAGGTAGGCGGCGTTCTGTCCGCCGCTGGAGCGGACCCAGGCGGTCAGCGTGTAGCTGCCGTTGGTGAGGCCGGAGAGGTACTGGTAGGTCTCCACCTTGTAGGCGGAGGCCGCCCAGTGGGTGAGCCGGTAGGAGCCGCTGTGGCCGCCGGCCTCGGTGTAGGAGGCGGCGTTCTGGCCGCCGGCGGAGTAGGTGGACCATCCGCCGGGGGTCGCGGTGCCGGCTCCGCCGGTCTCGAAACCGGGGTTGGCGACCGTGACGGCCGCCTGGGCGGCGGTGGTGGGGAGCGCGACCGTGGTGGCGGCGGCGATCACGAGCGAGGCGGCGCTGCTGGCGAGCAGGCGCCTGGTTCCCTGGGGCATCGTCGTCCTTGGCGATGAGGTGGGGTGGGGGAGGTGGAGCCGTGGGGGTGCGGCCCGGCGGCCGTGCGCTGGGGACACGGCCGCCGGGCCGGGGCGGGGCACCTGCCCGGACCGACCCTCGGCGGGCCGGGCAGGAGTCAGTGCAGGACGACGCGGGTGGTGCCCGCGGGGACGTCCAGGGTGCCGGACACGGGTGCGCCGGTGAGCAGCTCGACGCCGTCGCCGGGCAGCGGGACACGGGCGTCGGCGCCGCTGTGGTTGACCGCGAAGAGGTAGCGGCCGTGTTCTCCCGCCCGCTCCACCACCTCGACGTCGCGCGGCAGTTCACGCTCCGGCAGGCCGGCCTCGGCGGCCGCCCGGGCGAGCACGGTGTCCAGGCCGGCGGCGTCCAGGCGGCTGGAGACGTACCAGGCCGAGCCGGCGCCGAGTGCGTGGCGGGTGACGGCGGGGTGTCCGGCGGCCGGTCCGTCGGCGTACCGCCAGAGGGTCTCGGCGCCGTGCGGCACGACGAACTCGGACCACACGTCGCCGGTGAGCTCCGCCTCGCCGCCGGTCAGCCGGACCTGCTGACCGGCGCGCAGCGGTGCGAACTCCTCGACGGTGAGGCCGAGCACGTCGCGCAGGGCGCCGGGGTGCGGGCCGGGGTGCACGGCGTCGTGCTCGTCGACGATGCCGGAGAAGCAGGACACGACGAGGGTGCCGCCGTTCTCCACGTAGCGGCGCAGGTTGCGGGCGGCGGCCTCGGTCATCAGGTACAGCGCGGGGACGAGCACCAGCGGGTACCGGTCCAGTTCGGCCCCGGGGTGGGCGAAGTCCACGGTGAGGTGGCGGTCGTACGCGGCGGCGTACCAGCTGTCGGCGCGCTCGCGGGCGTCCAGGTCGACGCTGGGGCGCCACTCGAGCTTCTGCGCCCACCAGGACTGCCAGTCCCAGAGGACGGCGGCGTCCGCGACCACCCGGCTGCCCCGGACGGAGCCCAGCGAGCCGAGGGCGGCGCCGAGTTCGACCACCTCGCGCCAGATCCGGCTCTCCGTGCCGGCGTGCGGGAGCATCGCGGAGTGGAACTTCTCGGCGCCGTGCCGCGAGGCCCGCCACTGGAAGAACATCGCGCCGTCCGAGCCGCGGGCGACGTGCGCGAGGCTGTTGCGGGCCATCTCGCCGGGCTGCTTGACGAGGTTGCGCGGCTGCCAGTTGACGGCGCCGGTGGAGTGCTCCAGCAGCAGCCAGGGCCGGCCGCCGGCGACGGAGCGGGTGAGGTCGGCGGACATCGCCAGGTTGATGTGGTTCCGCTCGCCCTCGGCGACCAGGTAGTGGTCGTTGGCGACCAGGTCGACCTCGCGCCCCCAGGCCCAGTAGTCGAGCGACTCGCACTGCGAGAGCGCGGTCATGAAGTTGGTGGTGACCGGGATGCCGGGCGAGAGGCGGTGCAGGATGTCGCGTTCGCTGACGAAGTTCTCCAGCAGGGCGTCGCTGGTGAACCGCGCCCAGTCGAGCTGCTGGGCGGGGTTGCCCGCGGTGGGGGTGAGCCGGGGCGGGCGGACGTCCTCCCAGGTGGTGTACTGCTGGCCCCAGAAGGTCGTCCCCCAGGCCTCGTTGAGCTCCTTGAGGGTGGTGTAGCGCTCGCCGAGCCAGCGGCGGAAGTGCGCGGCGGACGCCTCGCAGTAGCAGGCGCTGACCGGCACCCCGTACTCGTTGTGGACGTGCCACAGGGCGACGGCGGGGTGGCGGCCGTAGCGCCGGCCGAGCTGTTCGGTGATGGCGGCGGCGGCCTGCCGGTAGGCGGCGGAGCTGTGGCAGATCGCGCCGCGGGAGCCGAACTCGTACCGGACGCCCTCGCGGGTGACGGGCAGCGCCTCGGGGTGCTCGCGGTAGAACCAGGCGGGCGGTACGACGGTGGGGGTGGCGAGGTCGACGCGGATGCCGTTCGCGTGCAGCAGGTCGAGCAGCCGGTCGAGCCAGCCGAAGTCGTAGCTGCCGCGCTCGGTCTCCAGCAGCGCCCAGGAGAAGATCCCGACGCTGACCATGGTGACGCCGGCCTCGCGCATCAGCCGGACGTCCTCCTGCCAGACCTCCTCGGGCCACTGCTCGGGGTTGTAGTCCCCGCCGAAGGCGAGCGCCGGCAGCCCGACCGGCCTGCGGCCCTGGTCGGCCGGGCCGGCGGCCGGGTCCGGGGTGTTGTCGCGAGTCAGCGGGTGATCCATCGATGCTCCATCGGGCAGGACTGTGAACGTACACAGCATCCAGGGCGTTGTGTTTCGGCAAGATAACCGTATGAGGCTGGGGATTGACAAGTGTCCGGCGGATTTCCGTACTGTGAACGTGCACAGCGACGGTCCACGGTTCCGGGAGCCCCCGGCACCGCCCGGCGCCGGTCGTGCACCCCGGCCCGCGCCGGGGAGAGCCCGCCGCCGGCCGTCGCTGTCCGCCCCCACCCCCACCCCCGCTCCCCAGCAGTGATCCCCGGGAGGATCCATGCACCGTCGCCTTGCCCTCGCCTCGGCCGCCGCGCTCTGCGGCGCGCTGGCACTGACCGCCTGCGGCAGCAGCGGCAGCGCCTCCGACGCCGCCAAGCCCGCATCCGGACCGGTCAAGCTGACCTTCTGGTCCTGGACGCCGAACATGGACAAGGTCGCCGCGATCTGGAACGCCGCCCACCCGGACATCCAGGTCAGCGTCCAGAAGCAGGCCTCCGGAGACGACCTGGTCACCAAGACCATCACCGCCGCCAAGGCCGGCAACGCCCCCGACCTGCTCCAGGCCGAGTACCAGGCGCTGCCCACCCTGGTCAGCAACGACGTGCTCGCCGACATCGCCAAGCAGACCGCCGGCGCCAAGGACAAGTTCGCCGCCGGCGTCTGGCAGCAGGTGACCCTCGGCTCCGACGCCGTGTACGCCGTGCCCGAGGACACCGCGCCGCTCGCCCTCTACTACCGGCAGGACCTCTTCCAGCAGTACGGGCTCAAGGTGCCCACCACCTGGGCCGAGTTCGCCGACGCCGCCCGCCAGCTCAAGCAGAAGGACCCGGCCAAGGCGCTCACCACCTTCTCCGCGAACGACTCCGGCCTGTTCGCGGGCCTCGCCCAGCAGGCCGGCGCCAAGTGGTGGACCGCCTCCGGCGAGACCTGGAAGGTCGGCATCGACGACGCGGCCAGCAAGAAGGTCGCCGACTTCTGGGGCGGCCTGGTGAAGGAGGGCGCGATCGACAACCAGCCGATGTACACCCCGGCCTGGAGCAAGGCGCTGAACGACGGCAGCCAGATCGCCTGGGTCTCCGCCGTCTGGGCACCCGGCGTCTTCACCTCCTCCGCCCCGGACACCAAGGGCAAGTGGGCCATCGCCCCGCTGCCGCAGTGGAACGCCGGCGAGTCCGTGACCGGCAGCTGGGGCGGCTCCACCACGGGAGTCACCACCGGCGCCGCCAAGGCCGGCCACGCCGACGCCGCCGCGCAGTTCGCCACCTGGCTGAACACCGACCCGGAGGCCGTCGCCGCCCTGGTCAAGGAGGCCGGCATCTACCCGGCCGCGACCGCCGCCCAGAGCGGCGGCGCGCTCGCCACCGCGCCGGAGTTCTTCGCCAACCAGGCGGACTTCTACACCCAGGCCGCCGCCATCGCGAAGAACACCGCCCCCGCCGCCTGGGGTCCCAACGTCAACGTCGCCTACTCCACCTTCAAGGACGCCTTCGGCAAGGCCGCCCAGGACAAGGGCGACTTCTCCGCCGCCCTGACCGCGATGCAGCAGGCCACCGTCGCCGACCTCAAGAAGAACGGCTTCAAGACCGAGGGCTGACCCGCCCGCCAGCCCAGGCCCGGGGGCCGCCGCCGCACGGCGCGGCCCCCGGGCGCCGACCCCACCGACTAGGACCGCCATGGCGTCCCACCAGTCCCGCCCCTCCAGGCGCCTCGCCCCGTACGCCTTCCTCTCCCCCGCCGTCGCCCTGTTCGCGCTGTTCTTCGCGCTGCCGATCGGCTACGCGCTGTACCTGAGCTTCCGCGCCGTCCAGGTCAAGGGCCTGGGCCTCGGCTCGCACGCCCGCACCGAGATCTGGGCGGGCCTGTCCAACTACACCTCCGCGATCAGCGACCCGGAGCTGCTGGCCGGATCCGGACGGACCCTGCTGTACGGCGCACTGCTGGTGCCGGCCATGCTCGGCGCGGCCCTGCTCCTCGCCCTGCTGCTGGACACCCCCCGGGTGCGGCTCGGCGCCGTGTCCCGGCTGGCGATCTTCCTGCCGTACGCCGTGCCCGGCATCGTCGCCTCGCTGCTCTGGGGCTTCCTCTACCTGCCGACCGTCAGCCCCGGCTACTTCCTGCTCGACCGCGCCGGCATCGGCGGCCCGGACCTGCTGCACGGCAACGGGCTGTTCGTCGCGCTCGCCAACATCGCGGTCTGGGGCGGCACCGGCTTCAACATGATCGTGATCTACACCTCGCTGCGGGCCGTCCCGACCGAGCTGTACGAGGCCGCCCGCCTCGACGGCGCCTCCGAACTGCAGATCGCCCTGCGGATCAAGATCCCGATGGTGCTGCCCTCGCTGGTGCTGACCTTCTTCTTCTCGATGATCGCCACCCTCCAGGTGTTCAGCGAGCCGATGACCCTCAAGCCGCTGACCAACAGCATGAGCTCCACCTGGAGCCCGCTGATGAAGGTCTACCGCGACGCCTTCGTCCAGGGCGACATCCACTCGGCCGCCGCCACCTCGGTGGTCATCGCGGCCGCCACCCTCGTCCTGTCCTTCAGCTTCCTCAAGCTGGTCAACAACCGCTCCGACGGAGGCAGCTGAGCCATGAGCACCACCCTCACCGACCGCCGCCGCACCGCCCCCGCACCGGGCACCACCCCCGGCAACGCCGTCGCACCGCCCCGGCGCACCGCGTGGATCCCCACCCTCGTCCTGCTGCTGGGCGCGGTCTACTGCCTGATCCCGATCCTCTGGGTGGTGATGGCCTCCACCAAGAGCAGCGGCGAACTGTTCACCACCTTCACCTTCGCCCCGGGCAGCGGCCTGCTCGACAACCTCGCCGAGCTGTCGCACTACCGCGACGGCGTCTACTGGCAGTGGATGGCCAACTCCGCGCTCTACGCCGGCGTCGGCGCGCTGCTGTCCGCCGCGCTCTCCGGAGTCACCGGCTACGCCCTGGCCAAGTACCGGTTCCGCGGTCGCACCGCGATCTTCAACATCCTGCTCGCCGGCGTGCTGATGCCGCCGATCACGCTGGCCGTCCCGCAGTACCTGCTGATGGCGCAGGCCGGCCTGGCGGACAGCTACTGGTCGGTCCTGCTGCCCAGCATCGTCAGCCCGTACGGCATCTACCTGGCCCGGATCTACGCGGCCGCCGCGATCCCCGACGAGGTCGTCGAGGCCGCCCGGGTGGACGGCGCGAAGGAGTTCCGGCTGTTCCGCAGCGTGGCCCTGCCGATGATGGTGCCCGGCCTGGTCACCGTCTTCCTGTTCCAGTTCGTGGCGATCTGGAACAACTTCCTGCTGCCGTACATCATGCTCGGCGACGACCACAAGTTCCCCGTCACGGTCGGCCTGTACTCGCTGCTCCAGCAGGGCGCCAACGCGCCCGCGCTCTACACCCTGGTGATCACCGGCGCGCTGCTCTCGGTGATCCCGCTGATCCTGCTGTTCGTGGGACTCCAGCGGTTCTGGCGCATCGATCTGCTCTCCGGGGCCGTAAAGTCCTGACCGACCACCGCTGCCGCGCTTGTCGGCAGCCCCTCCTCAAGGAACCCTTGGCACCATGACCGAACCAGCACCCCACGGACGGCCCGCCGCCAAGCCCAGGCGGGCGCCGACCATCCACGACGTCGCCGCGGTGGCCGGTGTCTCGCGCGGCACGGTGTCGCGGGTGCTGCAGGGCGGCCACAACGTCAGCCCCGCCTCCCTGGAGGCCGTGAACGCGGCCATCGCCAAACTGGGCTACGTGGTCAACCGGCACGCCCGGAACCTGGTCACCCAGCGCTCCAACTCGGTGGCCTTCCTGCTGACCGAACCGCAGGAGCGCTTCTTCGAGGATCCCAACTTCACCACCCTGCTGCGCGGTTGCACCGCAGCACTGGGCGAGCACGACATCCCGCTGCTGCTGATGACGGCCGGCGACGAGGCCGAGCGGCGCCGGGTCGTCCGCTACCTCGCCGCCGGGCACGTGGACGGCGTGCTGCTGGTCTCCTCGCACCGCGGCAACCCGATGATCGAGCACCTGCGGGAGGCCGAGATCCCGATGGTCTCCTGCGGCAAGCCGCTCGGCCAGCGCGGCCGCGTCACCTACGTCGCGGCCGACGACCGCGAGGGGGCGAAGGACATGGTCCGCCACCTCATCGAGTCCGGTCGGGGCCGGGTCGCCACCGTGGCCGGCCCGCAGGACACCCCCGGCGGAGTGGAGCGACTGCTGGGCTACCGCGAGGTCCTCGACGAGTACGGCATCCCCTTCGACGAGCGCCTGGTGGCGTACGGCGACTACAGCCGGGCCGGCGGCGAGCAGGCCGCCGACCGGCTGCTGGCCACCGCACCCGACCTCGACGCCCTGTTCGTCGCCTCCGACCTGATGGCGGACGGCGCCCTGGCCGCCCTGGACCGGGCCGGTCGAAGCGTCCCCGGGGACGTCGCGCTCGGCGGCTTCGACGACTCGCCCGCCGCCCTCACCACCCGCCCGGCCCTCACCACCGTCCGCCAGCCCTGGGACCGGATCAGCCACGAGATGGTGCGCCTGCTGCTCGCCCAGATCGCCGGCGAGACCCAGCCGACCGTGATCCTCCCCACCGAGCTGGTGATCCGCGACTCGGCGTAGCCGGGCGCGCGGTCCGGTTCGACCCGAAGCCGCCCCGCCGCCCGGACCGGGTCCGGGCGGCGGGGTCCGTCGGGCCGGCCCGTCGGGCGCTAGGGCCTGTCCGGCGGATCTTGCCGGGCGCGCGACGCCGGACAGGCCCTAGACCAGGCAGCGCTCGCGCTGCTCCCGCAGCTCGTCCTGGTCCGCCCCCGGCAGGGTGAGCGCGTGGTCGAAGTCGGCGAGCGCCAGGTCGAGTCGGCCCTCCGCCTGGTAGGCGATGCCCCGGTTGAGCAGGACGTCGGGGTCGTCGCCGACCAACTCCAGGGTGGCGGTCAGGTCCTGCACGGCGGCCTGGTACTGGGCCTGCTGGTAGTGCACCACCGCACGGTTGAGCAGCGCGGCCGGGTAGCCGGGATCCAGGTCGAGGGCCGAACTGAGCGCCTGGTACGCCTCGGTGAGCGCCCCGCGCTGGAGCGCGATGGTGCCGCGCATGCAGAGCAGCTGCGGCTCCTCGGGCCGCAGCGCCAGGCCGGCCGCGACGTCGGCCTCGGCGGCGTCGAACTCCTCGCAGTCCAGCAGCAGTTCGGCGCGCGCGAGGCGGGTGTCGACGTCGTCGGGCTCCATCTCCAGGACGTAGCCGAAGTCCGCCAGGGCTCCCGCGGTGTCCCCCACCTCCACCCGGGCCGTTCCGCGGTTGTAGTACAGCTCGGGGAACGGCGGAGCCAGCCGCACGGCGTGGTCATAGTCCGCGAGGGTGGCCTCGAAGTCCCCGCGGGAGCGGTGGATCCGGGCCCGCTCGGACAGGTAGTCGGTGTAGTACGGGTCGAGCTCGACCAGCGTGGAGTAGTCGGCGAACGCCTCGTCCAGCCGGCCGGTGGCCGTCAGCAGCCGCGCCCGGTTGTAGAGCAGCTGCGAGCGGTGCAACTGCCACTGCCCGTCGGACAGTTCGGCGTCCAGTCGGGCCATGCAGGACTGGACGAGCTCCAGCGCCCGGGTCAGGTTGCCCCGGTGCATCTCCACCAGGGCCAGGCCGTTGTCGTGGAAGACGCTGAAGGTGAGCCGCTCGGCCGGGTCGGGCAGGATGCCCGCGATGGCCACCGCGTTGTTCTGCCAGCGCAGCGCCAGGTCGTGGTCGCGGGGCCGCAGGAACCGGGTGTGCAGCATCGCGATCGAGTAGCTGGTCATCATGTGGACCTTGGGGTCCGTGAAACGCTGGATGACGTCCAGGTACAGCTCCATCGACTGCTCGGTCAGGCCGACCGGGATGCAGGCGGACGCCGCCTGGTGGCTGAACTCCCAGAAGTCGTGCTGCTCCGCGACCGGGTCGGTGACGGCCCGGCCGCGCAGGCCGAGGTCGATCACCGCCGCCGAGAACCCGACCCGGACGCAGTGGCGCTGGGCCGCCATCAGGGCGAGCCGACCGGCGCCGGCGGGGTCACTGCCGTGCTCGCGGTGGTAGGCGAGGGCGCCGACCCTGACGCCCCAGCTCGGGGCGCTCCGCTCCAACTCCTCGGCACGGCGGTCGTGCAGGCGCGCCCGCAGTGCGGGGTCCGCCTCCCGGTAGGCGGCCGTCTCGGCCCGGCTGCGGCCGGTGCCGTCACCGAGGACGTACGCCTGCACCAGTTCGGACGCGCTGCGCGGCGCGCCGCCCTCGTGCCCGGTGCCGGCCGCGTCGTCGGTGTCGTCCGTCTCGATCCGCTCGGTGCAGCGGGCCAGCACCCGGGCCAGTTCCTCGGGGAGCTCACCCGGCCCGGTGCAGACCACCACCCGCAACAGCGCGGGGTCGGCGCGGCGCACCAGCAGGGCGATGAACTCCTGTGCGGTGGGCTCCGCCTGGTCCACCTCGTCGAAGACCAGGTAGGGCGGCAGCTCGCCGCAGGCCCGGACCCGGCGGGCGTAGTCGAGCAGGAACGAGACGATCCCCTGACTCATACATCGGATCATGCCGGCGCCGAAGAAGCGGGTGCGCTCCTGGTACGAGGCCTCGGTCGCCAGGGTCCGCGGCGCGGGACCGATCAGCTCCTCCAACTCGGGTATTCCGTAGAGGAGTTCGACTCGGTGGTGTTCCACCAGCGCCGGCCACCGGCGGGCCGCCTCGGGCAGCACGGCCCGCAGCACCGTGTCGACGCCGGTGTAGGGGCCGCGCAGCCGCCGATGGCAGCGGGCCACCACCGCGAGGTCCCCGTCGGCGCCGGCCGGCCGCAGCCGGGCCGCCGGGCTCGCGCCCACGATCGTGTGATGACCGGCCATGTCAGTTCACCCTTCGTTCGGGTAGGTCGGGGAGGGGAGTTCGGGATCTGGGAGCGGGGAGTTCAGGCGGGAGGCCGGACCAGCGTCACGGGCGCGGAGTTCGGAGCGGGGAGATCGGACCCGCGACACGGGCGGGGTCAGGAGGTGGACGGCGCGGCCGTCGGGCCGGACGGCGCGAGGGAAGCCGTGGGCCGCTGCTCCCGCCGCTTGCGCCGGGCGAGCACGATCAGCGCGACCGCCTGGGCGGCGTTCAGGCAGAGCGAGAGCAGCGAGTCCCAGAAGTGGGAGTCGAGGTGCCCGGATCCGATCGCGCGGCCGGCGATGCGGAAGTAGCTGACGCTGACCGGGATGCTGGCGAAGATCGTGATCCCGGCCAGGACGCAGAAGCCCAGCAGGATGAACGGCCCGTAGAACGCGCCGACCCTGCGGTCCTGTTCGGTCCACTGCCCCTCGTCGACCTGGCGTTCCGGGCGCCGCAGCACGCGCCAGACCCGGTTCCGCAGGACGGCCTTGCTCGCGTCGTGCAGGTCGTAGCAGCGCAGCGCGGTGGCGAAGACGTAGTACAGGTCGGTCCGCAGGTACAGCTGGAACTGCCAGAGGATCCGCATCACCACGGTGAAGGCCAGCGCCAGACAGACCCGGCCGGTCAGCGAGAGGCCGCCGTCGCCCTGCCGGCCGGCCGCGGCGATCAGGCCGAGCGCTCCCAGCACCACGCCGTCGCAGACCATTCCCGCCAGGAAGGGCAGGTAGCGCCTGCGCCGCTCCACGCTCATCAGGCCGTTGGTCTGCGTCTCGGCGACGATGTAGGTGAGCCGGTTGCTCAGTCGCAGTTTGGTCGGCAGGCCCAGCCGCCGCCCGGCCAGGATGTGGAATCCCTCGTGGGCCAGCAGCAGCGGCACCTGACCGAAGGTGATCACGAGCTGGACGATCAGCAGTGACTTGACGAAGAAGATCTGCGAGGGGGCGGGGCGCAGGTCCTGGTTCATGCCGACGGCGACCGACCAGCCTGCGAACACCGCGAGATAGCAGACCCAGGCGACCGGGGAGAACGCCGCCCGCCCCAGCCGGCGGAACCGGACCGGCGCGGCGGGCGCCTCCGGCACCGCGTCGTCCTCCCGGAGGAAGCCCAACTCGTGCAACGTGGCAACGAAGTCCTCGACGTCGACGGGTTCGCTGAAGGTGTCCTCGTACCAGGCCGCCGCCTCGTCCAGCGGCATTCCCTCCGTGAGCCGCTTGAGCAACTCCGCTCCGTCGGAGGGGAAGACGGCGTAGGAGCCGGTGTCCAGCCGGCCGACCACGACCTCGTCGCCCTCGGGGACGAAGCTCAACTCGTGTACCGCAAGGGTCGATCCGCTCACAGCGCTCCCAGCATCCTCTGACCTGATTCGGTGGGCACCCGGCACTGCCCGGGTGCGCCGATACTCGGCGCACCCGGGCAGTGGTCTAGCGCGTCACCGTCAGGCGGCGGCGGTGTACGGACACTGGCAAGCGGCCGACGTGAGACGCACGTCGCCGGTGCGGCGAACGGTGATCTTCTTGGTGGCCTTCTTCATGGCGACGGTCGACTTCATGGGTCCTCCCGGGTTCGATGGCAGCCCGGCCGGCGGCCGAGCGGGACCAAACCTCCCGTCGTGAGTCGAGCACGTCAAGACACCGGGCCACGGCCACGGCTCGTTCGACGAGATCCAACCGACCGCCACGATCCGTCTGAGCTGCTGCAATTCTCCGGCGAACTGACGGTAAAATATTTTCCGTTCCCGAGGTGTTCTTCCAGGGACCCGCGCCCGGCCGCTAAAAGTGGCCGAATACGAACTGGTGGAACAGACGCAGCGATCCACCCGAATCCGCAGCCGCCCGGCGCTCCGACATCGTCGAGGGCGCCCCTCCGCGGCCGTTCGCCCCCCGCGTTCGAGACGACGGGCGCACCGGCACGGACGAGTTGGCTGGTGAGAGCCCGTCGAGCGGTGCGCGCAGGAGTCCTCCGCCCCCACCGACATGCTCCGGGGCACCGCTCCGCTCGCGCGATGCACCACCCCGATGTTGTCACTGTGATGCGTGGTACGACAGCGATTCCCGATACCGCATGATGTCGTCATTCCTCTGTGTGGAGGTGTCATTTCTCATCCACCGAGGCGGCCGTCACGACATGTCGGAGGAACTCGCCAGGAAGTCGGCGGGAATGGCCGAGCCGACCGGTCGAGCCGAAATTCGCGCCGCTCACAACCACCCCCGCCGCGGAGGGTGCCCTGCGGGCCCCCGTCCCGCGGGCCCGTGGTCCGCCACCGGCTCCGCCGGCACCCCACCCCGAGCAGTCGATCGACCACCCGTGCGGCGGGGCCGACCGACACCACCCGCCCGGACCAGGCACCCGGATCGGGACCCGACCGGGCGGGCGGGCGGAGCCCATCGCGATCCGGCCGCCGCCGCACCGGAGGGGACGAAGCGCCGGCCGGGCGGCCCGGTGCTGCGCGGCGGGCCGGAGCGGCCCGGGGCCGGGCGGTTTCGCGCTCGTCGGGCGAGGGTAAATCGCAGGTCAGCGACCGTTCTGACGGCGCGACCAGTGCCGCCGCACCACTCGGCCGACGACGCGGGGCGACGCCGCAGCTCGTTGAAGGGGCCCGCACATGGCCGACCAGGTTTCCCCCCACACCCCGCAGCGTCGGGTCACATCCGACCTGACACCCGACCAGGACCGGCGGACGGTGCAGCGCCTGCGCCTCGGCGTCGGCGTGATCGGCTCGCTGTTGCCGATCGTCCTGCCGATCGGCAACAGCATCACCTCCGCCCGGGTGGCGCTGCTCGCCTCGATGAGCGCGTCGTACTACACGCACATGCGCAACATCTTCGTGGGCGGGCTGTGCGCCATCGGCGTCTTCCTGATCTGCTACCGCTACGATCGGCGCGAGGACCGGCTGAGCACCGTCGCGGGCGTGTTCGCCGTCCTGGTCGCCCTCTTCCCCACCGAACCGCCGCATTCGCTGGTACCGGACCCGAGCCGGGTCCAGGTGGTCGTCGGCGTGCTTCATCTCTGCTTCGCCGCGGCCCTGTTCGGCGTCCTGGCGTTCTTCTGCCTGCGACTGTTCGCCGACTCCCGGCCCTCCGACGGGCCGCGCCGCGGCCGGGACTGGGTCTACCTCGTCTGCGGCTGGGTGATCGTCGGCTGCATCGCGCTGATCGCCGTCGCCGAGGCCCTCCACCTCGTCTGGGACTCGCCCCTGACACTGCCGTACCTCGGCGAGTCCCTGGCGGTGCTCGCCTTCGGCCTCGCCTGGCTGGTCAAGAGCGAGTCCGCCGCCGGCCTCGCGCGGCAGACCCCGCACCCGGCACCGGTCGGCCTCACCCCCTGAGACCGTCACCACCTGACGCACACGCCGGTGGACGCCCGCCCCGACCTGGGTCGTGGCGGGCGTCCACCGGGCGGGCGGTCGCAGGCGGTGTCAGCCGGCGGTGCGGTCCAGCCGGACGGTGGCCGTTCCCGTGACGACGACCTGCGGCGCGTTCTCGTAGTCGAGGTCGGACGCCTCCACCCGCGTCGTGACCGCGGCCCGGCCCCGCTGGAACGGCACGCTCCCGTCAGGGGCGGCCTGCGCCTGCCACGCGACCGGGGCACCGGGGACGCACGGCACCGAGGTGTGGTACGACCCGCGGACCTCGACCCGGTTCACGCTCTGCACGACCTCACCCGAAACGGCCACCGTGGCGGGCTTGTTGCACTTCACCGTGCCGTGCACGGCCGCCTTGCCGCTCTCCGTGCCCGCACTGCCGTGCACCGCCGTACGGACGCCGAGGGCGAGTTGGGCCGGCGGTGGCGGGTTGACGATGTGGACCTCGCCCCGCAGCGCCGCCGAACTCCCCTGGCAGCGCTGCTCGAAGCTCGCGTCGAAGGCCTGTACGTAGCCGTACGGACCGAACACGAGCTTGGAGACGGTGAAGGACCCGCCCAGCGAGTTGCACCCGCGCCCGTCGCCGTAGAGGGAGACGTCGGCACCACCGTCGGACGGCTCGGCCGCCGGTTCGGTGTAGTGCCCCACGGTGAGTTCCTGGCCGGCCGGCGCGGTGAGGTCGAGCGTCCAGCTGACGTTGCCGGCGGCCTCGACCCAGAGGACGACGTGCCGGTGCTCGGGGTCCGCGCCGATCTCGAAGTGGTCCTGCGCGCCGTCGGCGTAGCTGTAGGAGCGCCCTCCGGTGATCCAGTCGGCGGGATCGCCGCTGAAGGCGAGGGTCCCGTTGCCGACGGGCTGGGCGTGGGCGGCCGGTCCGGCGAGGACGGTTGCCGCGGTCAGGGCCAGCACCGGCCCGAGGCCGGCGGTGATGCGTGCCAGGGCACGTGTGGGCGCGGTCGAATGCATAGGTCTCCCCCGTGGTCGACGATTCGGGTGTCGGCTCCGCGGCGTCCTGCCACGCGGGCCGCCCGAAGTCTGGCAGCGGGCGGCGCGACGGACAACCGCATTTGTCCGCCAGGGATTCGGCCGCCCCGGAGGTGGCGGCGGCGGAGTACCGGCGCCGGTGCCGCCGGCCGAACCGTCCCCGTCACCAAGCGCGAGGGCGAGGCCGAGGCCGAGGGGCCGCCGCCGGTGCGGGTACCGTCAGTCCACGGCGGCGCTCTCCGGGCGGAGTTCGAGCAGGTCCAGGTCCTCCGGCGACAACCGCAGCGCGCCTGCCGCGATGTTCTCGGTCAGGTGGCCGGGGTCGGAGGTGCCCGGAATCGCCAGCATGTGCGGCCCGCGGTGCAGCGTCCAGGCCAGCCGTACCTGTGCCGGTGACGCCCCGTGCCTGCGCGCGACCGCGAGCACCCGCTCGTCGTGGGTGTCCCCGGCGGCCGCCTCGCGCCGGTCCCCGGAGATGGCGAAGAACGGCACGAAGGCGATGCCCTGGTCCCGGCAGCTGTCCAGCAGGCCGTTGGCGTCCGCGAGTCGGCGGTCCAGCCCGTACCAGTTCTGCACACAGACCACCGGCGCGACCGCCTGGGCCTCGGCGAGCTGATCCGGGGTGACGCTGGAGAGGCCCAGGTGCCGGATCAGCCCGGCGGCACGAAGGTCCGCGAGGGCGCCGACGTGCTCGGCGATCGAACTGATGCCGTTCCTGCGCAGGTTGACGACATCGAGGTGGTCCCGGCCGAGCTCGCGCAGGTTCTCCTCGACCTGCCCGCGCAACTGGTCGGGCCTGGCCATCGGCAGCCACTCACCCGACGGATCGCGCCCGGGGCCGACCTTGGTGACGATGACCAGGTCGTCGGGGTAGGGCGTCAGGGCCCGACTGATGAGCTCGTTCGCGGAGCGCAGCGGTGCGAAGTAGAACGCCGCGGTGTCGATGTGGTTCACTCCCTGCTCGACCGCGCTCCGCAGGATCCCGACCGCCCGGTCACGGTCGATCGGCGCACCGTCCGAGTTGCCGCCCATCCCGTTCCCGGTGAGCCGCATCGCCCCGAACCCGAGGCGGTTCACCTGCCGGTCCCCCAGCATCCACGTACCCGCTGCCGCTGCCGTGACCGTCGCCGACTCCACTACCGCACCACTTCCCGTCGTCTCCGTCGTCTCCGCCATGCCTGGCGACCTGCCCGCGGACCTGTCCCCGGGCCTGCGGTGCGAAGCGCCGTACCGGTGCCGGTCGAGGACGCCGATACCGGACTCCGATGCCCCGCCACGTCACCGCCACCAGGTCCGACCACGGAGTATCGAGCCCGGGTCGGCCGGCTGGGAAGGGGTGAGCGGCCGGGGAAGGATCACACCGGGGACGGGAACGACCGGTCACCGCAGCACCGTTGGACACGATGAGAACGCGGTGCGGGCCACCGGCCGCACATCACCTCATGTCGGGCGTCTCCCCTCGTCCGTCCGCGCTCGGGGTCGACTCCGGATCCGCCTCGCCGTACCGGCCCGGCGGGCGGAAGCAGGCGGAGACGGTCTTGCCCCTCGCCTGGGCCCGGACCTCCCAGTCGTCGGCGAGCGCCTCGACCAGTGCCATCCCGCGTCCGTCGGACGCCTCGCCGTCGGCGGTACGGGGCACCGGCAGCCGGTCACTGGAGTCGTGCACGCTCACGTGCAGGCACCTGCCGTCCCAGACCAGGACCAGCTCGGCGGTGCTGTGCCCGTGGATGTGGGCGTTGGTCACCAGCTCGGAGACGGTCAGCAGCACCGCGTCCACGACCTCGGACGCCGCGCCCGTCCACCCGAGGGACTCCAGGTGCTTCCTCGTCCAGTGCCGCCCGGCCCGGACACCCCCCGCGACGGGGAACGATCGCGCCCATCCCGTGGCCCTCATCGCCGCGTCACCCATCGTCGTACCTCCGCTCCTGCCGATGTCGCTCCGTCGCGTGCCGGTCGGCGGCTCGTCGCCCGGTCGTTCGTCGCTCCGTGGCTCCGTGGCTCGTCGCTCCGCCGTTCGTCGCTCCGCCGACGCAGCGTCTACCCCCGACGCGGCCATCCAGCACTCCGCCGCCCGGCAGGTTCGACCGCGGCGGCAACGGCAGCGGCAGCGAACGGCGGGCGGCGCCCGGCGGCGTGTCGGCCGCCGGGCGGGTCGATCCGCGCGCGACAGTGGGCTGTGCGCATCCTGCTGACCTCCGACACCCATGTGCCGGCCCGGGCTCGCCGGCTCCCGGAGCCACTGCTGACGGCGATCGGGGCCGCCGACGCGGTGGTGCACGCGGGCGACTGGGTCGACGTCGCGACCCTGGACCTGCTGGAGGCCCGCGCCCGTCGGCTGGTCGCCGTGTACGGCAACAACGACGGGCCGGACCTGCGGGAGCGGCTCCCCCTGGTGGCCACGGTCGAGTTCGGCGGCGTGCGGTTCGCCGTGGTGCACGAGACCGGCCCGTCGGCGGGCCGTGAGCGCCGGTGCGCGGAGCTCTTCCCGGAGGTGGACGTGCTGGTCTTCGGCCACAGCCACATCCCCTGGGACACCACGGCGCCCGGTGGACTGCGCCTGCTCAACCCGGGGTCGCCGACGGACCGCCGGCGCCAGCCGTTCCACACCTACATGACGGTCGAGGCGGTGGACGGACAGCTCACGGACGTGACCCTGCACCGCCTTCCGGCGCCCGCCACGAGCACCCGGCCGAACGAGCCCGAGCGGGGCTGACCCGCTTTGCAGCGGGACTCCACCGGAACGCGCACCACCCGAGCCGGCTCCCCGAGCGGACCGGATCAGGCCTGGCCCGCGAGCCGTCCCTGCATCTCGTACGCGAACCGGCGGGCCCGGTACGCCAGGCAGCGGGTCCGCGCCGCGACCTGCTCGGGCAGCGGACGCGGAGCCGGTACTCCCGCCACTCCCGCCACCGACGCGAGCCGACCGGACACTTCGGTTCGGCGGCCCGTGCCACCCGTACTGCCCGTACTGCCCGTGCTGCCCGGGATGAAGCGGTCGGTCAGGCCCGCTCCCTGCGTGCTGCTCATGGTGTGTTCTCCCCCACGGTGTGGATCTTCGCTCTGGACGGCCACACGCGCATACCCGGCTCGGCCGTGACCAAGCACGGCTGTTCCGAGCGCACCGAGCGCACCGGCGGGCGCGCCCCGGCGGCCGGAAATCCCGGCCGATCCCACCCGCATGATCCGGAACAGCCGGGGCAGCCGCCGGAGCGAGGAGGCGCCGCACCCGCACATCGGTCAGATGCGGCGCCGTGACGAGAGGAGACGCAGTGAGCGGCATCGAGATCTGGGCATTCCGCACGACGTCCGGCCATGTCTCCGGCACCGACCTGATCGGGTTCCACGTCGAGGCCACCGACGGCCACATCGGCAAGGTCGACCGGCACTCCGAGGAGGTCGACTCCGCCCACCTGGTGGTGGACACCGGTCCGTGGATCTTCGGCAAGTACGTCCTGCTCCCGGCCGGCACCGTGGTGCGCGTGGACGAGGAGGAGAAGAAGGTCTACCTCGACCGGACCAAGGACGAGATCAAGAACAGCCCCGAGTTCGAGCCGGACACCCAGGACGGCGACGGCGGCTACCGGGAGCAGTACGGCTCCTACTACGGCCCGTTCTACGGCGGCCCGATCGTCTGAACCGGTTCACGCGGGCGCGGGCGGGTCACCACCTCGGTCAGGTGGTGACCCGCCCGCGCCGCTGCGTTCTGCAGTACGGGAGAGCGACTGATCCCGGCCCCGCCCCGCCCGCCCGCAGGCCGGGTTCACCGCCCGGCGCGCACTCCGTCGAGGGCGATGCCCAGGACGCGTTCACGCTGCTCGTCGTCGGCGAAGACGATCGAGTTGATGCCGGCGACCAGGCGCAGGAGATCCTCCACGCTCATGTCCTTACGCACCTCGCCGGCTTCCTGCGCCCGCGCGAAGAGCGGCTCGACCGAGTCGTACATCGATTGCCGGCAGGCCGTGAAGACGTCCGTCTCCTCGCCCTCAAGTGCCTCCCGGATCGCGCGCTTGGTCACGGTGTAGGCGACGAAGCGGCGGAGCCAGCCCGCCAGCGCCTCCCAGGGCGGCTCGCCGGAGAGCTCCTGTGCCGTGCGGGCCAGATCGTTGACCTCGTTCGCGTAGACGGCCTCGAAGAGGTGCCGGCGGGTCGGGAAGTTGCGGTACAGGGTGCCGATGCCCACCCCGGCGCGGCGGGCGATGTCCTCCAGTGAGGCATCGGCCCCGTGCTCGGCGAAGGCCTCACGGGCGGCGGCGAGCAGCGCGTCGAAGTTCCGCGCGGCGTCGGCGCGGCGCGGGCGCTGGGCGGCGATCAGGTCGCCGACGGCGACGGATTCCGGCACGGGGACCTCGTTTCGGACGCCGGGTTGAACCGGAGGGGTGCCTCCGATAATCTGGAGGCATGCCTCGACTTTACCAGTGGGGCTCCACCTCTGCACGGCCACGGACCGGCGCCGCCACCTGTCGGCTCCGCCGTCTCCCCCTGCCGCACCGTCTCCCGGCAGCGCCACCCACCCGCGGTGGCGCCACCGCCCCCGAGCCGTCGCCGGACCCGCGTCCGCCCGTCGCCGCCCCATCGCCACACCGGTACCGGCCCTCACCGGCCCGTGCCGCCTGCCGCCGTCCCGCGTCCCGAGAGGGTCCGATGAACCGCCAGTCCAATCGCCTCACCTTCGCCGTCCTCGCGACCGGCGCCGGCGTGTACGCGCTGCTCCAGTCGCTGATCACGCCCGCGCTGCCGACCGTCCAGCACGCCATGCACACCTCGCAGTCCACCGTCACCTGGCTGATGACCGCCTACCTGCTCTCCGCCTCGGTCTTCACGCCGATCCTGGGCCGGGTCGGCGACCTGGTCGGCAAGAAGCGCACGCTCGTCGGGGCGCTCCTCGCGCTCCTGATCGGGTGCCTGGTCGCCGCGCTGGCCCCCAACATCACCGTGCTGATCGTCGCCCGGGTCATCCAGGGCATCGCCGGGGCGCTGTTCCCGCTGTCCTTCGGCATCATCCGCGACGAGTTCCCCGCCGCGCGGGTGCCCACCGGCATCAGCAACCTGTCCGCCGTCATCGCGGTCGGCAGCGGCCTGGGCATGGTGCTGGCCGGGCCGATCGTCGGCGCCCTCGACTACCGCTGGCTCTTCTGGTTCCCCGTGATCATCGTCGCGATCACGGCGGCGATCGCCCACCGCTACATCCCCGAATCGCCGAACCGCACCGAAGGAACCGTCAACTGGCTTGCCTCAGTGCTGCTTTCCGGCTGGCTGGTGGCCCTGCTGCTGCCCATCAGCCAGGCCTCGAAGTGGGGTTGGGGCTCGCCCGGCGTCATCACCCTGCTCGCGGCGGCCGTGCTGCTCTTCGCCGCCTGGGCCCGCACCGAGGCCCGATCCCGCAACCCGCTGATCGACCTGCGGATCATGCGCCTCCCGGCGGTCTGGACGACCAACACCGCCGCGCTGCTGTTCGGCGGCGGCATGTACGCGGTCTGGGCGTTCCTGCCCGGCTTCACCCAGACCCCGTCCTCGGCGGGGTACGGCTTCGGGGCGGGCGTCACCGGCGCCGGCCTGCTGATGCTGCCGATGGTGGTGGCGATGTTCGCCTCCGGCGTGGTCAGCGGCCGGCTGGCCGGACGGTTCCCCGCCAAGGCGCAGCTCACCTCAGGCGCCGTCCTCGGCGCGATCGCCTGCGCGATCCTCGCGGCCTGGCACGGTCAGCCGTGGCAGGTCGCCCTGGCCGCCGCGGTGTTCGGGCTCGGCATCGGCCTGGCCTTCGCCTCGATGAGCAACCTCATCGTCCAGAGCGTGCCGGCCGCCCAGACCGGCGCCGCCACCGGGATGAACGCGAACATCCGCACCATCGGCGGCTCGATCGGGGCCGCCCTGATGACCGGCCTGGTGACCGGCCACCTCCAGCCCTCCGGCCGCCCCTACGAGTCCGGCTACACCCACGGCTTCGTCCTGCTCGCGGTGTTCTGCCTGGCGGCCGCCTTCGCCGCCCTGCTCGTCCCGGCGGCCCGCCGGACCCTGTCGGGCCCGGTCGCGGGGCCGGCGCCGGTCGCCGAGGCGGCGCCCACGCCGCAGGCCGTCCGCGGCTGACGCGGCTGCTGCCGCCGGTACCGCCGGCGGCAGCAGCGCGGGCCTACTCCTCCGCCGCCACCGGCAGGAACAGCGGCGCCGGAGCCTTCGTCGACAGGCAGTCCCCCGCCCGACCCGTCGTGGACGGGCGGGGACGGTTCAGCGGACGTAGCGCTTGCGGTCCGCTGCTCAGCACTGCGGCACAGGTACGCTGCCACCTCGTCCGGGATCCGGCAGGTGCGCTCGGCTGCTCGGGGCTCGGGCGGCCCACAGCGGCCGCGTGCCGAGCCCGACGGTGTCCAGGGCGAGTTCGGCGTACATCGCGTTGGCCCAGGAGAACCAGGGCCGGGTGAACTTCCCGGGGTCGTCCTTGTGGAACGACTCGTGCATCGCGCCGGTGCCCGCGTCCGTGTCGAGCAGCATCCGCAGATTCCGGCGCGCATGGGCGGGATCATCGCTGGTCAGACCGTCGACGGCGATGGCGATGGGCCAGATGTGGTCCGGTGGGGTGTGCGGGCTGCCGACGCCCTCGGCGGCCGATCCCCGGTACCAGGTGGGATTGGCGGGCGAGCGGACGAAGGCTCGCGTCGCGGCGTAGAGCGGATCGTCGACCGGTACCCCGGCCGTGATCGGCAGCGACAGAAGGCTGGGCATGTTGGCGTCGTCGATGAGGAGGGCGTTGCCAAGCCCGTCCACCTCATAGGCGTAGATCTGCCCGAACTCGGGGTGGGTGACGACTCCGTGCCGCTCGGTTGCGGCTCGCAGTTCGGCGGCAAGGGCTGCGGCCTCCTGCTCCAGGACGGCGTCGCCGAGGCTGCGGGCCATCCGGGTCACCGCGGTCAGTGCGGCGGAGGCACACAGATTCGCCGGCACGTTGTAGCCGAAGGCGCAGGCGTCGTCGCTCGGCCGGAATCCGCTCCATGTCATTCCGGTGCGTGCAACTGGTGTTCCGCGGCCGGCCCCGCCCAGGGTGTCGCTCGGCGGGCCGCTGTGGCGTACGAAGCGGTAGGGGGACAGGCTCTCGTGGTCCTGTTCGACCCGCCACAGCCGGATCACGGTACGCGCCGTCCGCACCGCCTCGGCCAGGTGGTCGGTGCGGCCCGTCGCGCACCACAGGCGGTGGGCGAGCAGAAGCGGAAAGGCGAGGGAGTCGACTTCGTACTTCCTCTCCCAGACCCACGGGTCGTCGCACAGGTCGTCGGGATCGTGGGCTCGCCCGGAGGGTCCGGAGTTGAAGGCGTTGGCGTACGGATCGCGCTGGATCTGCCAGAACTGACGCCGGAGCACCGCGATGACGAGATCCTGCAGCGACCGGTCGTCGCGCATGATCGCCAGGAACGGCATGAGTTGGGTGGTCGAGTCGCGCAGCCACATCGCCGGAATGTCCCCGGTCACCACGAACACGGTGCCGTCGGGCATCGTGCGGATCGTGCGGGCGAGGGTGTCATCGAGGCAACGCAGCAGCATTCGGCCGTAGGCCGCATCGCCGAACGCGTCCAGGCGGCGGATCGCCTCCCTGACGACCGGGTTGTCGGCAACGCTCACGGGGAACGACATCATCAGTCCTTCCAGTCGCCCGGAACTGCCGGCAGCCCACCGGGAGAACTCGGCGACCGGGTCGGCTCCGGCACGGTGTCACATTGGCGATCGAGTACGCGGTCAAAGCACGGGGCGGTGCCGCACGGCGACACCACGCTCCCCGACCGGGCAGTCCTCCTTGCCCGGAAGGTACGACGGAGCAACCGGAGCACCGTAGCCCGCGGTCGAGCACCGGCGACACCCGTCCACGCCTCCTGCGCACGGTCGTCCATATTCCTGCTTCTTCCTGCCTGCCACGAGGGATCGGCGCAGGTCGGGGAACCCCGAAGGACGTTCCGGCACTCCCCGTAGGTCTTGCTCTCGCCAGGCAAGACCGGTCCGCCGACGGGGACGGCCAGGGTTGTTCACCGTGGGTTGTACGGGGCCGCCGACGCCGAGCACGCGCCCGTGCCTGCCGCTTCCGGCGACAAACCGCCCTGCGGCCACGGTGATCACGATCTACAGCCGGAGTGGTGGTCGGACAGCGCGCGGAGGATCACGCACACAGGAATGGTGTCGTGCTGCTGTTCGTTGGTTCGACGGGCTGACCGAAAGGTACGACGTGGGCTACGACTTCCACATCACGCGAACGCAGGACTGGACCCGAAGTCCGAACACCCCCATCGACATCGACGAGTGGGAGGAGGCGGCGACCCACTGTCGGCTGATCGAGGAGGGTGCTCCGTGGGAGTCAGAGGATCTGGGCCTGGAAAGAACCTTCAATGTTCCGGGTGAGACCGCCGTGTTCGCATGGTGGCGCGGAAGGATCGACATCAAGGGCTATTACACCGACAAGACCGAGGAGGCTGCCGAGGCACTCGCCAAAACCGTCGGCGCGTACGTGCTCGGCGACGACGACTAGCACCCGGGTACGGCTCACGGAGAGCTCCCGCCGTTCGGGCGGGAGCTCTCCCCCGCAGAGTGCGGCGGGCCACCACGTGGCCCGCCGCACGAGCCGAGTGCCCCCGCAGGGCGGGCGGTTCAGGTCCGCCCTACTTCACGTGGAAGTCCGCGTGCAGGCGGCGGGTGTGGTCCACCGTTCGGGGCGGGCCGGTGAGGGTGACCCGGGCGGTGAGGCGGGGGTCGGTGCTGGAGGCGGCGAAGCGCAGTTCCAGTGCGCCGGGTTCGACGACCCGCCGTCCGTCGCGTCCGGTGAAGGAGGCCAGGTCGGCGGGGACGGTCACCGGGATGCGGCGGGCCTGGCCGGCGGCGAGGGTGAGGCGCAGGTAGCCGATCAGGCGCTGGACCGGCTGCACCACGCTGGCCACCGGGTCGTGCAGGTACAGCTGGACGATCTCGGTTCCCTCCCGTTCACCGGTGTTGCGGACGGTCAGCGAGAGTTGGAACTCGCCCGAGGTGTCGGCCTGTTCGTTCATCACCACCAGGTCGGACCAGGCGAAGGCGGTGTAGGACAGGCCGTGCCCGAAGCCGTACGCCGGGGTGGGGTCGGTGCTGGAGACGTCGGTGGCCTCGGCCAGCCGGGCCGCGAGGTAGGTGGACGGCTGGACGCCGGGGCGGCGCGGGACGCTCACCGGGAGTCGGCCGGACGGGTTCACCCGTCCGCTCAGCACGCGGGCGACGGCGCCGGTGCCCTCCTCCCCGGGGAAGAAGGTCTGGACGATCGCGGCCGCCTCGGTGACCGCCCGCCCGAGCGCGTACGGTCGGCCCGCCAGCAGGGTGACCACCACCGGGGTCCCGACGTCGAGCAGCGTGTCGAGCAACTGGGCCTGGACGCCGGGTAGTTCCAGTGACTCGGCGTCGCATCCCTCGCCACTGGTGCCGCGGCCGAACAGTCCGGCCCGGTCACCCAGCGCGAGCACCACGACGTCGGCGCCGCGGGCCAGGGCGACCGCCTCCGCGAAGCCGTCGGTGGCGGGGGTGTCAATGCCCGCACCGGGCGCCGTGACGATCTCGCTGTCGGGGAACTCGGCGGCCAACGCCTCCCGAAGGGTAGGCAGTCGGACCCCCAGTGGGATGTCGGGATGCTGTGGTCCGACGTGCACGGGGAAGGCGTAGCAGCCGAGTACGGCGGTCGGCTCGTCCGCGTTGGGGCCCACCAGGGCGATCCGGGCGGGGCGGGCGAGCGGGAGGGTGCCGTCGTTGCGGAGCAGGACGACGGCCTGCTCCGCGATCTCCCGGGCGAGCGCGCGGTTGCCGGCCGGGTCGAGGTCGACGGTGCCGCGCAGGGCTTCCGGGTCCGTGAGGTCGGCGCCGGCGAGGGCGGCCGGGACGGGGCTCCAGTCCCGGTCCAGCAGGCCGAGTTCGGCCTTCTGGGCCAGGACGCGGCGCAGCGCCCGGTCGATCAGCCCTTCGGGGACGCGGCCGGAGGTGACGGCCTCGACCAGCGGCTCGCCGAAGGTCTTGACGGTGGGCAGTTCGACGTCGACGCCGGCGGCGAGGGCGGCCCCGGCGGCTTCGGCCCAGTCGCCGGCGACGCCGTGCAGGGTCCGGAGGAAGGCGATGCCGAAGTAGTCGGCGACCACGGTGCCGGTGAACCCCCAGGTGTCCCTGAGGAGTTCGGTGAGCAGCCGGTCGTCGGCGGCCGACGGCACGCCGTCCGTGTCGGTGTAGGCGTGCATCACCGACCGCACCCCGCCCTCGCGGACCGCCATCTCGAAGGGCGGCAGGATCACGTCGGCGCGTTCGCGGGTGCCCATGCCGACCGGCGCGAGGTTGCGGCCGGCGCGGGAGGCCGAGTAGCCGGCGAAGTGCTTGAGGGTGGCCACGATCCCGGCGGACTCCAGGCCCTGGACGTACGCGGTTCCGACGGTGCCGACCAGGTACGGGTCCTCGCCGATGGTCTCCTCGACGCGCCCCCAGCGGGCGTCGCGGACCACGTCGAGGACGGGTGCCAGGCCCTGGTGGACGCCCACCGCGCGCATGTCGCGGCCGATCGCGGCGGCCATCCGGCGGACCAGGTCCGGGTTGAAGGCGGCGCCCCAGGAGAGCGGCACGGGGTAGGCGGTCGCCCGCCAGGCGGCGAATCCGGCGAGGCACTCCTCGTGGGCCAGCGCGGGGATGCCGAAGCGGTTGCCGGCGACGATCCGGCGCTGGGTGCGCAGCAGGGAGAGCGCGCCGGTCGCCGGGTCGACCGGAGCGGTGCCGAACGGCCGGGTGAGCTGCCCGAGCCCGTACGGCAGGAGGTCGTCCAGGGCGGGCGGTTCCTCCATCTCGTGCTGGTAGGGGGCGACTTCGCCGCCCTCGTCGGAGGCACCGACCCAGACGCCGAACAGCTGGGCGATCTTCTCCCGCAGCGTCATCACGGCGATCAGGGCGTCGGCGCGCTCGCCCGGGCCGAGTTCGGGGTCCTGCCAGGCGGGCGGGACGGCGGAGCCGGGCAGGACGGGCAGACGGGACGGGCCGGGCAGGGCGGGGGCCGCCGCGACGGGGACGGGCTCGGGCAGGGGCGGAGTGGTCGTGGCGGGTGCGGCGGCGGGCGGGGACACGTGGTGGTTCATTTCCCTCCGACGCCCATCAGCCCCTGGACCAGGGCGCGGCGGGCGAACAGGTAGACGAGCAGGATGGGCAGCATCGACAGGACCACGGCGGCGAGCAGGCCGGGCACGTCGACGCCGTACTGGGTCTGGAAGTCGTAGAGCCCGAGGGTGATCACCTTGGTCTCGTCGGACTGGGTGAGGACCAGGGGGAAGAGGAAGCCGTTCCAGGCCTGGAGGGCGGAGAAGACGGTGATGGTCGACAGTCCTCCCTTGGACAGCGGGAGCACCAGTTGGAGGAAGACCCGCCAGGGCGGGGCGCCGTCCATGGCCATGGCCTCGTACAGGTCCGGGGTGATGTCGCGCATCACCCCGGTGAGGATCAGCGCGCAGACCGGTAGGGAGAACGCGGCGGTCGGGAGGATCACCCCGATCAGGTTGTCGTACAGGCCGGCTTTGCTGATCACGTAGAACATCGGGACGATCACCGCCTGCGCGGGAATCGCCAGGCCCAGCAGGAACAGCCGGAAGACCAGGGTGGTTGTCAGACCCCGGCTGCGCACGATGGCGTACGACAGCGGGGGCACCACCAGCAGCACGATGGCGACCACGCTCGCCGTGACGATCACCGTGTTGAGGAAGTACCGGCCGAAGCCGCCCGAGAAGTCGTCGAGGTAGTTGCGCAGGGTCAGGTGCACCGGCAGCCCCAGCGGGCCGCTCTTGGCGTAGTCGGCGCGGGTCTGCAGGGTGGCCGCGAGCAGCACGTACAGCGGCAGGCCGACGACGGCCAGCCAGCCCAGCGAGCCGAGTCCGGCGAGGACGTTGGGACGGCGCCTCATCACAGGCCCTCCGTTGTGCTGCGCATCTTGTCGTACCCGGAGAGGCGTACGACCAGGAGCGAGATGGCGGTGGCCGCCAGGACGAGCAGCAGCGCGACGGCCGAGCCGGCGCCGAAGTCGAAGCCCTTGAAGGCCTTCTGGTACATGTAGTAGGCGCTGATGGTGGTGTCGGTGCCCGGTCCGCCCTGGGTGAGGATCAGCACGGTGTCGAAGGTGGTGAGGCCGCCGACGATCATCAGGATCACCGAGGTGACCATCGCGTTCCGCAGCTGCGGCAGGGTGATGTGGACGAACTGCCGGATCCGGCCCGCCCCGTCGATCGCCGCGGCCTGGTAGAGCACCCGGGGGACGGCGCGGGCGGCGCCCTGGTAGATCAGCGTGTGGAACGGCGTGAACTGCCACGTCCCGACGAGCACCAGGACGCCGATCGCGCCGGCCTGCGAGCCGAACAGGTTGCCGTCGCCGAACAGCCAGCGGGCCTGGGCGGGGACGCCGAAGTTGGGGTCGAGCAGGGCCCGCCACAGCACGGACACGGCGGTGGCGGAGAGCAGCAGCGGGACGAAGAAGATCGCCGACAGTACGGCGCGGTTGCGCTGCGGGCCGGCCGCCCAGACCCCGAGCAGCAGGGAGACCGGGGTCTGGACGGCCACGCCGAGCAGGGTGAGCAGCAGGCTCAGCCACAGGCTCTTGAGCATCACGGGGTCGTGCAGCAGCGCGGTCCAGTTGTCGAGGCCCGCGAACTCGGGTGCGGCCAGGCCGTTCCACCGCATGAACGACAGGACGGCGACCAGCAGCAGCGGGACGATGGCGAAGAGGAGGAAGAAGACGGTGGCGGGGACCGCCCAGACGAAGCCCGGGCGGCTCACCGCGGCGCCGGCCCGGCGCGGGCCGGCGGACCGGCCCCGAACCGTGGTGGCGATGGTGTCGCTGGTCATGGGTGAGGGAGCACTCTCAGCTCGTCGGCAGGGCCTGCATGGCCTTGATGAAGCCGTTCTGGTCGATCTGGCCGTTGAGGAACTGCTGGACGGCCTGGTGGATGGGCGTGCTGGCGGACGGCGGGTACGCCTGGTCCCAGGAGAGCTCGAAGGCCGGTGCGTCCTTGACCAGGTTGTACTGGTAGGTGGAGTACGCGGGGTTGGCCGCGGAGGCGAGGAAGGACTGCGTGTTTCCGGTGGTCGGCAGGTTGCCGATGCCGAGCTGGGCCTGGACGAACTCGTCCGAGTACTGGAGCTTGAGGAACTCGGCCACCGCCTCGGGGTGCTTGGTCTTCTTCAGCACGGAGTAGAAGTTGTTGGTGTTGCCGACGACGTTCTTCGGGTCGCCCTTGCCGCCGGGGACGGTCGGGAAGGCGCCGTAGCCGAGGTCGCTCTTGGTGAAGTCCGGGTTGGCGTCCTGCAGGGTGGAGTACTCCCAGGAGCCCATCAGCTCGAAGGCGGCCTTGCCGGTGGCCAGCAGCGCCGGCGAGCCGCCGTCGGTGAACTTCACCGAGTCGAAGGCGGTGCCGAACGCACCCGCGTCGACCAGCTGCTTGAGCATGCCGAGCGCCCGCTTGGAGTCCTCGTTGGCCCAGGCGCCCTTGTCGCCGCCCAGGGCCTTCTGGAACAGGCCGGCTCCGGTGGCACTGCCGGGGCCCGCGACGCGGTCGTAGAGGTACTCGAACCACATCTGGGTCGGCCACTGGTCGCCGCCGCCGAGGGCGATCGGGGTGATGCCCTTGGCCTTCAGGACGCCGACCGCGCCCAGCAGGTCGTCCCAGGTCTTCGGCTCGGTGAGGCCGGCCTCGGCGAGGACCTTCTTGTTGTTGAACAGCAGCACGGGCTGGGTGCCGCGCATCGGGACGCCGTACGGCTTGCCGTCGACCACCGCGGTGTTGAAGACCGACGGGAGGAAGTTGGCCTTCAGGCCCGGGTCCTTGGCGATCATGTCGTCCAGCGGCAGCAGCAGGCCCGCCTGGACGAAGGGCTTGATGGAGCCTCCACCCCAGTTGAAGAAGACGTCCGGCGCCTGCTTGGTGCTGATGATCGTCTGCAGCTTCTGCTGGTAGTCGGCGCCCGGGATGGTGTCCAGCACCACCTTGACCTTGGAGGTCTTGTTGAAGGTCTCGGCGAGCTGCTTCTCGACCTTGTTGGTGGCGTCCCCGTAGACCAGGACGTGGATCGTGTCGCCGTCCCCGGACGCCGATCCGCTGCTTCCACAGGCCGTCAGGGTCAGGCCGAGCAGGACGGCGGCACCGCCGGCGACGGCACGGGGGAGCCTGGCGTGTCTCTTCATCGAGGAGGCCTTTCGAAATGTTTCGAGCCGATTCCCGAAACTCTCTGTGGGCTGCGACGCTAGGACCCCGGGGAGACCTGGTCAACCGCTCGAACCAGGGTTACCAAAGCGTGACCTGACGGGGCGGTCTATGCTGCACGCCATGCAGGATGACGAGGAGACGGGCCGCGTGACGCTGGCCCAGGTGGCGGAAGAGGCCGGAGTTTCGATCTCCACGGTTTCGAAAGTTCTCAACGGCCGGCAGGACGTCGCCCGCCCGACCCGCACCCGGGTGGAACAGCTGCTGGAGATCCACGGCTACCGGCGGTCGGCCAAGTCCGCGGGAGAGGCCCCCCTGATCGAACTGGTCTTCCACGAGCTGGACAGCATCTGGGCGATGGAGCTGATCCGGGGCGTGGAGAACGTCGCCAAGGAGCACGGCGCGAGCGTGGTGCTGACCGAGAGCGGCACCCGCCACTCCCCCGGCGCGGACTGGATCGAGGGCGTGCTCCGGCGCCGCCCGCTCGGCGTGGTACTGGTCTTCTCCACCCTGCCCGCGGAGTTCAAACAGCAGCTCAGGTCACGGGCGATCCCGTTCGTGATCATCGATCCGGCCGGCGACCCGGAGCCCGACGTCCCCTCGGTGGGCTCGGCGAACTGGTCCGGCGGGCTCGCCGCCACCCGCCACCTGATCGAGTGCGGGCACCGGCGGATCGCGATCATCAGCGGCCCCCGCGACATGCTCTGCTCGGTGGCCCGGCTGGACGGGTTCCGCTCGGCGATGACCATGGCCGGACTGGAGGTCGACCCCGAACTGGTCACCTTCGGCGACTTCCACGTCGAGGGCGGCTACCGGCGCGCGATGGAGCTGCTCGGCCGGCCGGACCGGCCCACCGCCGTCTTCGCCGGGAGCGACCTGCAGGCCCTCGGCGTCCTGGAGGCCGCCCGGATCCACGGACTGCAGGTCCCGCGGGACCTCTCGGTGGTCGGGTACGACGACGTGTCGATCGCCCAGTGGATGAGCCCGGCACTGACCACCGTGCACCAGCCGCTACGCCGGATGGCGGAGGAGGCCGCGCAGATGCTGTGGCGACTGCGGGCCGACGAGAACACCGCCACCCGGCTCGAACTCGCCACCAGCCTGGTCGTTCGTGCCAGCACCGCCCCACCGGCCGAGGCCTGACACCTGGCCGGACCAGCGCGGACGTCGGGTCGGGCCAGCGCGGACGTCGGGTCGGGCCAGCGCGGAGCTGCCGCCACGCCCGGCCCGGCGCGTCTCCCAGCGCCCGGCCCGGCGCCTGGCCAGACACGCGGTGCTGCGCGCGGCCGGACGACCTCCCGAGCGGTCGGCCGGCCCCGACCGGCTGACCGGCTGAGCGGCTGACCGGGGCGAACGGTTCGGGTCGCGCCCCTTGCGATCCCGAAAACATCCGGTCCATACTCCGAAAGGTTTCAGACGAGAGTCGCCCCCACCCGTCCCGGCCCCAGGAGACCCCGTGCTCGCCAAGGACCGCACCCGACGCAAGGACCGCACCCGCCTCAGGAGGGCACTGCCGGTACTGGCGGCCGCCGCGACCGCCTGCCTGCCCGCCGCCGGCGGCGTCTGGCTGCCCGCCGCGGCCGCCCCGCACCCCGCGGCCTGGACCGACTGCCGCAACGGCTACGTGGGCCTCACCTACGACGACGGGCCCAACCCCGAGTCCACCACGCCCCTGCTGAACGCCCTGCGGGCCGGCGGCGCCCGTGCCACCTTCTTCATCTGGGGCCAGCACGCCGAGCAGTACCCCGCGCTGCTGGAGTCCGAGCAGAACGCCGGGATGTGGCTGGGCAACCACACCACCACCCACCCCCGCCTCACCACGCTCGCGGAGCCGGCCGTCCACCAGGAGATCGGCAGCACCCAGCGGACGATCCAGCGGATCACCGGCACCACTCCCACGCTCTTCAGGCCGCCGTACGGCGACACCAACGCCCGGGTCAGGGCGGACGCGGCCCGACTCGGCCTGGCCGAGGTGCTCTGGGGCGTCGACTCGCAGGACTGGAACGGCGCCACCACCGAGCAGATCGTCCAGGCCGCCGCCACCCTCGGCCCGGGCGGCATCATCCTGATGCACGACGGCGGCTACCGGAGCACCGTCGCGGCCGTGCCGCGGATCCTGGCCGGTCTGGCCGCCCGCGGTCTGTGCCCCGGCCGCATCGTCTGGAGCCCGAACCCGGGGACCGGCGCGGGCCAGACCCCCCACGCGGTGGCCGTCGCACCGTAGCGGTCACGCCCGGGGTCGTAAGCCTCCGCCCGGGGCCGTAGGCCTCCGCCCGGGGCGGGCAGGTGCCGAGCCGATCCCGGAACCACCGGCCCCCTGCGACCCCACCACCGCGCGAGCCTGTCAACTCCCGCCGATCCTTCGTGTTCTGACGTCCTGCTAGGGTCCGGATCCGTGACGAACAGGGAGCAGCGGCAGTACGAGGAGATGCGCGACCACTTCCACCGCGCCGCCGAGCGAGCCGGGTTCAGCCTCGATCCGGCCCAGGAGGCGCCGGCCGAGCGGCTCAGCCGGCTGGCCGGCGAGCTGGCCCGGCCGGCCCGGCGGCTGCGCCGCCCGCCGCGCCACCTGTACCTCTGGGGCCCGGTCGGCCGCGGCAAGAGCTGGCTGGTGGACACCTTCCTCGACGGCCTGGCGACTCCGCACAAGCGGCGGCTGCACTTCCACGACTTCTTCCGGCGGCTGCACGAGGGCGTCGCACATCAGAACGCGCACCGGAACGCACAGCGAAGCGCGCACCCGGGCACGGACGGCGCGGCCGTGGACCGGGCCGTGGACGAGCTGCTCGGCGACTGCCGGATCCTCGTCTTCGACGAGTTCCACGCCCATGACGCGGGCGACGCGATGCTGGTGGCCCGCCTCTTCCGCACCCTGCTGGACCGGCGGATCACCCTCGTCACCACCTCCAACTACCCGCCCGCCGGCCTGATGCCGGACCCGCTCTACCACCACCTCTTCGAGCCGACGATCCGGCTGATCGAGGAGCGGATGGACGTGCTCGACGTCGCCGGGCCGGTCGACTTCCGCCGTCGGCCGCGGCCGGGCGGGCCTCGGGGGTTCGCCCTCGGCGCGAGCCTGCGCCCCGGCCGGGAGGCCGCGGCCGGCCTCGACGCACCGCGCCCGGAGGAGGCCGGGCCGGTGGTCGCCCACCACCGCGAGCTGCCGGCCCGGGCGGCCCGGGCCGACCTGGTCTGGTTCGGCTTCGAGGAGCTCTGCGAGGGCCGCACCGCCGTGCAGGACTACCTCGCCCTCACCGAGCGCTTCCCCCTGCTCGTCCTCGACGGTGTCCCGCCGCTCGGCGAGGCCTCCCCCGACGGCCGCCGGCGCTTCGCCAACCTGGTCGACGTCTGCTGCGACCGCGACGTGCCCCTGGTCCTGATCGGCGCGGACCCGCTGGCCGGGCTCCCGACCGGATCCGACCTCATGCGCGACCTCGACCGCACCGCCAGCCGTCTCGCCCTCCTGCGCGGGCCGGCGCCGGAGGAGGAGGGCGCCTACCGAGCGCCCGTCGAGCGCCGGGGCGAGCCCGAACCCTCCAACGGTCGGTGACGCTCGACGCCCCGCACCGGGCCCGGATCCGCGATCGAATGCCCTGTACACGAAGGATATTTGACCGAATCGTATCGGACAGGAAAGGTTAGGCAAGCCTTACCTTGGTAGTGGGCGGCCCGAGGAATCGTGCCGACCAGCCCACCCGTGACCGGACCGATCTCCGCGAGGGACGACGACATGAGCACCACCAACCCGTTCGAGGACGACGACGCCCGCTACTTCGTGCTGGTGAACGCCGAGAACCAGCACTCGCTGTGGCCCGCCTTCGCCGAGGTACCGGCCGGCTGGACCGTCGTCCACGGCGAGGACAGCCGCCAGGCCTGCACCGACTACGTGGACACCCACTGGACGGACATGCGCCCCGCCTCCCTCATCGCCCGCACCGCGGCCACCACCACCTGACCGACCCCGGAGGCGGTACCACCGCACCGCCCGTACTCGCCCGCCACCGCCGACCGGGAGTTCCGGCCCCGTTCGCATCCGCGACACGGACCCGGGTCAGACTTGCCGCGCACATCGCCGTCATCTGACGCACCGTCACCACGACTCCCGCGGCGAACCCCTCCGCCGCACCAGACCCCCCCCGTCCGCGACCGGATCCGGCCGCCGACAGGGCCCCCGGTGCGCTCCTTCTCCGAGTGCGGCGCAGCGATCCTGCGTCCGCCTCCCGTCCCTCCCGGAGAGTCCCATGCCCTCGACCGACGACATCCCCGCCCACCGGCCGACCGCGCCCGCCCGGCCCCGGCGGGTGGCGCGTCCGCGGCGGTTCCTGATGTGCCCGCCGCAGCACTTCGACGTCCGCTACTCGATCAACCCGTGGATGGACCCGGCCAAGCCGGTCGACACCGCGCTGGCCCTGGCGCAGTGGACGGGGTTGAAGAACCTCTACGAGGAGCTGGGGCACACGGTCGAGGTGATCGAGCCCGTGCCGGGCCTGCCCGACATGGTGTTCGCCGCCAACGGCGCCACCGTCGTCGACGGCCGCGTCCTCGGTGCGCGGTTCCGGCACGTGGAGCGGACGGCGGAGGGGCCGGCGTACCTCTCCTGGTTCACCGAGCACGGCTACACCGACGTCCACTGGCCCGAGCACATCAACGAGGGCGAGGGCGACTACCTGGTCGTCGGCCGCACGCTGCTCGCCGGGACGGGGTTCCGGACCGACCCGCGCTCGCACGCCGAGGCCCAGGAGTTCTTCGGCCTCCCGGTGGTCGGACTCACCCTGGTCGACCCCGAGTTCTACCACCTGGACACCGCGCTGGCCGTCCTCTCCGAGACCGAGGTCATGTACTACCCGGAGGCGTTCAGCCCGGGCAGCCGCGCGGTGCTCCGCGAGCTCTACCCGGACGCGATCCTGGCCACCGCCGAGGACGCGGCCGTGTTCGGCCTCAACGCGCTCTCCGACGGCCGGCACGTGCTGCTGCCCGAGGCCGCGGTCCAGCTCAAGGAGCGGCTGCGGGAGCGCGGCTTCGAACCGGTCGGCGTCGATCTGACCGAACTCCTCAAGGCCGGTGGCAGCGTGAAGTGCTGCACCCTGGAGCTGCGCCCGAGCTGAGGCGCGGACCAGGCGGTGCCCGGACGGTCCCCGGGCACCGCCCCGGTGCTCCCGGCAGCGCTCGCGCGCCCCGACCACGGCGGCGGGGCGTCCACCGTGCGCCGATCGGGTGAGTCGCGGCGCGGGTCTCGGCCGTCCCCCTGTGTCGGCCACGGCGGCGGGGAGGGCGGGGGCGAAGGTGGAGGCCTCTTCGCCGTCCGGAGCCGAAAGGGAGGGGCCCATCGTGTCGAGTCCCGCGCCGGCGCACGGAGGGTGCTCCGCTCCCGGGTGCGCGCGATGACGTCCTGGGCCGCCCGGTTCCGCCTGCGGCAGTACACCAAGGCCAGCCTGTGGATCGTGCCGCTGCTCGGGCTGGTGCTCGGGGTCGCCCTCGCCGAGGCCGCCCTGGCCGCGGACGGGGCGGCCTGGCTGCGGCACGACTGGCACTACTCCGCGACGACCGCGAGTTCCGTCCTCAGCTCCGTGATCGGCTCCATGATCGCGCTGCTTGGGTTCGTCGTGACCATCGGTGTCCTGGTCATCCAGCAGGCCACCGGCACGCTGTCGCCGCGCTACATGAGGCTCTGGTACCGCGACCGGCTGCAGGAGGCCGTACTGGCCACGTTCACCGGCACCTTCGCGTTCGCCTACGCCCTGCTGCGGAGCATCGAGGAGAACTCCGTCCCCGACCTGGGGGTGACGCTGGCCGGTGTCGCCGTCTCGGTCAGCCTGCTGCTCCTGCTGGTCTACCTCAACCGGTTCACCCACAACCTGCGGCCGGTGGCGATCGCCGACATCGTGGGGCGCATGGGCGAGAAGGTCCTCGACGCAGGGGCGACCCGGATCCGCGGGTCCGCCGCGACCGCTGCCTGGACACCGGCGCCGACCGGTACGGTGACGCTGGTCCGGGCCGGGCGCGGTGGCGTGATCCAGGCGGTCAACGCCTCCCGGATGGTCGCGCTGGCGACCCGGCACGACTGGGTCCTGGTGATGAACCACTCGGTCGGGGACTTCGTGCCGCCCGGGGCCGCCCTCGTCGAGGTCCACCACGACGGATCCGTGCCGCCCGACCCGCGCCGGGTGGCCGGACTCCTCGCGCTCGGCTCGGAGCGCACCATCGAGCAGGATCCGGCCTTCGCCCTGCGCATCCTCGTCGACATCGCCATCCGGGCACTGTCACCCGCCGTCAACGACCCCACCACGTCCGCGCAGGTGCTGAACCACATCGAGGCCTTCCTCTATGCAGCCGGCCGGATCGGACTGGGCAGCCGGTACGTGATCGCCGACGAGCGGGGGCGTCCGCGCCTCGTGGTGCCGGGGCGGACCTGGGAGGAGTACCTCCAGCTCGCCGTCAGCGAGATCCGCGAGTACGGCGCGACCTCGCTCCAGGTGTGCAGGCGGCTGCAGTCCCTGTTCGAGGGCCTCCTGGACGCCCTGCCCGCCGAGTGCCTGCCGGCCGTCCGCACCGAACTCGACCTCCTCACGGCCTCGGTCGAGCGCGCCTTCGCGGACGCTCCCCGGCGGGACACGGCACGGACGGCCGACTCGCAGGGCATCGGTGGCCGCCACCGCCCGACGGCGCCGCCCCGGCCCGGCGCCGGCGGGTAGCGGTCGGGCCGCGCAGACCGGGCGGCGGTCCCGGCAGGTAGGGCTCGGGCCCGTACGCACGTGCTGACCGCCGGGCATACCGCCGGCCGGGCCGCCCGGTGCACCCGGACGGCCCCGGGACCGGACCCGCCGGAGCCGCCGAAGGGGGGAGGACGGGCGGTGCGGCGGCCCCGTTGATTGCGGCCGGGCCCGGCAGCTGTTGGGATCACCCCATGAGCCGCCCGTCCACCGCACCAGCCGGGCCACCGGCCGTCCTCCTCCCGTACCCGCCCGAGCAGGTGGGCGCGGCCGACCTGGCGGTGGCCGTGTGGGACGGCCGGGGCGCCGCGCCTCCCGAACCGGTGCTCCGCGCGGTGGAGTTCTTCGTCGTCCCGTACACCCGGGGCGCCGCCGCGCTGCCGCTGCTGGAGCGGATGCCCCGGCTGCGGGTGCTGCAGAGCCTGTCGGCCGGCGTCGACGACCTGCTGCCCTTCCTGCCCCCCGGGGTGACGCTGTGCAATGCCCGCGGCGTCCACGACGCGAGTACCGCCGAGCTCGCCCTGACGCTCCTGCTCGCCGCGCTGCGGGGCGTGCCGGGCTTCGTCCGGGCGCAGGACCGCGAGGTGTGGGAGGGCGGCTCCGCCACCGCGCTCGCCGACCGCACCGTCCTGCTGGTCGGGTACGGGTCCATCGGCGCGGCCGTCGAGGAGCGCCTCGTCCCCTTCGAGTGCGAGGTCCTGCGGGTGGCCCGCACCGCCCGCGCCGCGCCCCGCGGCCCGGTCCGGCCGCTGACCGAGCTGACGGCCCTGGTGCCCCGCGCCGACGTGGTGGTGCTGACCCTGCCGCTGACCGCGCAGACCAGGGGGCTGGTCGACGCCCGGTTCCTGGCCGCGATGAAGGACGACGCCCTGCTGGTCAACGTGGCCAGGGGCGCCGTGGTGGACACCGCCGCCCTGCTCGCGGAGCTGGGCCGCGGCCGGCTCGCCGCGGCGCTGGACGTCACCGACCCGGAGCCGCTTCCCCCCGGCCATCCGCTCTGGCGCGCGCCCCGCACCCTGATCAGCCCGCACGTGGGCGGCAACAGCTCGGCCTTTCTGCCGCGCGCGCTGCGCCTGATCCGCGGCCAGCTGGAGCGCTTCCTCGCGGGCGAGCCGCTGGACAACGTGGTCACCGGGCCCGGCAACTGACGGCGACCGCGAGGGCCGTCGGCCGGACGGTAGCCCGTGCGAGGGACGCCGCTGGGCCCGATGGCCCAACGACCGGCGGGCCGTCTCCCGAGCCGCGGGCGGCGGCGGCAGCGTGGCGCCGTACCGAACGGGAGACCACGAACGGGAGACGACCATGGCTTCATCCGCCGACCAGCCGAGCCCGGAGCTGCCGCCCATCCTCCGGGGTCAGAAGGCCCTGGTCACCGGAGCGAACTCGGGGATCGGCAAGGCGACGGCGATCGGTCTGGGCCGCGCCGGCGCCGACGTGGTGGTCAACTACGTCTTCGGCCGCGAGGCGGCGGAGGAGGTGGTCGAGGAGATCAGGTCCTTCGGCGTGCAGGCGTACGCGCACGAGGCGGACGTCTCCGACGAGGGCCAGGTGGTCGGCATGGTCGGGCGGATGGTCGAGCAGTTCGGCACCATCGACGTCCTGGTGGCCAACGCCGGGCTGCAACGCGACGCCGCCAGCACCGAGATGACGCTCGACCAGTGGAACAAGGTCCTGGAGGTCAACCTCACCGGCCAGTTCCTGTGCGCGCGCGAGGCCGCGAAGGAGTTCGTCCGCCGCGGCGTCGTCCCGGAGGTCTCCCGCTCGGCCGGCAAGATCGTGTGCATGAGCTCCGTCCACCAGATCATCCCCTGGGCGGGCCACGTGAACTACGCGGCCTCCAAGGGCGGCGTCCTGATGATGATGCAGACCCTGGCGCAGGAGCTGGCACCGCAGGGGATCCGGGTCAACGCCGTCGCGCCCGGCGCCATCCGCACGCCCATCAACAAGTCCGCCTGGGACACCCCCGAGGCGGAGACCGACCTGCTGCGGCTGATCCCGTACCGCCGGGTCGGCGACCCGGAGGACATCGCCCGCGCGGTGGCCGTGCTGGCCTCGGACCTGATGGACTACGTGGTCGGCGCCACGCTGTACGTCGACGGCGGCATGACGCTCTTCCCCGGCTTCGCCACCGGGGGCTGAGCCGCAGGTGGAGACCGCGACCCAGTTCCTCGCGACCCGGCTCCTCGCGAGCACCCCGGCGCAGCTGCTGCCGGCCCGCGAGCTCATGGCGTTCACCCTCGCCTCGCACATCATGCTGGTGCCGTTCGGGGTGGCCCTGCCGTTCGTCACGCTGCTGATGCACCACCGGGGCCTGCGCCGGGGCGACCCGACCGCGCTGCTGCTGGCCCGGCGGTGGTCGGCGGTGATGGCCGTCCAGTTCGCCGTCGGCATCGTCACCGGCACCGTGCTGTCCTTCGAGTTCGGGCTGCTGTGGCCGGGCATGATGGGCCGCTGGGGCGACGTCTTCGGCCTCGGGTTCGGCGTCGAGGCGTGGGCGTTCTTCCTGGAGGCGATCCTCATCGCGATCTACCTCTACGGCTGGCGCCGGCTGAAGCCGTGGACGCACTTCTGGCTGGGCGTCCCGCTGCCGCTGACGGCGCTGATGGGGGCGTTCGGCATCATCGCCGCCAACTCCTGGATGAACACCCCGCAGGGATTCCAGCTCGACCCGGCCGGCAACCCCGTGGACGTCGACGTCCGGCAGGCGGTCTTCACCCCGATGTTCGGGCCGGAGTACTGGCACTTCGTGGTCGCCATGTTCCTCACCGCCGGGTACGTCGTCGCCGGGGTCTACGCGGTCGGCTGGCTGCGCGGCCGCCGGGACCGCTACCACCGCCTCGGCTTCACCGTGCCGTTCACCGTCGCCGCGATCCTCACCCCTGTGCAGTTCTTCCTCGGCGACAACATCGCGCGGCAGGTCTACCAGAAGCAGCCGATCAAGTTCGCCGCGACCGAACTGGTCTGGGACACCGACACGCACGTGCCCGAGTACCTCTTCGGCCGGCTCCAGGAGGACGGCACCGTCAAGGGCGGCCTGAAGATCCCCCAACTCGACTCCGTCCTGGCCGGGTTCAGCCCCGACACGCAGGTGACCGGCCTGAGCTCGGTGCCCGCCGCCGACCGTCCCACCGCCACCCAGGCCACCATCGTGCACTGGGCGTTCGACATCATGGCGACCGTCGGCAGCCTGCTGATCCCACTCGTCCTCTGGTACGCCTGGTGCTGGTGGCGGCGCCGCGACCTGCCGCGCTCGCGCTGGTTCTTCCGCTGCGCGGCCGTGGCCGGAGCCGCCAGCCTGCTCACCGTGGAGTGCGGCTGGATCACCACCGAGGTGGGGCGCCAGCCGTGGATCGTCTACCAGAACATGCGGGTCTCGGAGGCCGTCACCCCGACCGGCGCGGCCTCGCTGTGGACGATGTTCGGGGTCGTGGCCGTGGTCTACGTCCTCATCTTCGGGGCGTTCCTCACCGTGCTGCTCAAGATGCGCACCCGCTGGCGCCTGGCCGGCGGCGGCACGGTGGCCGCGGAGAGCCCGGAGACCGACACCCCCTACGGACCGCGCCCCGAACTCGCCGCCACCGCACCGCAGTCGCCACCGCCGGCCGACGGCCCGGGCCGGGCACCGGGAGACCCCGAGTGACCGCCGACGTCCTGTCCTGGGTCCTGCTGCTGGCGATCGCCGCCTACGCCTGCGGCGGCGGCGTCGACTACGGCGCCGGCTTCTGGGACCTCCTCGCCGGGGGCACCCGGCGAGGAGAGCGGCCGCGCCGGCTGATCGACCACGCGATGGCCCCGGTCTGGGAGGTCAACAACGTCTGGCTGGTCTTCGTGCTGGTGCTGATGTGGACGGGCTTCCCGGACTTCTTCCAGACCGTGTTCACCGCGCTCTGGCTCCCGCTGGCGCTCGCCGCCGTCGGCATGGTCCTGCGCGGCGCCGGCTTCGCGCTGCGCAAGCCCACCCGCCGCCTCGCGGCGCGCCGGGTGTACGGCGCGGCCTTCGCCGTCTCCTCGCTGCTCACCCCGTTCTTCCTGGGCGCGGTGATCGGCAGCGTGGCCTCCGGCCGGGTCACGCCCGGCACCACCGCCTCGGCCGACGCCTGGGCCAATCCGACGTCGGTGGTGGCGGGGCTGCTCGCCGTGGGCGCGAGCGCCGTGCTCGGTGCGGTCTTCCTCACCGCTGACGCCCGCCGGTTCGGGGCCGACGAGCTGGTCGGCTACTTCCGGCTGCGCGCCTGGGCGGCCGTCGCCGCCGTGCTGGTGGTGGGCGTGGTCGGCCTGGTCGTGACCGCCGACGACGCCTCGTACGTCCACCACGGGCTCACCCACGGCTGGGGACTGCTGCTCGTCCTGCTCTCGGCGGCCGCCGGCGCGGTCACGGCCGTGCTGGTCGCCGGCCCGGCGCTCGGCTGGGCGCGCTGGAGCGCGGTCGCGGCGGTGGCCCTGGCGGTGGGTGCGTGGGGCGTGGCCCAGCGCCCGTACCTGGTGCCCACCTCGCTGACCGTCCGGGACGCGGCCGGCGCGAGCGCCACCCTGCAGTGGATGCTGATCGTCGCCCTCGTCGCGCTCGTCCTCATCGGCCCGGCCGTGACCGTGCTCTACCGCCTCGACACCCGGGGCGTCCTGGAGCCCCTCACCGACGAGGACGTCGCGAAGTAGCCCGGGCAGGCGACGACGCCTGCCCGGGCCCTGCCGGACCACGGTGGCGGAGCGGATCAGCTCGCTCCCGCCCGCCGCGGCCCGGCCCACCGGTGCGTCAGGACGTGACGGAGACCTGGTCCACCGTCCAGAACGCGCTGTTGGTGCCGGTGTAGCGGAACTGGAGCTGCGCGGTGGTGGCCCCGGCCGGGACGGCGACCGTGAGCTTCTCGAAGGAGTTGAGGTCGCTGCGGTAGGACTTCACCAGCTGCGGGGCGCCGGTCCCGAAGACGACGTACAGGTCGCCGGTCTGCGGGCCGTCCACCTTGTAGTTGTTGGCGAAGGAGATGGTGGCCTGGGTGCCGCTGACCGGGAAGGCGGGGCTGACCAGCGTGGAGTCGAACTGGCCGGTGCCGTGCGTCTTGTCGTCCCACTCGTCGGAGTCGGCGACCGCGAACACGTTGCGGGCGCGGACGTTGGTCTCGCGCGACTGGCCGAGCTGGGCGGCGGTCCAGAACTCGTCGGTGGCGAAGGCCCAGCCGCGCCACTCGGTGACGCCGCCGCTCGGCATCCGGGAGTTGTCGATGGTCCAGCCGGCCGGCGGGGTGCGGGTGAAGCCCTTGGTGGTGGCGGGGATGCCGGTCTCGTCCACCCGGGTCTGCAGGCTCGGGCGGAGCGCGTCGAAGGCGTCGGGGACGATCTCGCCGATCGGCTTGCCGTCGAGCTGCCAGGCCGGGTTGACGGTGACGCCCTCGTGCTTGAGCACGGTGGGGGCGATGTCGACCGGCTTGACGTCGTAGCGGGTCGAACCGGCCGCGTACCCGGCCCCGTTGACGACCTGGAAGGTCTGCCGCTCCAGGGCGCTGTTCCCGCCGTGGCCGCCCGCGTCGGTGTGCCCGTGGTCGGTGGTGACGATGATCAGCCAGTCCTCGGCGGCGTACGTCGCGCGGTTGCGCACCGCCTGGACGACCTGCCCGACCAGCGCGTCCACCGAGTGGATGGCGGCGGCGTACTGGGTGCTGGCGCCGCCGTAGCCGTGACCGGCCTCGTCGACCTCGTCGAAGTGCAGCATGGTGGTGTCGGGGTTGCCGTTGGTGAGGTAGTCGACGGCGTCCGAGGCGGTCTTGTTGTCGTTCTCGCTCTCGTCGATCCGCAGGTCCGGCGTGCCGTGGAAGACGTTGTCGGCGATCGGGTTCCAGGAGGCGACGACCAGGGTGGAGGCGCTCGGCGCCGCCGTCTCCAGCCGGGTGGCGAAGTCCGGGTACTGGGCGAACTGCGAGCCGGCGAAGGTGTTGTCCTTCACGCCGTGCTTGTCGGGCCAGACGCCGGTGGCGATGGACGACCAGCCCGGGCCGGAGAGCGTCGGGGCCAGCGGGTTGGCGTAGAGGTTGCTGGTGGCGGTCAGGCCCGAGGCCATCAGCGCCTTGATGTTCGGCGCGTCGGCGGTCAGCAGCTTGTCGTAGCGAGTGCCGTCGACGCCGATCACCAGCGTCTTGGCCGTCTTGGTGCCGTTCGGCAGGCCCTTGTACGGACCGGTGGCCGCCGAGGCCTGGACACCGGTGAGCGGAATCAGCGTCGCGGTGAGCGCGGCGGTGGCGAGGCCGGCCCGAACGGGACGGGACAGACGGGACATGCGCACAGGAACTCCCAGGGGAGTCGGAGGGAGGTGCAGGACGGGCGGCCCGGAATGAAGCACGCTCCCGTCGGCCGCCGCTGAAGAGCTTGGAGCCGCACGGCGATCCCCGAACCTCGCGCAGGGCACAGGTGTATGAACAACTCCCAAATTTAGGTTCAGACCAGTTACCTGTCCGTGATCATTCGACGACCATCGATCGCCCTCGAACCGATCGATCGTGGACGACCGGCCGTTTCCTCCCGGGGGCTCCCGTCCACGGCCGCGCCCCCGGACGACCGCCGGGCACCGGGCACCGGGCACTCGGGCTCAGCACGGCGACGGGCCGACGCACCGGGGTGGCCCGGTGCGTCGGCCCGTCAGGGCTCGGTTCGGTCGCGCGGACGGTCGGTCTCGTGGACGGTCGGCCGCCGAGGGTCGGTCGCCGAGGGGCGGCGCGGTGTCGTCGATCAGGTACGCGGGTCCGTGCCCCGATGCGGCCTCGGCCGGGGGCGGGAGCGGATCACCTCGCTCCCGCCCCCGACCGACCGCCGACCTCGACGGCGTTGGGGCTCAGCCGAGGCGCTCCAGGATGCGGTCGCCGACCCGCAGCGCGTTGGCGATGGCCGTCAGGGAGGGGTTCACCGCCCCGATGCTCGGGAAGAAGCCGGTGTCCACCACGTAGAGGTTGTCGAGGTCGTGGGCCCTGCAGTCGACGTCGAGCGCCGAGGTCCGCGGGTCGGTGCCGAACCGTACCGTCCCGGCCTGGTGGGCGGTGGCGCCGATCGGCATCCCCTTGTGCAGGTAGAGGCTGTGCGGCAGCAGGTGGTGCGGGTGCATGCCCAGGTGGCCCAGCATCTTCTGGAGCTTGTGCTGGAGGCGGTTCAGCCCTTCGATGTTGTTCCGCTCGTCCAGGGCGAGGTGGATGTCGCCGGCGCTGTCCAGGGTGACGCGGTTGTCCGGGTGCGGGAGGTCCTCGCCGCACAGCCAGAAGTCCACCGCGTGATGGGCCAACACCTCGAACGGCAGGTCCGGGGAGGCGAGTCCGGCCCAGCGGGGGGCCTCGCCGCGGATCTGGTCGGAGTCCGACTTGCCGAGCATCTGGATCCCGCCGAGCGGGAACTCCCAGTCGTCGGAGCCCAGGTACCAGTCGTTGAGGGCGAGGGTCTTCTGGAACTGCGTGTCGTTGGGCTCCTTGGAGACCGCCATCAGGGCGCGGTTGTTGTGCCGCATGTAGTGCCGGCCCACCACGTCCGAACTGTTGGCCAGCCCGTTCGGGTGCCGGTCGTCGGCCGAACGCAGCAGCAGGGCGGCGGAGTTCACGGCGCCGCAGGCCACCACCACGATGTCGGCGGAGTACTCCACCCGCGTCCCGTCCGCGAGTTCGGCGACCACCCGGTCCACGCTGCGCCCGGTCGGCCCGGTTTCGAGCCGGCGGACGTTCGCGCCGGTGACCATGGTGACGTTCCGGTGCTCCAGGGCCGGGTCCACGCAGATCACCTGCGCGTCGGCCTTGCCGCGGACCAGGCAGGGGAAGCCGTCGACCCGGTTGCAGCGGATGCAGACGCTGGTGTGCGTCGCCGCGCCCGCGCCGTCCTGGGTCAGGTTGACCCCGATCGGCAGGTGGAAGGGGTGCAGCCCCTGCTTCTCCAGGTCGTCGCTGAGCTGCTGGATCCGCGGCTCGTGGCGCACCGGCGGGTACGCGTACTGGGCGCTGACCGGCCCCTCCCCCGGGTCCTCGCCGTGCCGGCCGTGGACGAGGTAGAGGTGCTCGGCCTGGGTGTAGTACGGCTCCAGGTCCTCGTAGCGGATCGGCCAGGCCGGGGAGAGGCCGCCGTGGTGGCGCACCTCCCCGAAGTCCTCGGGCCGCAGGCGGAACAGCGCGGCGCCGTAGAACTTGGTGTTCCCGCCCACGTAGTAGTTGACCTCGGGTGGGAACCGGTCGCCGTGCCTGTCGTACCAGAACTCGGGCGCGCGGTACTTGCCCTTGACGAAGACCGCGGTCGAATCCCAGTTGTCCCGCTCGCGGGGCAGGTAGTCGCCGCGTTCCAGGATCAGGACGCGCTTGCCGCTGGGCGCGAGCCGGTGGGCCAGGGTGCCGCCGCCGGCTCCGGTGCCGATGACGATGACGTCGTAGTGCTCGGTGCCTGCCATGGTGGTCGCCTCGGATCGTGGGTCGGTGCGGGGCCCGTGCCGGGGGGCCAGGGGTACTGAGTTACGGGGGCGGTGGGTTACGGGGGGGGTGGTGGCGGGGGTCGGTGACGGACCGTTCGGTGTCCGCCCGGTCAGAGGATCGCGATGGGGTTCACCGGCGAGCCGGTCGCCGCGGGCAGCCGCAGGGGCGCGACGACGCAGAGGAACGACCAGCGGCGCTCCTGCTCGCAGAGCGGCGCCAGGTCCTCGAACTGCAGGTAGTCCATGAGGTGGAGGCCGAGGGCGTGGACGGCGAGCACGTGCACGGGGAAGTCCACCCCCTCGGTGGGGCTCGGGGCGGTGTCGTTGTTGCCGTCGCCGCCGAGGGCGGCGATCCGGCGCTCGGCGAGGAACTCCACCGCCGCGGGGTGCAGTCCGGCCCGGCTGCGGGCCGCGTCCCACGGCCCCTTCTCGACCCGCCTGCGGCGGTGCCCGACCCGGACGAGCAGGATGTCCCCCGCGCCGACCCGCACCCGCTGGGCCTCCTCGGCGGCCCGGAGGTCGTCGGCGGTGACGTGGTCGCCCGGCTCCAGCCACGGCACCCCGCGCAGCCGCGGGACGTCCAGCAGGACGCCGCGGCCGACGATGCCGTCCCGCGCGAGGTCCACCGAGAGCGCGGAGGCACCGTCGGCGGTGACGGTGGTCGCCGGGATCCCCCCGTGGAGGGTGCCGTCGTAGACGACGTGGCACAGCGCGTCCAGGTGGCTCTGCGCGTCGCCGTGCACGTCCATCCCGAAGTGGTCGGTGGCGAAGTGCAGTCCGGTGCGCTCGGCCTCGGCCTCGGGCGGGCTGGTGAGCCGGTGGCCGGCCGGGTGCGGGTTGTCGGGCGCGGGGGCGGTCTCGGTCGGCGAGGCCAGGGTGACCGTCCGGCCGGCGCGGACCTCGGCCGCGGCGGCCCGGACCGTCTCGGGGGTGATGGTCGCCAGCGCCCCGCGGCCGCCGGGGGCGGCGGACGCCCGCAGCCGCGCGTACAGCGCCTCGAACTCCCGCCGGCTCTGCGGCCGGGGGCCCGCGCCCCCGGCGCCCGGCGCCGTCTCAGTCGCGCGCCCGGTCAATGGCCTCGTCCAGGGTCGATGCCGCCATGATCAGCGACAGGTGCGTGAACGCCTGCGGGAAGTTGCCGAGTTGCTCGCCGCTCGGGCCGATCTCCTCGGCGAACAGCCCGACGTGGTTGGCGTAGGTGTGCATCTTCTCGAAGGTGTACCGCGCCGCCCGGACCCGCCCGGCCCGCGCCAGCGCGTCGACGTAGAGGTAGGTGCAGAGGCTGAAGGTGCCCTCCGAGCCGCGCAGGCCGTCCGGCGACGCGGCCGGGTCGTAGCGGTAGACGAGGCTGTCGGAGACGAGCTTGCGCTCCATCGCGTCCAGGGTGGAGATCCAGCCCGGGCTCTTCGCGGCCAGGAACCCCACCCGCGGGATCAGCAGGAGGGAGGCGTCCAGCACGTCACCGCCGTAGTGCTGCACCAGGGCCTGCTCGGTGTGGCTCCAGCCCTTGTCCATCACCTGTTCCAGGATGTCGTCGCGGGCCTGGCGCCAGCGCGGGATGTCGGCGGGCCGGCTGAGCTCGATCGCCAGGCGCATGCCCCGGTCGAAGGCGACCCAGCACATCACCCGGCTGAACGTGAAGTCGTTGCGGCCGCCGCGCGTCTCCCAGACGCCCTCGTCGGGGCGGTCCCAGTTGTCGCACAGCCAGTCCAGGGTCCGGGCGAGGCCCTTCCAGCCGTGGTAGCCGAGCTCCACGCCGACGTCCAGGCCCTCGGCCATGGCGTAGAGGGACTCGCCGTAGATGTCGAGCTGCAGTTGGTCGGCCGCGGCGTTGCCGGCCCGCACCGGACGCGAGCCCCGGTAGCCCTCCAGGTGCTCCAGGATCTCCTCGGTCAGGTGCGGTTCGCCGTCCACCCGGTACATGATCTGCAGGCGCTCGCCGGGGAGGTCGGCCCGGTCGCGCATCCGGTTGCCCAGCCACTTGGTGAACGCGGTCGCCTCCTCGACGAACCCGAGGTCGAGCAGCGCCCGCACCGAGAGCGAGCCGTCCCGCACCCACGAGTACCGGTAGTCCCAGTTGCGTTCGCCGCCGACCTGTTCGGGCAGGCCCATGGTGGCGGCCGCCACCGGCGCGCCGGTGGGGTGGTAGGTGAGGAGCTTGATGGTGATGGCGGAGCGGTTCACCATCTCGGCCCAGCGACCCCGGTAGTGCGAAGTGTGCAGCCACTTCTGCCAGAAGTCGACCTCCTCCCACAGCTGGGCGGTGACGTCCTCCACGCTGAGCGGGGGCGGATCCTCGCCGTCGGCGGCGTAGGTGGTGAACACGGCGGCGGCCGACTCGCCGCTCTCAAGGGTGACGGTGCCCCGGACGTCCCGGCCGTCCCGCTCCAGCGGGAAGCTCGCCTGGAGGTGGCCGGTGATGCCGGGGGCGCGGAACACGGCCTCCTCCGGCCGTACCTCCAGCTCGTGCTCGGCCCGGGCGTAGTCGAACCGCGGGCGGCACTCCAGGACGAACTGCACGGTGCCGCGAACCGCCCGGATCACGCGTTTGATGCTGTGCCGGTCGGTGGCCGTGCGGGTGGTGTTGGCGGGCATCCAGTCGATGACCTCGCCGACGCCCGCCGGCGACATGAACCTGGTGACGAGCACCCCGGTGTCCGGGTAGTAGAGCTGTTTGCAGGACACGTCCGCGTGCTCCGGCGCCAGCAGGAAGTATCCGCCGCGGTCGTGGTCGAGGAGCGAGGCGAAGACGCTCGGCGAGTCGAACCTCGGCGAACAGAACCAGTTCACCGCACCCTGCGAGGACACCAGGGCGGCGGTCTGCAGGTCACCCACCAGGCCGTGGTCGGCGATCGGAGGATAGCGGTCCATGCGCGTCCAATCCGAGGAGGTCCCCCACCGGGTCCACTATCCGACACGCCGAGCCGGGTCGCCTGTCGTGACCGCGGGGGCCGGCGGGCCCCCGGAACGCCGCGAGGCGGCAGCGGGGGCGATCCGGATCGATCGCCCCGCTGCCGCCTCACGGCCGCGCCGGGTCGGCGGAGCGGGCCCGGCCCCACCGGGGCCGGGCCCGCCGGACCTCCCGTGCCTCAGACCGCCGGGACGGGGTAGGTCGGGTACTCCACACCGGAGACGTGCTGGACGACCCGGATCACCTGGCAGGAGTAGCCGAACTCGTTGTCGTACCAGAGGTAGAGGATGGCGTTGTCGCCCTCGACCTTGGTGGCGCCGGCATCGACGATCGAGGCGTGGCGCGATCCGATGAAGTCGCTGGAGACCGCGTCGGGGGCGCTGATGAAGTCGATCTGGCGCTTCAGCGGCGAGGTCAGCGACACGTTGCGGAGGTAGTCGAGGACGTCCTCGCGGGTGGTCTCGCGGGCGAGCTGCAGGTTCAGGATCGCGATCGAGACGTCCGGCACGGGGACGCGGATCGAGCTGCCGGTGATGGTCGCCCGGAGGTCCGGCAGCGCCTTGGCGACGGCGGAGGCCGCGCCCGTCTCGGTGATCACCATGTTCAGGGCCGCCGAGCGGCCGCGGCGGTCCGAGTCGTGGTAGTTGTCGAGCAGGTTCTGGTCGTTGGTGTACGAGTGAACCGTCTCGACGTGCCCGCGCAGCACGCCGTACTCGTCCGCCATCGCCTTCAGCGGCGGGACGATCGCGTTGGTCGTGCAGGACGCGCAGGAGAGGATCTGCTCGTCCGGCTTGATCGAGTCGTGGTTGACGCCGTGCACGACGTTGGGGATGTCGCCCTTGCCCGGCGCGGTCAGGACGACCTTCGCGATCCCGGGGCGCAGGTGCTTGGACAGCCCCTCGCGGTCGCGCCAGCGGCCGGTGTTGTCGATCAGGATGGCGTCGTCGATGCCGTACTCGGTGTAGTCCACCGAGCTCGGGTCGTTCGAGTAGATCACCTTGATCTCGCAGCCGTTGGCGATGATCAGGCTGTTCGCCTCGTCGACCGTGATGGTGCCCTGGAACTGGCCGTGGATCGAGTCGCGCCGCAGCAGCGAGGCGCGCTTCACGAGGTCCTCGCCGCCGCTGTTGCGCACGACGATGGCGCGCAGCCGCAGCCCGTTGCCCGAGCCGGTCTTCTCGACCAGCAGGCGGGCCAGCAGCCGGCCGATCCGGCCGAAGCCGTACAGCACGACGTCCCGCGACCCGCGGTGCTCCAGCTTGTCGTCGCCGAGGGCGCCGGCGACGGCCTCCGCGGTGAACTCCTCGACCGAGAGACCGCGGTCGTCGGCGCCGTAGGTGGCGGCGAGCATGCCGATGTCGATCTGGGAGGGGCCGAGATCCAGTGCGGCGAGGGCCTTCAGGAACGGCATGGTCTCGGTGACCGAGAGCTCCTCGCCGGCTATCTGGCGGGCGAAGCGGTGGGTCTTCAGGATGCTCACCACCGACTTGTTCACCAGGGAGCGGCTGTGCAGCAGGACGGTGACGTCCCTCTCCCGGTGCAGTCTCCCGATGATCGGGATCATGGACTCCGCGATCTCCTCGCGGTTCTTCCAGTTAGTGAACACGTCTTCGTTGACAGTCACAGATTCATCTCTCGAACTAGGCGATGCGCACACACATGCTAGCTTTAGGCCATTTTCGACCAGCAGGCGGATCGGCATCTGCGACGACGCCCCGTACCGGCACCGCGTTCCGGCCACCTCGCGGGCGCGCGCGGGCGCGGCGGCGGGGGGCGTTCAGACGGCCGTCGAGCCCCGCCGGGCCAGCAGCTTGCCGAGCTCCCACAGGAGCAGCAGGGCGACCGGCGCCAGCAGGGCCCAGCCGAACTGGGCGAGGGTGATCTCGGTGGTGCCGAGCATCCGGCGGAAGGCGTCCATCTGGGTCACCAGCACCGCCAGGACGAACTCGGACAGGGCCGCCAGGTTCATCGGCCGGCTGTCGAAGGTGCTGGTGCTCAGCACGGTGGCCCGCTCGCTGCGGCATTCGTAGGCCGCCACGATCAGGCAGAGCGCGAAGGCGGTGAAGGCGATCGAGCTGCCGGTCTGCAGGCTGCCGAAGTGGTGCTGGCCCAGGGTGATCAGCAGCAGCAGCGCCACCGTGACGGCCAGGCCGCTCAGGCCGACGGTGAGCATCACGGACCGGGTGAGCAGCGACTCGCCGCGCGGGCGCGGGGTGCGCCGCATCAGGCCGGGGCTCGCCAGGTCGAAGCCGAGGGCGAAGCCGAAGGGCGCGTTGACGACGAAGTGGATCCAGAGCACCTGGGGCGGGGTGAACGGCTCGCCGGCGGCGATGTTGAAGACCGTCGCGCCGAGGAAGGTCAGCACGAAGGTGACCAGGAGCATCAGCACGAACCGGATGTACTTGGTGAGGTTGTCGTAGAGTTTGCGCCCCTCCTCGACCGCGTACACGATGGTGGCGAAGTTGTCGTCGGAGAGGATCATCCGGCTGGCGTTCTTGGCCACGTCGGTGCCGCTGCCCATGGCGATGCCGATGTCGGCGGCCTTGATGGCGGGTGCGTCGTTGACCCCGTCGCCGGTCATCGCGACGACCTCGCCCTTCTTCTTGAGCGTGTCGGCGAGCAGGACCTTGTGCTCGGGGGCGACGCGGCCGACCACCCCGATGCCGTCGATCCGGGCCAGCCGTTCGTGCTCCGGCATGGCCGCGAAGTCCGCTCCGAGGATCGCCCCGCCGGGGATCCCCAGCTGCCGCGCGATGGCCTCGCCGGTGGTGACGTCGTCCCCGGTCACCATCCGGACCCGGATGTGCGCGGCCTGGGCGCTGGCCACGGCCTCCTTGGACTCGGCGCGGGGCGGGTCGACCATGCCGACCAGGCTGGTCATCCGCAGGTCGGTGACGAGCGCGAGCAGGTCGCCGTCCGGGTCGAACTCGGCCGGGTCCAGGTCGCGCTCGGCGGCGGCCATCACCCGGTGGCCCTCGCCGCCCATCCGGAGCGACGCGGCGTCGGCGCGGCCCCGCAGCTCGGCGTCCCAGGGGATCGTCTCGCCGACGGCGAGCGCGGTGGTGGCGCGGGCCGTCACGGCGGGCGCCGCGCCCTTGACGAAGCAGCGCACCACCGGCCGGCCGGTGGCGTCCACGGCGGAGTTGAAGGTGGCCATCAGCTTGTACTCGGGGTCGAACGGCAGGGTGGCGAGCCGGGGGTAGCGCTCCCGGGTGGCCTCGATGTCCAGGCCGGCCTTGTGCCCGAGGACGAGCAGCGCGCCCTCGGTCGGGTCGCCGACCACGGTGCCGTCCACCAGCCTGGCGTCGCTGGCGACCAGGTACGGCAGGATGGCCTCCTCGATGCCCGCCGAGGACCCGGCGGCGTGGTGGATCCGCCCCTCCAGGCCGTAGCCGCTGCCGGAGACGGTGTAGCGGTCGGTGGGGCTGAGGACCTCGACGACGGTCATCTGGTTCATCGTCAGGGTGCCGGTCTTGTCGGAGTTGATGGCCGAGGTGAAGCCCAGGGTCTCCACGGACGGGAGCTCCTTGACGATGGCGTTGCGCTTGGCGAGGTTCAGGCTGCCGACCGAGAGGATCACCTGGGTGACGGTGGGCAGCGCCTCGGGGATGGCGGCGATGGCCAGCGAGACGGCGCTGACGAACAGCACGTCCCAGGCCTGGTCGCGGCTGCGTCCGAGGACGAACATCACCACCATGGTCAGGCCGGCCGCCGCCGCGATCCACAGCGTCAGGGTGTTGAGCTCCCGGGTGAGCGGTGTCTGCTCCTTCTCGGTCTGGCTGAGCATCCCGGAGATCTTGCCCAGTTCCGTCCCGGCGCCGGTGCCGGTGATGATCAGCACGCCGCTGCCGTGGGTGACCGGGGTGTTCATGAACGCCATCGTGGACTGGTCGCCCGGGCCCAGCCGGTCGCCGGTCAGGGTGCCCGCGTCCTTCACCGCCGGCACGCTCTCGCCGGTCAGCGCCGACTCGTCGATCTGCAGCGAGCTGGCCCGGACGATCCGCCCGTCCGCGGGGACGGTGTTGCCGGCGGCGATGAGCACGACGTCCCCGACCACCAGCTCCTCGGCCGGGATCTCCGCCTCGGCGCCGTCCCGCCGGACCCGGGCGGTGGTCTTCATCATCGACCGCAGCGCGTTCATCGCGCTCTCGGCCTTGCCCTCCTGCCGCAGGCCGACGACCGCGTTGAACAGGGTCAGGACGAGCAGCAGGACCGCCGTGCTCCACTCCTTGATCGCCAGCGCGACCACGGCCGAGGCGACCAGGATGATCTGCATGTAGCTGCGGTACTGGTCGAGGAAGCGCAGCCACCCCGGCCGGGTCTTCTCCTCCGGCAGCGCGTTGGGGCCGTTCGCGGCGAGCAGGTCCGCCGCCCGGGCGGCGGAGAGCCCGACCTCCGGGTCCACGCCGAGGCGCGCCGCGACCTCCTGAGGCGGCGTCGCGTACCAGGGCCGTAGGGCCGGGCCCGCGTCCGCCGGGTCGGTCTGTGCCGCCATGCCGCTACCTCCGATGTGTCCCGTCCACCGCGGCGGGTCGGCCGCGGCGGCGCTCAGTCCCGGCGCACCGTCCCGGCGCACAGTCCCCGTGCTCGGTCCCGGTGCTCGGTCCCGGTGCTCAGTCCCGGTGCCCGGCCGCGTACGGGTCGCGCGCCGCGCCCTCGGGGGCCTGCTGCTCCAGCAGCCGCTTGGCGGTCCGCAGCTCCTTGCGGGCCGACTTGCCGACGACCGGGTACCGGGGGTCGATCTCCATCAGCGTGTGCACCAGCACCGCGGCCGCGCAGATCCGCGCGAACCACTTGCGGTCGGCCGGCACCACGTACCACGGCGCCCACGGGGTGCTGGTGGCCGAGAGCATCTCGGAGAAGGCCCGCTGGTAGTCGTCCCAGTGCTCGCGCTCGCGGAGGTCCGCCGCCGAGAACTTCCAGTTCTTCTCCGGCAGGTCGATCCGCCTCAGGAAGCGGGTGCGCTGCTCCTCCTCGGAGAGGTTCAGGAAGATCTTCACGACCCGGAACCCGTTGTCGCAGAGGTAGCGCTCCCAGTCGTTGATCTCCCGGTAGCGGCGCGCCCAGACGTCGGGCCCCCTGGCCTCCTCCGGCAGCCGCTGCCGGTCGAGGTTCTCGGGATGCACCCGCACCACGAGGACCTCCTCGTAGTGCGAGCGGTTGAAGATCGCGATGTCCCCGCGGGCCGGCAGGCGCCGGGCGTAGCGCCACAGGTAGTCGTGGTCGAGCTCCTCGGCGGAGGGCACCTTGAAGCTGCTGACGTGGACACCCTGGGGGTTGACCCCGCTCATCACGTGCCGGATCGTGCCGTCCTTGCCGCCCGCGTCGATCGCCTGGAGGCAGAGCAGCACCCCATAGGTGTCCTGGGCGGCCAGTTTCGCCTGGTACTCGGCGAGCAGGCCGACACCGGTGCGCAGCAGCTCGGCGCCGTCCCGCTTCCTCACCCGGGCCTTGTAGCGGGGGTCGAAGTCCTCGGCGAGGTCCACCCGCGAGCCGGGTTCCACGCGCAGCGGCTCGATGAATCTCGCGATCCGTCTGGCCTGCTTGTCCGCCATCGCCGACACCGCTCCTCTCGGTCCGCGACCGCTGCGGCTGACCCGCCCGGCCCCTGCCGTCGCACCCGCCGCGGCCGGTGGCCGGTGCCCGGTGCGAGCCGGCCGCTCCCGGCTGCCGCGTCGACCCGGCCCACCGCCCGGTGGACGTCGGTACCTGACACCCTCCGGCCGGCCGGAGGGTGCGTCAAACGGGGCGCCGCCGTCCGGGTGGCCCGGCCGGCTCACTCCGGGTCGGCGCTCCCGCCCCCGGGGCCGCCGCCCCAGGCCCGGTAGGCGGCCACGGCGGTGGGCAGGGTGGGGAAGATCCGGTCAGCGCCGACGGACTCGGTCAGCCCGTACGCGTCCAACTCGCCCCGCAGGTCCTGCTTGACCCGGGCCAGCGCGAACACCACGCCGCGGTCGGTCAGTTCGGCCCGGAGCGCCTCCACCGAGTCCAGCGCGGTGATGTCGACCTCCACGTTGGCCTCCGCGTTGAGGACGAACCAGCGGACCGGGGTCGCCTCCTCGGCGACCGCGGCCAGCGCCCGGCTCCGGAAGTCCTCCGCGTTGGCGAAGAACAGCGGCGAGTCGTAGCGGTAGACGACCAGCCCGGGGACGGTACGGGCCTGCGGGTAGTCGTCGATGTCGTGCATGCCGGCGACACCCGGCACCATGCCCTGGACGGCGTCGTGCGGGCGGGCCACCCGGCTGAGCAGCTCCGCCACCGACAGGCCCACCGCCACCAGCACCCCGTACAGGATGTCCAGCGCCAGCACGCCGACCAGGCAGCCGATCGCGAGCAGGAACTCCCGGCGGCGGAACCCCTTGAGCCGGCGCAGCCCCGCCAGGTCGATCATGCGGATCGCGGCGAAGACGACCAGCGCGCCCAGGACGGCCGACGGCGTGTACTTCAGCAGCGGACTCAGGAACAGCAGCACGGCGAGCACCGCTACACCGGCCGTCAGCGCGTACGCCTGGGTGCGCGCGCCGGCCGACTGGGCCAGCGCCGTACGGCTGGCGCTGCTGCTCACCGGGAACCCGTGCAGGAACCCGGCGCCGAGGTTGGCCCCGCCCAGGGCGAGCAGCTCCTGGTCGGCGTCCAGCCGCTCGCCCTCGCCGCGGGACTCGAAGGCCCGGGCGGTGAGGATCACGTCGGTGTAGCCGACGAGGAGCACGCCGAGGGCGGGCAGCAGCAGGCGGCGGACCTCGCTGAGGTCCGGCAGCGAGGGGCTGGGCAGTCCGGCCGGGATCTCGCCGATCACCGCGATGCCGTGGTCCTGCAGACCGAACATCCCCACCACCGCCGTGCCGAGGACCACCGCCAGCAGCGGGCCGGGGAGCCGCGGCAGGAAGCGGTTGAGCACGAAGAGGAAGAGCAGCGCCACCGCACTGAAGACCACCGTGGCGGTGTCGGCCTCCGAGAGGTGCTGCACGAAGTACTTCAGCTGCGGGCCGAACCCCTCGCCCTCCACCTCGACGCCGGTCAGCTTGGACAGCTGGTCCACCATCATGATCAACGCCACCCCGGCCAGGTAGCCGATCAGGACGGGCCGGGAGAGCAGGTCGGCGACGAATCCCAGCCGGGCCACCCACGCCAGCACGAACAGCGCACCGACCACCACGGCCAGCGTGGCGGCGAGCACCGCGTACCGGCCGGTGTCCCCGCCGGCCAGCGGCCCGACCACGGTGGCGGTCATCAGCGCCGTCGTCGACTCCGGCCCCACCGACAGCAGCCGGGACGACCCGACGAAGGCGTACACGGCCAGCGCCGGCAGGATCGCCCAGAGGCCGGCGACCGGCGGCAGACCCGCGACCCCGGCATAGGCCATGACCTGCGGTACGAGGTACGCGGCGACGGTGCCGCCGGCCAGCAGGTCACCGCGGAGCCAGGGCCGCCGGTAGCCCCTGAGCACGGCGAGCCCGGGCAGTGCCGGGACGCTCGGGCGCCATCCGCCGCTGCGCGGGACAGGTTCCGGCATGAGGATCTCCTTCCGTCCACCCGGCCCATGATGCGCCCGCGGCGGGCGGCACCGGGGGAAGCCGACGCCCCGCGCGTCCGCGCCGGGGGCCTCTTTGGGCGGGCAGGCGGCGACGCCCGGGGCACGGTGACGGCGCGGTGCCGGTCACCGTGCCCCGGGCGCGGAGCGGGGGCCGGATCAGCCGGCGGCGGTGAGGCGGAAGGCCTGGGCGGGCCCGCCGGTGCAGTCCCACTGCTGGAGACGGGCGCCGTCGGCGGTGGACACGTCGGTCACGTCGAGGCACTTGCCGCTGTTGCGGTTGACCAGGGTGTACGAGCCGTTCGCCTGCAGGACGGGCCTGAACTGCTGGTTGGGGCCGCCGCTCCACTGCCAGGTCTGGATCTTCGCGCCGTTGGCCGTGGAGACGTCGGTGACGTCGAGGGCCTGGCCGGCCGTCCGGCGGTTGGTGATGCGGTAGTAGCCGCCGTCGGTGGCGGTGAACTGCCACTGCTGGTTGGCGGCCGCGGTGCAGCTCCACTGCTGGACGGCGCTGCCGTTGACGGTGCCCGCGTCGTCCACGCACTTGGCGGAGTTGCCGTTGGCGAGAGTGTACCAGGCGGCGGTGTTGATCGGGCCGCCCGCGGTCGGGCTGCTGCTCGGGCTCGGGCTGCTGCTCGGGCTGGCGCTCGGGCCCGGGCTGGTGGTGCCGGTGGGTGCGCCGGGCCAGGTGAAGGTGGCGACCGCGCCCGCGGGCAGGTCGTAGGTCAGCGAGCGGCCTTTCTCACTGACGGAGAAGTGCTGAGCGGAGGAGGTGGCGTTGAGGACGACGTCACCGCGCGAGCCGTCGGGGTTGAGGAACGCGACGTTCTGCAGGCCGCCGCCGCCCTGGCTGGTGGAGCCGATCCGGTGCGCACCGGGCTGGGCGAACTTGGCGATGTGGCCGAGCAGGTAGTACTCCGCGTTCTTGGTGTAGCCGCCGTTCGAGATCTCCACCACGCCGTTGCAGTTGGTGGCGCAACCGCCGTACTGCGGGCCGCCGTTGGCGTCCAGTGCGAGGTTCCACAGGACGACGCTCCGGCCGCCGCTGCGCAGGTTGCGGATGACCAGGTTCTCGGTCTGCCACTTGAGGGTGTCGGCGAAGGTGTTGGCCTTGTTCGCCGAGTCGGTGCCGGAGCACTCGGTGAACATGACCGCCTTGCCGGTGCTCGCGACCTGCTGCTCCGCCTCGGGCTGGCCGCCGTAGCAGTGGAACGCCGCACCCTTGAGGCGGCCGACGCCGCTCGCCTGGGAGAGCACCGTGAGCGGGTAGTTCGGGTGGTCCCAGTTGTGGTCGTAGGCGTAGAGCTCGGTGGGCAGGCCGGCCGCGGTCAGCCTGCCGTCCAGGACCTTCACGAAGTCCGCCTGCTGGGTGGCGGTCATCCCCATCGACGGGTAACTCGTCTGGAACTCCGGCTCGTTGGCGACGGTCAGGTCGTTGATCGGCGCGCCCGCGCTCTGGTACGCCTGGATCGCCCGGACGAGGTAGTCCGCGAAGGCCCCGTAGTTCTCCGGTTTGAGGCTGCCGCCGTTGAGCGAGTTGCCGTCCTTCATCCAGGCGGGCGCGGACCAGGGGGTGCCCATGATCCGGATGCCGGGGTTGACGGCCCGCGCCTGGTTGATCGCCGGCAGGATCTCCTGCTGGTCGCGGGCGATGCTGAACGAGCCCGGGGTGTCCTCGTAGGAGTAGAACGGCTGCCTGGCGACGAAGTCGGAGGCGCCCAGCGGCTGGCGCAGGTAGTCCAGGCCGATGCCGCTGCCGGTGTCGAACAGGTCGTGCATCAGGTTGCCGCGAGTGCCGGCGTCCAAGCCCGCGACCAGGTGGGCGGCGGACTCGGTGAACGAGGCTCCGAAGCCGACCAGCGGCTGCTGCACGTCGCCGGCGTCGACCGCGATGTCGGTCGCCTGCGGGGTGGTGGAGGAGAAGGCGGTGTCGCCGACCCGGGCGAGCCTGCTGGACCCGTCGGCGGTGGTGATCCAGACCTGGGCGGTGGTGTCGGCGGCGTGCGCGGTGCTGACGGTGGCGAGGCCGGCGCCGGCGAGGGCGAGGGCCGCCGCGACGGCGGTCAGCCTGTGGCGGGTGGTGCGGGAGCGGTGCGATCCGTCCATGGTGCGGCTCCTGACGGGGTGGGGGCATGGGGACGGGCGCGGCGTGAGGGTGCGCCGGTGGTGGGCGTGAGGGTGGGGGTGCACCGGCGGGCCGGCCGGACCGGCCCGCCGGTGGTTCAGCGCGAGCGGTAGAGCCGGACGTCGGCGAGGCTCCACCAGGCGCCGGCGCTGCCGGTGCCGGTCACTCGCAGGTAGCGGGCGCGGGTGCCGGGAACGTCCACGGCGGTGAGCTGACCGGCGCCCGCCCCGCTGCGCAGCTGGTGCCAGGTGACGCCGTCGTCGCTGCCGGAGAGCTCCCAACCGCGGGCGTAGTCACCCAGGTTGTCGCCGCTGTCGAGCGCCACCTGGTCGAACCGGGTGGTGCGGCCGAGGTCGATCTGGAGGTACTGCCCGGCCTCCTGCGCGTGACCGCTGGACCACCGGGTGGCGGCGTCGCCGTCGACGGCGAGGGCCGCGTCGGCCCCGGCCGGCTGGGCGGTGGCCGTCGCGCCGGTCAGCGGGACCTCGCGCTTCGAGGTCTTCAGGGCGCCGGACTTCGGCCAGCTGAACGTCGCCAGGGCTCCGCCGGGCAGGGTGTACTCGAAGGTCTGCTCGCCGACCGCGACGGCGAAGGTGCGCGGGTTGTCGTTCTCGTTGTGCACCACGAGCGCGGTGGAGCCGTCCGGGTTGCGGAACGCGACATCGGTCAGCTGCCCGTTCCAGCCGGTGGTGCCGAAGTTGGTGCTGGCCACCCGCACCGCGCCGGGCTTCACGAACTTCGAGAGGTGGCCGATGGTGTAGTACTCGGCCTCGGTGGAGACGCTGCCGTCCGCCCCGACGGTCAGCAGGCCGGTGCAGGTGCCGCAGCCGCCGTTGTGCGGTCCGCCGGCGGAGTCGAGGGCGATGTTCCAGTCGGCGACGGACTTGGCCCAGTTGCGGGTGGTGCCCACCGTGATGGTGCGGGCGTGCCAGGTGAGCGTGCCGCGGAAGATCTGCTCGGGGGTGTCGGTGGCGCCGTGGGAGCCGGAGCACTCGGTGAACCAGACGCCCTTGTCGGGGTGGGCGTCGTGCAGGGCGCTCTGGGCGCTCGGGTCACCCGAGTAGCAGTGGTAGGCGGTGCCGGCGACCCACTTCGCGGCGTCGCTGTCCAGGATCTCGTACGGGTAGTCGGTCTCGGGGCTCTCGCCGGGCGGGGTGGTGGCGACGTCGTCGGGGTGGGTGGACCAGTTGTGGTCGTAGGCGAGGATCCTGGTGCGGGGGCTGGCCCTCTTCAGCAGCGGGCCGAGCGCCGCGATGACCTTCGCCTCCTGTCCGGCCGTCAGGTCGGTGCCGGGGTAGCCGCCGGGCTTGCGGTTCTGCGGCTCGTTCTGGACGGTGAGGTAGTCGATCGGCACCCCGGCGGCGGCGTAGGCCTGGACGAACTTCACCAGGTAGCGGGCGTAGGCCTGGTAGACGGCGGGGTCGTCCTTGAGCCGGCCGCCGACCAGCGAGTCGCCGGTCTTCATCCAGGCGGGCGGGCTCCACGGCGTGGCCATCACCGTGAGGTCCGGGTTGAGGCGCCTGGCCTGGCGCAGCAGCGGGAGGATCCGCTGCTCGTCGTGGGCGATCGAGAAGTGGGCGAGCGGGAAGTCGCTCTGCCCGGCCGGGACGTCGTCGTAGGTGTAGTGCTCCGCCTCCGCGGTGAAGTCGGACGATCCGACGGGCTGGCGCAGGAAGCTGACCCCGATGCCCTCGGCGGGGTCGAACAGCTTGCGCATGGCATCGTTGCGGGCCCGTGCGGGCAGGCCGGCGAGCACGGCCGCGGAGGAGTCGGTGAGTGCGGCGCCGAAGCCGTCCATGCTCTGGAAGGTGCGGTCCGGGTCGACCGTGATGGTGGTCTGCGCGGACGCGCCGCTGTGGAAGGCCACCGACTCGCGCCGGTGCAGGAGTTCGGAGCGGTCGGCGGTGGTGACCCAGACGTCGGCGCGGGGGCCGGCCTGGTGTCCGGAGCCGTGGCCGGGTGCTGCGGTGGCGGCCTGGACACCGGTGGAGCAGGCCAGGCTCAGGGCGACGGTGGAGGCGATCGCCGCGCCGAGGGCACGTCTGTTCATGGCTTCCTCGAAGATGGAGTGCCGGATGGGGCGGCCGTTGACGGCCGGGCCGAGGAGCGAGGCTGGGACGAGCCTCATGAAACAGAATGTAACAATTTCCACTGACTCTCTCGGTGGGTCATAGGAAACGGCCTGGCTGTCGTAGTGTCAAGCTCTTGAACGCGGAAGCCAAACGGACGTTGCCCTACCGGCAGCACCCAACGAATGAAACAAAAGGATGTAACATATGGGTAGGCCGAGGTCATCGAAGGTGACCGTGCGGGACATCGCCGCCGCGGCGGGGGTCTCGATCGCCACCGTTTCCCGGGTGATGAACGGCCAGGCGACCGTCAGCGCGGAGACCCGGGAGGCCGTCGAGGGCGCGATGGAGCGCCTCGGCGCCCCCCGGGCCCGCACCCGCACCGCCGGGCGGCCCGGCCGCGACGTGTTCGTGCGCTGCCCGTACCTGCTCACGGACTACTTCGGCATCATCGTCTCCGCGGTCGCCGAGACCCTGGAGCTGCACGGCCGCCAGGTGATCCTCAGCGCCGGGGACTCCGTCCGGGACGCCGAGGTCCTCGGGGGGCTGCCCGATCGCGCCCAGCTCGGGGGCGCGATCCTGATCCTGCCGCCGGAGCCGGCCGGCGACCTGGAGGCCCTCAGCCGCCGGGACTTCCCGTTCGTGGTGATCGACCCGCGGACGCCGCTGCCGCGCGACATCGCCGCCGTCTCCGCCGCGCACTTCGCCGGCGCCCGCAGCGTCACGGCGCACCTGGTGGCCCTCGGACACCGGCGGATCGGGATGATCGGCGGTCCGGAGGACTGGCTCGCCGGCCGCTCACGGCTGGCCGGGCACGCCTCCGCGCTCGCGGAGGTGGGCGTGCTGCCCTCGCCCGAGCTGTACCGCAGCATCGAGCCGACCTCCGACTGGGGCCACGGCGCCGCGGCCCGGCTGCTCGACCTGCCGGACCGGCCCACCGCCCTGGTGGCCTTCAACGACAAGGCCGCGGTCGGCGCCCTGCGAGCGGCGTACGAACGGGGCCTGCGGGTGCCCGAGGACCTGTCGATCGCCGGCTTCGACGACGTCTACCTGAGCAGCAGCACCGTCCCGATGCTCACCACCGTCCGCCAGCCGCTGGGGGAGCTCGGCCGGATGGCCGTCAGCCTGCTGATGCGCCTGATGGAGGGGCACGCGGTCGAGACCCTGCACGTCGAACTCGCCACCGAACTGATCACCCGCGGCTCGACGGGCCCCGTACCGGCGGCCTGACCGTCCGGCGGCCTGACACTCCACCGGCCCGGCGGCTCGGCGGTCGTTCCCGCGCCCCTGCGCCACCGAGGAATCCCGCCGGGCCCCTTGACGGGCGCGGGCCCACCCCTTTCAATCACTACTTGAACGCGACAATGCACCAGTCGGGACGCTGAGTTCACTTGTCGAATCATCAGCCCAGGAGAGCGGCCCCGGCACCCGCGCGCGCCCGGACGGGCCGGGAGGTGCCGGGGCCGCCGCCTCGTCAGTGGCGTCCGGCGGATGCCTGCTCCTGCAGCAGGGCGACGATCTGGTTGACGTCGTCGTTCACGTCGAAGTAGCCCGCGATGTCGGCGGCGGTCGCCCCGTTGACGCCGACGAAGAAGGTGTGGAGGCAGCCGTCACCCGCCTCCAGGTAGCCGGCGACGATCTGCGCGCTGACCGCCACCCGCTGGTTGAGCTCGTCGCCCGCGATCACCGTCCCGGTCTTGGCGAAGACCTTGCCCTTGGCGGGGCAGTCGGTGGTGCAGGACAGCGCCAGCGTGCCGTCCACGCCCAGGATCGGGAGGGAGAGCCGGAAGGCGTCCGCGTCCGGAGTGTGCAGCCAGTACTTGAGCACCTGGTTGAGCCCGGCCGGAGTGGCCCGGTCGACGCCGACGCCGCCCCGGCCGTCCGCGAGCTCGAACTGCGTCGGGTCCACGTCCGCCACGTCGGTCAGGAAGTGCCTGATGATCGGGAAGCCGTCGAAGCAGTCCTTGCTGCCCCGGGTCACGGCCATGTTGCACAGGGCCAGATTGGCGCCGAGGTTGTGGCTGACCTTGAGGATCAGCTTGGCGTACTCGTGGTACGGCGGTGAGACGAAGGCGGCCACCTGGGGATCGCCGCTGTAGGAGGCCGGGAGTTCGCCCTCCGGGTTGGGGCCGGTCGGGGCGGCGGAGACGGTGACCCCGGCCCGGCCGAGGGCCTCGATCAGCGCGGTGCGTCCGAAGGCGTTCGGGTCCTGCACGTGGGAGATCTTGAGCGCGGGCTGGGAGTCCGCGGCGATCGTGCCGGAGAGGGTGATCCGGATGCCGTCGGGGGAGGTCGATACCTGGATGTCGGTCGGACCGCCGGCCGCGACCGTCCTGACGGTGGTGGTGACCTGGTACGGCGCCACCTGCGGGCGCCAGCTCAGCTGGGCCGTCTGCCCCACCGCGGTCGGGGTGCTCAGCAGGTCGATGAGGTTGTCGTTGATGATGAGCGGGACGGGCGTGGGCTCCAGCGGCGGGGGCGTGAACAGCCGCGGGTCGACGACGACGTCGCCGTTCACCTCGGTGATGCCGGCGCCGCGCACCTGCTGGGCGATCTCGTCCAGCCCGGCGAGCGGGTCCTCCGGAGTGAGCGTGGCCCCGGGCAGGTCGTTGGCGTAGGTGTGGTCGATGGTGGTGAAGTCGACCGAGCCGTCGGGCTTGGTGCGACCGCCCATGGTGAGGTCGCCCTGCGCGACGAGTGCCAGATTCCCGTTCAGCGTCGACCCGCTGCGCTGTCCGATCGCGTGGACGGGCGTACTGAACCGGTGGTCGGGCCCGAGGGTGTGCCAGGCGGACGAGATCGTGAGCAGCTTGGCGGTCGACCCCGGGATGAAGAACTGGTCCGGGTACTGCGAGTGGACGACGCGCCCGCTGTCGGGTTCGACCTCCAGCACGCCCCACTGCGCGTGCGCGTAGGCGGGCTTGTCCATGATGGCGGTGATCTCGGGCCCGAGGTCGTCGTGCGGGTGGTTCGCGGGGGCCGCCGCGACCGTGCCGGCCGCGACCATCACCGCTGCGCCGGCCGCGGCCCAGGCCCGCAGCCGGCCACGCGTCTTCGATCTCATTCGTTCGCCGTTCTGGAGTCGGAAGCCGGCTGAGCCCGGCACTCACGGCCGCATCGTAGGTACGCGCCCTCCGGCGCCCCGGCCACCTCGCGGGCGGACCGCCGCGAGAGTCATCCGGTCGGCCGAAGTCGACCGGCGGTCATGGGGTGCGCTCCCGAACGGCCGGGTGGGCCGGGCCCGGCGGGGACGGCTCGGGGCGCCGTCGCCACGGCTCAGCAGGCCCCCAGCGGGCGGGGCGCCGACCCCTGACGTCCGTGGCCGGGTGCGGCCGGGGCGCGGTCGGCGCGGCTCGTCCCGCCGATGGCCCGGCCGCCCGGCGGGACGAGCCGGGCCCGCACCGCCGCGGGCGGGACGGCGGCCTTCGACGAGCCGGCGACGGGCCGGTTGACCCGGCGGAACTCCTCGGCCACCCGCCCGCAGCCGGCGCACTCCTCCAGGTGCCGGGCGAGCTCCCGCCCCCGCCGCCGGCCCGGCCTGCGGGCCGTACCGGTGAGCAGCGACACGAAGTAGTGGCACTCCAGTTCGGTCCCCTCGTCCACGTGCGCGTGCAGGTACGCCTCGCGCAGTCCCGTACGGGCGCGGGCCGCGAGGGAGCGCACCCCGCTCGGCGTGAGACTCATCCGCTGGGCGACGGTGGCGGCCGACTCGCCCTCCACCACGAAGAACCAGAGCAGCACCTGCCACCGCTCGGGCAGCGCCCGGTAGGCCCTGGCGACCAGCGCCGTCTCCTCGGCCGCGAGCAGCGCGCCCTCGGTCTCCGCCTCGTCCGCCAGGCGCTCGGCCCAGATGTGGAAGTCCTCCGCCAGCAGCACGCGGTCCGTGATCTGGGCGCTCCACTCCATGGCGGTCCGGCGGACGCAGGCCATCAGGTAAGGGCGCCAGGCGTGCCGCGGGCCGCGGCCGCGGGCGACGGACAGGTACGTGCTGGCGTAGGCCTCGGCGGCGAGGTCCTGAGCGGTCTGCGGGTCCCGGCAGTAGCGCCGGGCGTAGGCGAGCACCGCGCCGTGGTGGCGGGTGAACACCTCGGCCATCACCTCCCGGATGCGGGAGCCGCCGGTCACGGTGGAGGTGGCGAGTGCCGCCACGAGTTCGGTGTCGCTCAGCGTGCTCAGAGCCGATTCACGGGTGGTGGTCCGAAGGGTCACCTGGATCCTCCTCAGCTATGGCCATCTCACGGTGGGGAGTTCGCGGGCCCGGCCGGCGTGACGACGGCACGTACCGGACCGGAACAGCCCGGGTGAAGGGCGTCGACGGCGCTCTGCTGCCGGGGCCGTCGGGACGGTGTGGCAGGAAGGGGCACAGCACACCAGTCCCACGGGTTTCGGGGCAACCGCTGTCGGGGCGCTCGCGCGCCGGGTGATTCCGGATCCGAATGGGGGGAATCCGTGTGCAGGGCGGCGCGGCGCCGCGCGGAGGGTGCTGCGCCCGCCCCGGGTCGCGGCCGGCGACGCCCGCCGACACCGTGGCGCGACCGCGTCAAGGGCAACAGCCCGTGAATATCAGGGGAGTTCATACGGCAATCGCATGGTTGGACGTCCCTGCGGGGTGACTTCATGACACCGTGCGAGTTCGCCGCGTGCTCCTCGGACCTCAGAACGGTGCGCGGGTGGGCGGTGTGTCCAGCGCGCTGGGCGGTGTGTCCGGCGCGCTGGGCGGTGTGCAGAGCGCGGTGGGCGGTGCGCCGGACGTGCTGCGCCGGACGCGGACGCGCGACAGCAGGGCGAGGGTCCCCGCCGGCCCACGCCCGCGGAAACCCTCGCCCTGCTGTCGCTGTCGTCCCCCGTCACCCGCCACCGGTGTGCGGATGGCCCCCGTCGTGGTCCGTCCCGCTGACGACCACTCCACCGAGCAGGCCGTGCAGCAGGTCCTGCGTGGTGTCGGAGAGCACCACCACCCACCCCTCGCCCACCAGGTACGAACCCCCGTAGGCCTTCGCCTCGGTGGTCCAGGCGTCCTGCGCCCGTGCGGTCGGGAAGGTGGCGATCCAGATCTCCTCCCCGCCCGAGGTGCACAGGCCCTGGCGGAGGTCTGCGGCGTCGGCGGTGATCTCGGCCGTGCAGCCGATCCGCCGGGAGAGTTCCTCCACGGACTCCCGGTCCGGGCGCTGCGCCGCCTGCGAGGACCCGATCAACCCGCCTGCCCCGAAGAGGAGTTCGAGGACTCCGAGGAGGAGCAGGACGAACAGCAGTACCCAGCGCAGGACGGGGCGGCCGGTTCCGGTCGACGCCGGGACGGTGCCCGGGGCGGTCACTCGCCGGTCGCCGGCTTGCCCTGCGGGTTGATGGCCGTCCACAGGTTGCCGGCCATCCCGTTGCCGAGGGCGTCACCGTAGCCCTGGTCGCCCGTGTAGAGGTAGGCGGGCGTGCAGTTGACGCTCAACTGCCAGGTGCCGTCCGGGCGCTGCATCTTGCCGATCAGCTTCGGGTCCACTCCCTTGATCTTCTTGGGGTCCACCGGAGGCGCGGGCGTCCAGGTCTTGAGGCAGTCCCCCTCGCAGTTGGAACGCATCGGCCAGGCGGTGTCCTTGCCGAAGTGGTAGAGGGTCCGGCCGTGCGCGTCGACCATGATCGGGCCGAGCTGGGGGTGGACGAAGACGGAGATCTGCACACCGGCCGGGGGCTGGTCGGACGGCTGCGACGCGGTGGGGGCCGGGGACGCCGGAGCCGCCGGGGATGCGGACGCCGAAGCGCCGGCCGCGGTGGTACCCGCCTTCGTCCCGTCCGGTGCCAGGGCGTACCAGGTGCCGCCCACGCCCTGGCCCTTGGTGTCGCCGGGCGCGGCGTCCTGGGCGTAGCGGTAGGCGGGCCAACCGCCCACCGTCAGCTGGCGCGAGCCGTCGGCCCGGGTGATCTCGCCGAGCTTGGCCGAGTCGACTCCGGTGCCCGCGGAGGTGCTGCCGTCCTTGACCGCCGGGGGCCAGGTGGTGGCGCAGGCGCCGGAGCAGTTGGAGGCCGGCGGCTTGGCGGTGTCCTTGTCGAAGCGGTAGAGGGTGAATCCCTGACCGTCCGTCAGGACCGGCCCCAGCTGGTCGTCCAGTCGGGTGGTGAGCTGCCCGGCGGGCTTGCCGCCGGCGGGCGCCGTCGAGGCCCCGCCGTCGCCGTAGGCACCGTAGGCACCGGCCGGGGACGGCGTCGCACCGGCCAACTGGGTGGGGTCGGACGCCCCGTAGGAGGGACTGGCGCTGCTGTTGGCCGTCCCGAGGGCCGCCATCAGCACGAGGCCGGCCAACAGGAGACAGATCGCCACGAGGCCGTATCGTTTCGTCGTCAAGATCTTCCTTGCCTTTCCATCGGTGGAGCCGGGACTCCGGGGGGAGCGCGGCTCAGGGTCGGGTGATCGGTGGAGCGGGCGGCCGGGAGCGGGCGGCACTCACCGGATGCGCAGTGCCAGCGCGGGGCACCGGTCGACGGCCCGGGCCGCCTGCTGGAGCAGTTGGGGTGGTACCGGCATGACGCCGGCGGAGGGGAAGCCGTCCGCCTCCAGGCTGATGACCTCGGGCAGGACGCTGGTGCAGAGCCCGTGGGCCTCGCAGAGCGTCCAGTCCACGACGATGCTCGCGGCGCTCTCCACGACCGGCATCGGGAGCACGTCCTGTACGGCCCGGCCGCAGCCGTAGCGGTACGAGTGCAGTCGCAGGTCCTCGTCGAAGACCTCCAGGGCCGAGGCCACGAAGCGGGAGGCGGCGTCGGGGTGACTGCACGCACCCCGGCCGGTGACCGCCCGCATCCGGGTCTCGACGACGTCCAGGGCGGCCCGGCCGCCGCCCTTCACCACCTCATCCAGTGCGGTGACCAGGGCGGGCAGTCCGAGGTAGCACGGCCCGCACTGACCGGCCGTCTCGTCCGCCAGCCAGCGGGCGACCCTGAGCACCTCGCCCAGCGGGCAGGTCGTGTCCGGCAGCGGCAGGATCGCTCCGGCGCCCAGCGCACCACCGAGGTTCCGGAGGGACTGGCGGGACACCAGGGCGGTGGCGGCGGCCTCGGACGTCAGCCACTTGCCGTGGTAGCCGCCGACCAGGACGCCCTGCCCGAGGTCCAGATCGAACATCGACAGCAGCTCGCCGAGCGGGACGCCGGAGGGCGTCTCCACCACCTGGGAGCCGGCCAGGGTCACCAGGACCGTCCCCGGTTCCGTCGCGATGCCGATCTCGCGGTAGGGCAGGGCTCCCAGGCGGGCCGCGACCGCGAGTTGAGCGTACGTCTCGGTGTTGGACAGCAGCGTCGGCAGGCCCCCGACCCCGCTCTCGCTGGTCCGCACGCCGCCGCCGCGCGGCAGGGCGATCCCGCTGGTGATGCCGCGGGCCAGCGCACTCCCCTCCCCCGAGACGAACCGTTCGGGCAGCCGGACGACGGAGACCGGCAGCGGCGTGACCCGCCGCTCGGTGAGCGCCCTGCGCAACGACTGCTCGGTGTCGGCCCGGGTGACTCCGAGCACCACCTGGTCGGCGTTCAGCGCGTCGGCGGCCAGCAGTGCGCCGTCCAGCACGAGGTGCGGGGTGCGCAGCAGAAGTGCGGCGTCCTTCAGACAACTCGGTTCTCCTTCCGTGCCGTTGACCACCACCACCGGGCGGCTCCGGCGGCGGGCGGCCGCCTTGACGACGGCCCGGATCTTTCTGGCGAACGGGAATCCGGCCCCGCCCCGGCCGCGCAGGTCGACGTTCTCGGCCAGGTCCGCCAGCTCCTCCGCCGACATCGCCGGCGGCCGGCCGTGCACGACCAGGTGTGCGCGGTGGTCCAGCCGTTCGGCGTGCTCCAGGCCCGCGAACAGGACCGGGCGGCCGAGCCAGGCGATCGGTGCGCCGTTCATCCGTCCTGCCGCCGTGGGCCGGACCCGGCGCCGACCGGCGGCCGGCGGGCCTGCTCGGGCCGGACCGGGGCGGCCGTCCGGCGCAGCGAGCCGCGGTCCTGGACGGCCAGCCGCAGCCCGAGCGCGACGATCACGCCCAGCACGGCCACGCTGTACAGGACGGACACCCAGGGGGCGGGCAGCCGACCCGCGTTGAGTCCGTGGACGAGCGCGCCGCCCCAGGCCGGGTAGGCGCAGATGTGGACGATCCGCCACCTGCGCGCCCCGCCGGTACGGGCCAGCAGCCCGCGAGCCGCCCCGGCGACGGCCACCACCAGCAGCAGGTACCCGGCCAGCGCACCCAGACCCAGGACGACCGGCCGGTCCGGGTCCGTGAACGGTACGAAGGCCGAGACCGCGCCGATCCGGCCCTGGATCAGCTTCATCCACACGTGCAGGACGAGGAAGACCACTCCCCCGACGCTCATCGCCCGGTGGATCGCCTGGGCCGCCAGCCGGTGGACCGGGTACAGCAGCAGCCGGTCGGTCGCCGCGAGCCCCCAGAGGACGGCGGCGGAGAAGGACACCAGGGCGAGCACCCCGGCGGTCGCACCGAGGAACGCCTGCAAGGCCTCGTTGACCACCACGGCCATCAGGCCCAGCCCCACCGCCAGCAGCGGAAGCAGCGACCACGCGGAGGGGGCGGCCCGGCCGGCGGCCTCGGACGGGTCTCCCGCGGACCCGTCCGGCGCCCGCTCGGTGCGGCCGGCCCGGCCCGTTCGCGCCGGCCCCGTACGGGAATGCCAGGATCGGCGTCCTTGCCCTGTCACCATCGCTGAGCCCTCCGGCTCCTTCCCTGCTCCGATCGAATGGGGCACCCCGAACTCCCGGGCGGGCCGCGCGAGGAGGGGCTGCCCGAGCTGCCCGGGCCGACCGGGTGCGGCGCGGCGGCGGCCGGTGGGCGTCATCCGCATCGGCGGCCCTCGTTGATGCAGCTCACCATCTGGTCCAGCAGGTTCCGGTTCATCACGTTGATGAAGTCCCCGTGGTCGGTGATCGGGTTGTGGAGCTGCTCGGGGAAGCTGTCGACGGCGAAGCGCACACCCGACGGCACGTCGTAGGCGACCCGCTCCACCAGCTGGGGGATCACCCGGAAGTTCTTCGGGCAGCTGCCGTCCGCCTTCGAGAAGGCCGTGTGGGTACGGTGGTTGGCGCTGTCGATGTTCTTTCCGTCCCAGCAGTCCGGGAACTTCAGGGTCCGCACGACCCGACTGCCGTTCGGGCAGACCGGGTACTTGTCGGCGAGCTGGCGGTCCTCGAACCCGGTGCAGCTCCACGAGGCGTGGGCGTTGGCCGGCCCGTTGGTGAGGGCCTTGGCGTCGCCGGTGATGATCCGCAGGAAGCGGGTCATCGGCTGGACCTTGTTGCCGGTGGAGGAGCTGTACGTGATCCCGACCTCGGCGGGCTGCAGGATGCGCCCGACGTTGCGGTCCTTCCCGCCGCCCGGTGCCTTGAGATCGCTCTCGTCGGCGCCGTTCAGGAGCCGCAGCACCGGCCAGTAGTAGGCCGACTGGTCCCCGTTGGAGCAGGTGGTGCCGGCGCCGGCGAGCCGGCCGTTGGCGGAGAACGCGTCGGTGATCAGGTTCCCGACGTAGTCGTGCATGTGGTGGGCGCCGTTGCTCACCCCGGGGGCCACGATGACGTTGTCGGGGTTGAGATGCCGGTTCTCGTTGCGTCCGCAGCGCGAGGTGAAGGTGCCGGTGGCCGGCCCGGTGCGGGTGGGCCTGGGCACGTTCGGCGAGACGGACCTGATGTCGACGAATCCGCGCCCGAGACCGGACTTCCCGCCCTTGGGCCCCTTGCTCCGTCCGGCGGCGGCGCTCTGGGGCTCGGGGGCGTACTCCCGGGCGGAGGCGTCGACCACCAGGTCGCGCCGGATCGAGCAGTTCGCCAGTCCGGAGAGGTCCCCGGGCAGGCCGGAGCCGGGCCCCGCACTGTCGGCGAGCTTGCGCAGGGTCGCGGTCCGCTTCTCGGCCAGTGCGCCCATGACGCGGCTCTCGCCGCCACCGGCGCCCGGCTCCGAGAGGCTGCGGTACGCGTCCGCCACCTGGACGTCGAGGTCGGCGAGGTCCCGGTCGACGTCCGCCTGGGCCGCCTCCGGCACCGAGGCCAGACCCGCGCCGACGTCCCCGCAGGCGACCGTGCCCACCTGGGCGGCGGACTGCTGCGACGACCCAGGGCGCTGCCCGGCGAACGCCGCCACGGCGAGCACCGACGCGCCGCTGACCGCCAGTATCCCGGCCAGCAGTACGGCGAGCAGTCGCCGCCTGGCCCCGCCACGTTTGTGAATCCTCATGTTCGCACCCTCGAAACGGGTTCGGGCCTGTCGTACAGGCCGTGGAAAGCCTTGGTGTGCTGCATGTGTCAGCGCCGTGTCGTCGAACCGGAGCTCGGCGAGGCAGTGGCGGCCGGTGGTCCGGTGAGCTCGCCGAACCGCACCAGTCGGGTGTCCTCCAGCACCGACATGTGGTCCAGCACCGTGGAGTTGGCCGTGGTCGCGAGCTCCCGCACCGTGGAGTTCTGGGTGCCGGCCCGCACTTGGGCGACGACCGCGAACACCTGGCCGTGGGCGTTGCGGACGATGTTCGCGAACAACCGGTCGAACTCGGGTCCCTGGGCCTCGTCGAGCTGTTTCAGCCATGCCTTCTGCTGGGCGGAGGGCTCGCCGGGAACGTCCAGCCCCAGGGTCCGGGCCGTCTCCAGCACCGCCCGGTCGAGGTCCGTGTGCCCGTCGATCAGGTGCTGACCGGCGACCATGACCTCGGGAGTGCCCCCCTTGGCGACGGCCATCCGGCCCGCGGGAATCTCCCACAGCCCGGCCAGCCGGACCCGCTTGACGAAGTCCCGGTCCAGCGGCGTCAGCGGCCCGGTGGGCGTCTGCACCGTTCCCGGCGTCTCGTCCGCCCGCGGCTCCCCGCGGTACGAGCCGGCCGAGCGCACGATCGGCACCACCAGAGCCGTCACCGTGGACATCATGGCCACGATCACGAGCAGGGTGGCGAACGACCGCGGAAGGCGACTCGCCTTGGGAATGCCGTAGGCGGCCCTCCCGATTCCCCGCTTCTTCCTCGAAGTTGACATCGGCCTCTCCTGAACACGCCGGGGTGGGCGATCGCACCGGACACCGTCGGAGTCCCGCTCCGCGGCGGCCCGGCCGACGCCGCCCGGTCGACGCGGTGACCGCCTACGGACCGCAGGGGCATCCGTCGGGGCACTCATCGGCGATGGGTGGGATTCCGGTGATCGCGGGGCCCCGGACGAACCCCGTCGACGTCCGCGACGATCAGAGCCGGCGGCGGCTCGCGGAACGCCGTCTCGGACGGCCGGCGGGAGCCCGGACCCCGGACCCGGGGCCGGTCCGCCGGCGCGGGGTGACGGGCTTCGCGGCTGCGGCTGCGGCCGGCTCGGGGGCGACGGCGGTGACGGTCTCGGCGGCGACGACCGCCACGGCGGCGTCGCGGTCGGATGGAGCGGGCGTCCGTCGCGTGCGAGCGTCGGACGGAGAATGCGCTGCCGGTCGACCACTGGGGCAGGGCTGCACCGGAACACCTCCCTCGGAACTGCCGGCCACAGGTGGGCCGGTCACCAAGGGAAGAGGCCCGATCCGAGGTTTCGTCCCGATACTTTGCGAATCCTTTGCCGTTCGGCCCACTCCGGCCCCACGACCACACCCGGCAGTCGAGCCTTATCTGACGATCCGTCATCGCGCCCAAGGGCAGGTGGGGATGGCCGTCGGACCGCCACCGGGGCAGTCCATACCGCACGCGGATCCGCGCCGGGGCGCCGAGCGTCGGCGCACGGTACATTGCCCTACCGGCCGGCCGCGAGGCACCGCGCCGCCCCTGTGTCCCACACCCTCCGGACGCGAGCGAGGCCACGATGCGACTGAACCTCAATCAACTGGCGATCTTCGCGCAGGTCATCGAATGCGGAGGGTTCTCGGCAGCGGGCCAGGTCCTCTTCCTGAGCCAGTCGTCGGTGTCGAAACAGGTGCAGAACCTGGAGATATCCCTCCGGACCCAGCTGGTCGACCGCTCCGGCCCGAAGATCCGCCCCACCCTGGCCGGCGAGGTCCTGCTGGCCCAGAGCAAGGAGGTGCTCGCGCTGGCCGACCAGGCCGTGGAGGCCGTCAGGACGGCGGCGCTGCTGCGCCAGGAGCCCCTGGTGATCGGCAGCACCGGCACCATCAGCGGACACCTCCTGCCGACGGTCCTGCGGGAGCTGCGGCGCCGGGACCCGGCTGCGCAGTTCAGGATCTCCACCGGTACCGCCGACCAGCTCGCCGAGGCACTGGAGGACGGCCGCACCGGCGTGGCACTGAGCGGAGGCCCCCTTCCTCCCGGCCGGCACCGCTCCGAACGGATCGCCGACGAGGACATGCTGCTGGTCTGCCCGCCCGGGCATCCCCTGGCCGGCCGGGCGATCACCCCCGCCGAACTGGCGGGCGAGACCTTCCTGTTGCGCGAGTGCGGATCGCGGACGCGCCAGCAGCTGACCGACCTCCTGCACGGCTGGGAGCTGACCGGCGCCGAGACCATCGACCTCTGGGGCACGGAGGGCGTCAAGGAGGCGGTACGGATCGGCCTGGGGGTGGGGCTGCTGCCGCGCCGGTCCGTCCGGCTCGAACTCCGGCACGGCGTACTGGCCGAGCTGGCGGTCCACCCCGCACCCGAACGCCGGGAGGTGAGGGTCAGTTGGACCCTGGCGCGCCCACTGACGCCCTCCGAGCAACTGCTGCTCCCCCTCGTGCGGGAGGTCGCCCGGGCAGCCACGGGGACGTGACGGCCGGCGCCGCTGCGACGGCCGCCGGAGGGCGCGGCGGACCGGAGGCGAGGCGGAGCGGGCGCGGCCGACCGGCCGCTCCGCCGCTCACCGGACTTCCTTTACCGGCATCTGAACCAATCCCGCGGCGCACTCGTGCATGATGGGCGCCGTCATCAGCCCCGCCGCCGGGCCGAGCGCGGTACCGGCAGCAAGCTCTGGGAGTCCGCCATGCGCAGTCGACGCACCCGTGTCCGCACCCTGGCCCGCGCCGCCACGACCACCGGCATCGCCGCCGGGGTCGTCGTGCTGGCCGCCGGCGCGGCGTTCGCCCACATCGAGGTCGAAGCGGAGAACGCCCGGGCCCTGGCCACCGACGCCACGATCACCTTCACCGCGGAGGCCGAGTCGACCAGTGCCGGCCTCGCCCGGTTCCAGGTCGTCCTGCCCGCCGGCATCACCCCGGCGGACGTCAAGCTCGTGAGCGGCCCCGGTGGCTGGACCCTGGAGGCCACCGCCGACGGCTACACCGTCGGCGGTGCGGCACTCGCCCCCGGCGCGGACGCCGTCTACAAGATCTCGGTCCGGCAGCTGCCCGACGCGAAGGAACTCAGCTTCAAGACCCTGGAGACCTACAGCGACGGCCGCGTCGACCGCTGGATCGAGTTGCCGAAGGGCACCACCGAACCCGAACACCCCGCACCCACCCTCAAGCTCGCGGCGGCCGCACCCGGCGCCACCGCCGCCGCCCCGGCCACCCCGGCCACCTCGACCGGCCCGAGTGCGACGCCGACGACGGCGGCCAGCCCCTCCCCCACGGCCACGACCTCCGGCCCGGCCGGCTCGCCGAGCGTGACGGCAGCCGCCGCATCCGGCCCGAGCCCGGTGGCCTCGACGAACAGCGGCAAGAGCTCCTCCCCGGCCGCGGCCATCGCCATCGCGGTCGGTGCGACCGCCGTCCTCGCCGGCGCCGGCACCTGGTGGTGGCGCCGCCGCGGCCAGAACTCCGGACGCTGACCGACTCGCGCCCGGGACGCTCCCGGCCCGAGCAGGGCGCTGTCCGCGAGACCGCGGGGAAACGGAACGGGCCGTCACCGAGTGCAGGTGACGGCCCGTTTCAGCTGGATGGTCATGCGGCGAGGCTGGTCAGGGCCCGGCGGGCGCGCAGACTGGCGCGCTCGGCGCGGTTCTTGAGCCGGATCGCGCGCGCGAGGCGGTATTCCCTGGCCTCCCGCAGGCGCTCGTCCATCGTCGCTCGCAGCTCTTCGATCTGGTAGGTCATGGTGTTCTCCCCCGTGGTGACGGATGGTCCGCGGCATCCCGGTGATGCCGGCCCCGGAGGCCCCCTCTGTTTAGAATTCTACACCAGGATGCGCCCAGTGGCTTCCATTTATCGCTCACCCCATGCGATCTCCTGTTATTCGAAGGCCCTGTGCCGGCTTGGCCCTGATGAGGCGCCTGCGGCCGACCGCGCCTCGCGGGCGGCCGGCACCGGCCGCCCGTACGACTCCACCGGGACACCCGGACCCGTCCGCGGTCCCGTCACCCCCCGATAATCGGCCCGGCCGCCCGCCGCGTACCGCAGACTCGGACCGAACACCTTTCACACGTGAGGACGAGTCCATGACCGACAGGCCCTTGACGCTGATGGCGGTACACGCACACCCCGACGACGAGGCGACCGGAACGGGGGGTGTCCTCGCCAAGTACGCGGCGGAGGGCATCCGCACGGTCCTCGTCACGTGTACCGACGGCGGTTGCGGCGACGGACCCGGAGGCGTCAAGCCGGGCGAGCCGGGGCACGACCCGGCGGCCGTCGCCGCGATGCGCCGGCAGGAACTCAAGGCGAGCTGCGAGGTGCTGAAGATCAGCCATCTGGAGCTGCTGGAGTACGCCGACTCCGGAATGATGGGCTGGGAGGCCAACGACGCCCCCGGGTCCTTCTGGCGGACGCCCGTGGAGGAGGGCGCCGCCCGCCTGGCCGAGCTCCTGCGGCGGTACCGGCCCGACGTGGTGGTGACCTACGACGAGAACGGGTTCTACGGCCACCCCGACCACATCCAGGCGAACCGCATCACGACGGCGGCGCTGGCGCTGACCGGGCTGACACCGAAGGTGTACTGGACGACGGCCCCGCGCTCGATGATGCAGCGGTTCGGCGAGGTCATGCGCGAGTTCGACACGGAGCAGCGGGAGCCGGATCCGGCGGAGGCGGCCGCGATGGCCGAGATCGGACTGCCCGACGAGGAGATCACCACCTGGGTGGACACCACCGAGTTCGGCGGCCAGAAGTTCGACGCGCTGGCCGCGCACGCCAGCCAGGGCGAGAACATCTTCTTCCTGCGGATGGGCAAGGAGAGGTTCACCGAGCTCATGGGGGTGGAGACCTTCGTACGGGTCCAGGACTCCACCGGCGCCGCCGTCCCGGAGAACGACCTCTTCGCCGGACTGCGCTGATCCGCCTGCGCACCGGGGCGCCGGACTGCCGTCCGCCCGCCCCCCCCGGCGCGGGGCGCGCGGGGGGGGGGGGGCGGGCGGCGCGGTCCGCGGGGCGGGCCCCGCCCGCCCGCCGCCCGCCCCGGGGGGGGGCGGGGGGGGGGCGGGGGCGCGCACGGCGCTGCTCGACGACCCGCGCCCCGGGCCCGCGGCCGGGCGGGGCTCCGGTCGACGACCGGTTCCGGCTGGAAGCGGTGCACCGGGGCGCGGGAGGTCAGCAGGAGACCGCCGGGGGGATCACCGGCGGATCAACGGCCCTGGAGGGACTTGACGTTGTCGCCGAAGGTCCAGCCCTTCGAGCCGTCCCAGTTGATCGACCAGGTCATGAGGCCCTTCAGCTGGCCGCTGAAGGAGTTGTAGGCCTGGCTGACGAGGCTCGGCGCCATGTAGCCGCCGCCCGCGCCGGACTGCGCCGGCAGGCCGGGCACCTGCTTGTCGTAGGGCACCTTGATGGTGGTGCCCTGGATGACCAGACCGTTGTTCAGGCAGGTGGTCTGCGCGGTGAAGCCCTGGACGGTGCCGGCCGAGTAGGAGTCGCCGGAGCAGCCGTACATGCTGCCGTTGTAGTACTGCATGTTCAGCCACCACAGGCGGCCGTTGTCGACGTACTTCTTGATGATCGGCAGGTAGGAGCCCCAGATGGAGCCGTAGGTGACGCTGCCGCCGGTGACGTACGCGGTCTCGGGGGCCATGGTGAGGCCGAAGCCGGCCGGCATCTGGGCGAGGACGCCGTCGATGATCCGGATCAGGTTGGACTGCGAGGCGGACAGCGTGCTGATGGTGCCGCTGCCGGACAGGCCGGTCTCGATGTCGATGTCGATGCCGTCGAAGTTGTACTTCTTGAGGATCGGGACGACGGTCGCCACGAACTTGTCGGCGACGGTGCTGGAGCTCAGGTCGATGCCCGCGGCGGCGCCGCCGATCGACATCAGGAGCGTCGCCCCGGCGGCCTTGGCCTGGCACATCTCGGCGGGGGTCGAGACCTTGACGCCGGCGTCCATGCCGTCCTGCCACAGGACGGTGCCGTCGGAGAGGATCACCGGGAAGGCGGCGTTGATGACGTTGTAGCCGTGCGCGGCGATCCGGCTGTCCGTGATGGGCACCCAGCCCAGGCCGGGGTGGACACCGTTGGAGGCGCCGTCCCAGTTCTCCCAGTAGCCCTGCAGGACCTTGCCCGCGGGCTTGGGCTTGGTGGCGCAGGTCTCGCCACCCGTCGGCGTGGCGGTGGGCGTGACCGTCGGGGTGACGGTCGGGGTGACCGTGGGCGTCACGGTCGGGGTGACGGTCGGGGTCACCGTGGGCGTCACGGTCGGCGTGACGGTGGGCGAGGGGCTGCTGCCGCCGGGGCCGGCGAGCGACACGTCGTCCGCGTAGTACGTGGGCTGCCCGTACCAGCCGTGCAGGTAGACGGTCACCGAGGTGGTGCTCGCCCCGGTGGTGAAGTTCACGCTGAGCTGGCTGTACGCCGCGCTGCTCGGCGTCCAGGTGGACGTGGTGCCGGTGAGGCCGGTGCCGGTGGCGCCCAGGTAGACGTAGCTGCCCTGGACGTAGGCGCTCAGCGTGTACTGGGAGTTGGGCTGCACGCTGACGGTCTGGGTGCACTCGGCGGTGTCCGAGCCGGTCGGCACGGCCTTCAGCGCGGAGGCGCCGGAGTGGACCGGGCTGCTGACGGCCGTGCCGGAGCCTCCGGTACAGGCCCAGCCGGCGAGTCCGCTCTCGAAGCCGGAGTTGGCCACCAGGTTGGTGGTGGCGGCCCCCGCCGTGACGGAGCCGGTCAGGGCGAGGCCGGCGCCGATGACGGCGGCGGCGCTGACCGCGGCGACGGTGCTCCGCAGGGCGGTCGGACCGTGCACGGCGCGGGCGGCCCGGTTCACCTGCGATGCGCGTTCCACGGGCGACTGCTGCGGGCGGTGGGCCCGGATCGGCTCGCCACCGGCCTGGTCGCCTTCGGTGCGGGCGGCATCCGGACGGGGCCGGACCTCGCCCGGCTGGCGCGGAGTACGCGACCTTCGACGGAACATGCTGTGCTCCCTATTCCGCCGAGCGTCATGGACATGACCGACGCGTGGGGGCGTGACGCCCGGCTCTGGGTGAAGTGGGGGGGACATGTGGGGCTGTGCCGAACCGGATCGTAGGAGGGGCGGCAAGGCGCGTCAATAGGTCTGGACCAATTGTCCAGGTGTGGCACCGTCGGACGAGGGTGATCCACGGAACTTCCGCGCACGGAAGCACTGGTGAGCCCCTGTCCGGCGGAACCGGGCACCAGCGCCCGCCCCTCCCCGGACGAGCCCGCCGACGGCGGCGGCCTCGGCCGCCACACCGCCGTCGGCAGACCGGGCCCGCCGTCCCGGTCACGGACCTCGACTCCGGCTCCGACCGGTGCCCGGGTGCCGGGGCCCGCCGGAGTTCGACCTCCTGCGGGCCCCGGTACCCGGAGCTGGACAGCCCGCTCGCCGCGGCCCGGCAGGAGGCCGGCCACCGCGAGCGGCGCAGGGTCAGCCCGCGGAGCCCTTCGCCCGCCGGGCGCGGCGGTCACGGGCGAGGCGCTCGCGGCGCTGTTCGGCGGCGCCCTGCGGGACGAGGGCCGGCACGCGGTGCGGTTGCCCGTCCGCGTCGACGGCGACGAAGACCAGCTGCGCGGTCGCCACCCTCGTCACCGGCCCGGTGAGGTTCCACCGTTCCGCCGTCACCACCACCGAGACGTCCATCGAGCTGCGCCCGGCGTGATCGACGCGGGCGCGGACCGTCAGGAGGTCACCGGCCCGCACCGGCGCGAGGAAGGACATCTCCTCCACCGACACGGTGACCGCAGGTACGCCGGCGTGCCGGCCGGCGGCAGCGGCTGCGGCGTCGTCGATCAGCTTCATCACGACCCCGCCGTGCACCGTCCCGTAGAGGTTGGTGTCGTGCTCGCTCATGATGTGGGCCAGGGTGACCGCGGAGTCCGTCGGGGTCCTGGAGACGGCAGGGGTCGTCGTCACGGGGCCGTCACCCCGCCGGTGGTCGGAGCGCCCGGCCGGAGCCCGGACCGGCCGGAGCCGGTGGACGGGCCGGAGCACGTGGACGGCCCGGAGCCGGTGGATCGGCGGACCGCCGCCCTGCTGCCCACGCCTCGGCGGGTTGCCGCCCCCGGGACACCCGGTCGGTCGGAATGCTTCACGGAACTCTCCTTCGCGAGTTCAGGAGACCCCGGACGCGCGAAGGAGCAGGAGGTGCGCGCATGCGCCCCTCCTCGCCGCCGACCCGCCCGCGGGGTCCGGTGAGACCGCGGACCGCTGCGGTCCGCGGGCAGCGGCAGGTCTTCGGACTCGCGGGCGCGCCCACCCTCGTGAAGGGTGGACCCCTACTGGCCGTCGCTTCCCGGGCCCGACGGGCCCAGTGCGTATGACGGCGGTCGTTCCCGCTCACCGCTGCGGGGCAGTCCCGGATTCCCACCGGGTTCCCTCTTGCGACGCGCCTGCCTGGCGGACAGGGCGAACCAGCTGCGCAGGCCACTCTACGGTCGTCGCCGCAGACCAGAAGCACCGGCCGGCCGCGATACCCACCCGGGGCCGGAGCCGACCGGCACCGGAAGGCGGCGGGGGCGCCCCGCTCCTAGCATGGATCGCAGTGGTTGCGTCGACCGGGGAGAGGTGTCCGGTGAACCAGCAGAGCATGATCGAGACCATCAGATCGGTCTACGCGGCGTTCGGCAGCGGCGACGTGGCGGGAATCCTGGCCAGGCTCGGCGACGACGTCGACTGGGCCTCGGAGACCACGTCCGCGGCTGCACCGTGGTACGGCGTCCGCCATGGCAAGGCCGAGGTCGCCGACTTCTTCGAGCAGTTCGGTTCGACCGTGGCCGTCGAGGAGTTCACGCCGATCTCCTACGCCGCCAACGACACCGACGTCCTGACCGTGGTGCGCATGCGGGCCCGGCACCGGGCCAGCGGAAGACCCCTGCTGATGGACCTTCACCACAGGTTCACGTTCCGCGACGGGAAGATCGTCCACTACCGCGGCACCGAGGACACCGCCCAGACGGAGGCGGCCTTCCGCTCCTGACCGCCCGGGGACCGCGGCACCGCCGGAGCCCCCGACGGCGGGTGAGGCGCCCTCGGCGGACGCCTCACCCGTGTCGTTCACCCCCGCGCGCCCCGACGGATGCCGGGCCGCGCGGCGCCGCCGTCAGCCGACGGGGAGGAGCTTCCAGCGCTGCTGGGCCTTGCCGTTGGCCGGCTGCTGGAACATCTTGGCACCGTTGCTCTTGGACCCACCGCTGTCCGCGAGTTGACCGTCCGAGCGGCTCTCCAGGATGACGCCGCCGGCGTCGGACGGAGCCACCAGCCACTGCTGGCCGGTACCGCCGTCACCGGTCCGGAGGACGAGCTGCGCGCCGGGCACGACCGAACCGTCGGCGACGGCCAGTGCCTTCCCGCTGCCGACCCCGACGACGGTGTGGTAGCCGTCTCCGGAGGACTTCAGGCGCCACTGCTGGTTGGTGCCGCCGTTGGCGCCCCACTGGATGACGGGGGTGCCGTCGGCGGTGCCGAGGCCGGAGGCGTCGAGCAGCTTGCCGCTGTCGGCGTTGACCAGGGTGTACGTCCCGTCCAGGGCGGTCCTGGCGCCCGGTTCGACGGTGAGGTCGGCGAACTGCGCACCGTAGTAGCCGGCGGTGCCGAGTCCGATCTGGCCGGCGCCGTAGTCGCCGCTGCGGGCGGTCCCGACGACCTTCCCGTCGATCTTCGCGGTGATCGCGGTGCCCTCGAAGCTCAGCGCGAGCCGGTGCCAGCTGCCGGTCCCGGGCGCCGGCACGGTGCCTTCGGCGAGGGTGGTGACGGCCCAGTTGCTGTCGGTCCTGGTCAGCGACCAGGCGCCGGCATCGGACAGCCGCAGGTGGTAGGCGTTCAGCCCCTTGTTGTTGCGTCGCTGGGTGCCGGCCCGACCGAGGATCTCCACGGTTCCGGGCTGCTCCAGCAGGGCGTCGGCGCTGACCGTGTAGTCGGACCAGTCGAGGCCGCCCATCAGGGTGTACGGATGGTTGGAGGCCTCGTCGGTCCAGCGGATCGGGGACACCGGGGCCTGCTGGCGCAGGCAGTTCCCGGGCCGCCCGCCGGCGCAGGGCGCGGTCTCGAAGGCACCGTTCATGGTGGAGAAGTACCGCACCTCCTGACCGGTGGCGGTACCGGCGAGACTGCTGGTGAAGGGCAGCGGGAGCAGGGACCGGGCCGGGCCGGACGCCGTGGCCGCGCCCTGGCCACCGGTGGTGGTGACGGTGTAGACGTGGCCGGGCTTGAGCGTCAGTGTGTACGCTCCCGCGTTCGCGGTCAGGTCGGCGCCGCGCACCATGCGGCCGGCGGCGCCCGGCCCGGACAGGTCGGTGGACCACACGTGCAGCGCGCCGCCCGGAAGCCCGCCGGCGACCTTGAGGGTCACGGTCTGTGCGGCGGTGGCGTCCATGGTCTCCAGGACGGTGGACCAGGCCGACTTGTCGGGCGAGCGGTAGCTGACGTGGCTGCCGTTCGCGCGGTTCCCGCCGAGGTAGCCCGAGGAGGTGTCGAGGTACTTCCAGCCGGGCTGGGTGAACTGGGTGGTGTGGGCGGTGGCCCAGGTGCTGCGCCCGACGGTGTACGCGCCGGACCAGGGCTGGTCGGCGACGACCAGGCCCATGGTGTTGTACTGGAGGTTCTGGTAGATCGAGGCGACCAGCGGCCAGTTGAGGAAGCCGGTCATCTTGGCGTCCAGGTAGCCGCGGTTGATGCCGCGGGCGATGGCGGGCGCACCGGCGTTGGCGTCGTCGGAGCCGTTCTCGGCGGCCCAGAGCTGCTTGCCGGTGGCGCGCGCGTCGGCGCTGCTGGCGCAGGTGGTCATCGGCGAGCGGTACTGGCAGGGGTAGTGGGCCCCGACGATGTCCACGGCGTCGGCGAGGGCGCTGTCCTGGCGCATGGCGGTCGCGATGTCCCAGTTGTCGTCCGCGCCCACCACCTTGACGGCGGCGTAGCCCTTGGCGTTGAGGGTGGCGCGCAGGTTCTTGTACCAGGCCGCGTCGAACGAGCGCTCGTTCCAGCCGCCGAGGTAGTCGACGCTCAGGTTGTGCTGCCGGGCGCAGCCGAGCCAGTCCATCAGGTAGTCGATCATGTCCTGGGACCAGAAGTGGCCGTCGCCGATCCAGCCGGGAGCGCCCCAGGCCAGGCCGTACAGTTTGATCGCGGGGTTGCGCTGCCTGGCCTGTTCCATCACCCACCACTCGTACCCTGACTGGCAGTCGACTGCCCCTCGGGTGTGTTCGTGGCTGCTCTCGGCGCCGTCGGTGGAGTTGGTGTCGCCGCCGATCTCCACCTTGAGCAGCTGCAGGGCGGCGCCGCGGCCCGGGGTGAAGAGGGAGTCGAGGATCTGGGCGCGCTGCGGCTCGGGGTAGTCGAGGAGGAGGCGGGTGTTGCCGCCCCCTCCGCTGATCGCGCCGACGCCGTCGAAGGTCCGTCCGGCGCTCTGCCCGTCGACGGTGATCGCCGTGGTGGTGGCGGCCGTGGCGGCGGGAGCCGCGGTGGCCGCCGGCGGGGCGCTCCAGGCGAGGAGCAGCGCGAGGCAGAGGGCCGGCACGGCGAGGCCCGGGGTCCAGCGGGCCGTGCGGCGCGCCCTTGGTGCGGTGTGCATGGTGGGTTCTCCAACCTGGCGGGGGGTGGCCGGTTCCGGTGGAGCGGGCAGGGGCGTCACCCGGATCGGGTGGCGGCGTGACCGGGTGGGCGGAGCGTCAAGGCATGCCGATGGCGGAGCAACTGGCGTGCCCCGCAAGGAGGTAGGGAGTCGGGCAGGAGTGACGTCCCGCCAGGACGATAGGTCGGTCATGTGATCGAGTCAATGCCGAACGACCATTCCATCAATCCGAGACCGCTTTGGCTCATTCGATCAATGTGCCTTGACTTCGATCCGCCGAGCTACCCAAGATGGCTGCGCCGGACGACCCCGGCCGCAGTGACCGGGGCCGCTCGCCGGTCCTTCGGTCCCTCCCCGGTCACCTCGACCTGCGCGGCCACCGGCCACCGACCCAGCGAGAGGAACCATGAACCGACCTCCGGACCCCGGCCCCGCCCGTCACGAGAGCCCGTCCTCCGGCTCGGGCACCCTGCCGCCCCGCGCCTGGTACGCGCGGTCCGATGCCCTCCGGCTCCCGCTGGACGGCAGGTGGCGCTTCCGCCTCTCCCCCGAGGCCGACACCCACGACGAGTCCTTCGCGCAGCCCGGCTACGACGCCGCCGACTGGGGCGACCTCGCGGTCCCCGGCCACTGGGTACTGCAGGGGTACGGCGCTCCCGCGTACACCAACGTGCGGTACCCCTTCCCGGTGGACCCGCCCCGGGTACCGACCGAGAACCCGACCGGCGACCACCTGCGGTACTTCGACCTGCCCGCCGACTGGCCGTCCGACGGCGGCGCGGTGCTGCGCTTCGAGGGCGTCGAGTCCTGCGCCCGGGTCTGGCTCAACGGGCGCGAGCTCGGCGAGTTCAAGGGCAGCCGGCTGCCGCACGAACTTCCGGTGGACGGCCTGCTGCGCCCGGCCGGGAACGTGCTCGCCGTCCGTGTGCACCAGTGGTCCTCCGGGAGCTACCTGGAGGACCAGGACCAGTGGTGGCTGCCCGGCGTCTTCCGCGAGGTGACGCTGCTGCACCGGCCCGAGGGCGCGGTCGGCGACTTCTTCGTCCACGCCTCCTACGACCACCGCTCGGGGACGGGCACGCTGTGCGTCGACAGCGAGGTGCCGGGCCGGGTCGCCGTGCCCGAGCTCGGCCTCGACCTCGCCACCGGCGAGAGCGCCACCCTCGCCGTGGAGGCGTGGACCGCCGAGATCCCGCGGCTGTACGCCGCCGAGCTGACCACGGCGGGCGAGCGGGTCCCGCTGCGGATCGGCTTCCGCACGGTCGCCGTCGAGGGCGGGGTGCTGAAGGTGAACGGCCGGCGCATCCTGTTCCGGGGCGTCAACCGGCACGAGTTCCACCCGGCCACCGGGCGGACGGTGGACCTCGACACCATGCGCACGGACCTGCTGCTGATGAAGCGGCACAACGTCAACGCCGTCCGCACCAGCCACTATCCGCCGCACCCCGCCTTCCTGGACCTCTGCGACGAGCTCGGGCTCTGGGTCGTCGACGAGTGCGACCTGGAGACCCACGGCTTCGAACCGCTCGGCTGGCGCGGCAACCCCGTCGACGACGAGCGCTGGATCCCGGCCCTGCTCGACCGGGCCGCCCGCATGGTCGAGCGGGACAAGAACCACCCCTGCGTCCTCGTCTGGTCCCTCGGCAACGAGGCCGGCACCGGCCGGGGCCTCACCGCCATGGCACGGTGGATCCGCGACCGCGACCCCTCCCGGCTGCTGCACTACGAGGGGGACCCGTCCTGCGCGGACACCGACCTCTACTCCCGGATGTACGCCGACCACGCCGAGGTCGAGCGGATCGGCCGACGGGAGGACGAGGGGCCCGAACGGCGGCGCGAACTCCCGTTCGTGCTCTGCGAGTACGCCCATGCGATGGGCAACGGGCCGGGCGGGCTGGCGGAGTACCAGCGACTGTTCGAGAGGTACGAGCGCTGCCAGGGCGGCTTCGTCTGGGAGTGGATCGACCACGGGCTGGTCCACCCCGAGCACGGCTTCGGCTACGGCGGCGACTTCGGCGAGGAGGTGCACGACGGCAACTTCGTCTGCGACGGCCTCGTCTTCCCCGACCGTACGCCCTCACCGGCGCTGGCCGAGTTCAAGAAGGTGGTCGAACCGGTCCGCATCGAGGCCGGGCCCGCCGCCCGCACCGTCCGGGTGACCAACCTGCACGACTTCGCCGACCTGTCGCGGCTCGCCTTCACCTGCTCCTACGACGTCGAGGGCGCTCCGGTGGAGGAACGGGACCTCGCCGTGCCCGCGCTCGGCCCCAGCGAGTCCGTCGAGCTGACGCTGCCGGCGCCGCCGGGCCCGGCCCGCGGCGGCGAGTCCGGCTGGACGGTGCGCGCGGTGCTCGCCGAGGACGCCCCGTGGGCGCCGAAGGGCCACACCGTCGCCTGGGGCCGGATCCCGCTCGGCCGCCGGCGCGCCCTGCCGCCCGCCCACGGTCACGCGCCCCGGAGCACGGACGGCCTGATCCGGCTCGGCCCCGGCGTGTTCGACGCCCGCAGCGGCGCCCTGACCCGGATCGGGCCCGTGCCCGTCGTCGGGCCGCGGCTGGAGGTGTGGCGCGCTCCGACCGACAACGACCAGGGGCCGCAGTGGCAGCCCGAGGCGCAGCTCGACCGGCAGTGGCGCCGGCTCGGCCTGCACCGGATGCGCCGTCGGCTCGACGCGGTCGAGCCGACGGAGGACGCCCTGACGGTACGCACCCGGGTGGCACCCGCCGCCACCTCCCTCGGGTTGCGCACCGCGTACCGCTGGACCGCCGACGCGAGCCGGCTGCGGCTGACCGTCACCGTCACGCCCGAGGGCGAGTGGACGGTGCCGCTGCCCCGGCTGGGCGTCCGGCTGGGCCTGCCGGGCGGATTCGGCGGCGCGCAGTGGTACGGCGGCGGGCCGGGCGAGGCGTACCCGGACACCCGCGCGGCCTCCCTGCCGGGCCGGTACGCGATGAGCGTCGACGCGATGCAGACCCCGTACGTGCGCCCGCAGGAGAACGGCTCCCGGGCCGACGTCCGGTGGGCCGAACTGACCGACGGCGCGGCGGCGGTACGGATCGAGGGCGAGCCGCTCTTCTGGTTCGCCGCCCGCCGCTGGACCACCGAGCAGCTCGACGCGGCCCGGCACCGCCCGGAGCTCGTGCCGGGGGACACCGTCTGGGTGCACCTGGACCACGCTCAGCACGGCATCGGCTCGGCGTCCTGCGGGCCCGGTGTCCTGCCCGAGCACCGACTGACCGCCGCGCCGGCGGAGTTCACGTTCGTCCTCTCCGCCACGGGCGGCTGAGGCGCGGGCACCGAAGCGCCGCGGGGGGGGGCCCCGCCCCAACGGGGGGGCGCCCCGGCCCCGGGGGGGCGGCGCCCGCGGGCCGGCCCCCGGGCCCCCCCCCCCCCCCCCCCCGGGGGGCGCGCGCGGGGGCCCCCGACCGCCCGCGGCGTACCCCGCCAACCCGCGGGGACCCGCCGCGGCCCGTTGTGGCCTGCCGCCGAGCGGACGACGCCGTCACGCCCGCACACCCGCCGGTCGGCGCGCCGGCGAGGAAAGCCTTCGGCCAAACGCTGGCCAATTTTTCGTATATCGAATACGTTCTCCTCACTGCCGGTGCCGGGCCCCGCGACGAGCCCGCCTGCACGGCATCCCCACACCCCTCCTCCCCCACCCATGGAGGCCTCCGTGACCGGAATGTCCCACCCCGTCGACCGCAGATCCGTGCTGCGCGGCATGCTCGCCGCCGGTGCCGCCGCGGCCTTCTCCCCCGCGATCAACCTGGCCAGTGCGCAGGCCGCGGGCATCACCACCGGCAGCTACCGGATCCGCTTCGACCAGGCCGCCAAGCAGACCATCCTCGGCCTCGGCTTCGAGATCCAGTCCGACTCCATCGCGTCCGGCAACGGCGGCCTGCCGAGCACGGTCAGCGGCGTCCCCTACGACCTGACCGCGAGCGAGCGCACCCGCTTCTACCAGCAGATGCTCAAGGCCGGCCGCTCCGACCGCGGCTTCCGCTTCTGCCGGCTCGCCCTGGGCCTCTACCACCGGGGCGTGAGCGCCGACGGCAAGCACCTCGTCGACCGCTACCCCGGGCAGACCGACCTGCTGGCCGAGATGGTCAGCCAGGCCGGCGTCGAGGGCCTGATGGCCGAGTACTGGTCCCCGGCCCCCGGTTGGAAGAGCAACAACAGCCTGGTCGGCCAGAGCGCGGACGGGAAGACCAACTACGGGCTCGTCTCCTTCGCCCCCGCGGACCTCGACGCGCTGGGCGACGCGATGGTCGCCGACCTCGACTACCTCACGGCCAAGGGCCTGAAGATCAGCTACTGGGGCCTGCAGAACGAGCCCGACAACGGCGAGGACTACTCCTCCTGCGTCTACACCGCGGCGCAGTACCGGGACACCTTCAAGGCCGTCGCGCCGAAGATCCGGGCCAAGTACCCGAACGCGATCATCAACGCGGAGAGCCAGTACGGCTGGAAGGGCGCCTACGGACAGGCGCTGCTGGCCGACTCGCAGGCCATGAGCTACGTCGACAACTGGACCTTCCACAAGATCGGCACGGACAGCACCGTGCAGATCACCACCGACTACACGTCCGGTGCGGCCGGCCGGCCGGTGTTCAACAACGAGTTCGAGTACCTCAACGGTGCGATGACGGACTGGCGCTGCATCAACACCGCCCAGTCGATCATGAACTGGATGACCTTCCAGAACTCGCCGACCTGGTTCTGGCTGCACGCCCTCAAGCCCATCGGCAACTCGGAGTCCGAGGGCTACTCGCTGGGCCTGTGGCGGCCCCCGGGCGACACCGACTTCAGCGCCGGCCACTACCCCGACCTCCAGGCCGGCCACTGGCAGTTCAACCCGCGCAACTGGAACGCCGTCTCCGGGTTCGTGAAGTACCTGCCCTGGGACTCGGTCCGCTACCACGTCGAGGAGCCGCTGCACACCGACGGCTCCTACTACTCCGAGCACCGCATCATGGCCTGGCGCACCACGGCCGGCAAGCCGGTGTTCGCCCTCACCAACCGCTCCGCCACCGAGTCCTACACCTACACCGTCGACACCCAGACCTCCGCCGCCTTCCAGGGCCACCGCTACGGCCCCGCCACCACCGACCAGACCCTCGCCGCCAAGACCGGGCCGACCCTGGAGATCACCGTCCCGCCCCTGTCCATCGAGTTCTGGGTCCGCACCCCCTGACCTGACCCACGGCCGGCCGGCGTGCCGGAGCACCACCGACGCGCCGGCCGGCCCGATCCCCGTCCCCCGCGACGACCCACGAAGGGACCGGTGGCCGAAAGTGCTCCGGAACGCTCTCGAACCCTGGCACGTCGTCATCGTCGTGGCAGCGATCGCCCTGCTGTTCGGCTCCAGGAGACTGCCCGAGGTCGCCCGCGGCCTCGGCCGTTCGATGCGCATCCTGAAGGCCGAGACCCGGGCCCTGCACGAGGACGACCCCGGACCGGACGGCGCGCCCGGTCCGGTCCCGGCCGTCGAGCCGGGTCCGACTCCCGTGGTCGAGCCGACGAAGGTCGGCACAGCGGCTGCCGGAGTCGACGACTGAAGGCGCACAGGCGCCACACGGCCGAGGCGGGTCCCCGGAACCACCGGGGGCCCGCCTCGGCCTCGGCCTGCCGGTCACTTGCCGGCGCCCATGGTGAGCCCTTCGGTGAGGCGCCGGCCGAGCCAGGCGTAGAGCCCGACCATCGGCAGGATCGCGATCGACACCCCGGCGAAGAGCGCGCCGAAGTCGGCGCCGGTGAACTGCTGCTGCTGGAAGTAGTTCAGCAGGGCCAGCGGCAGCGTGAACCGGTCGTTGGTCTGGATGAACATCAGCGCCAGCAGGGTCTCGTTCCAGATCGCCATCGCGTTCAGCAGGGTCGCCGTCACCAGGCCGCCGCCTGCCAGCGGCAGCATGATCCGCCAGAAGGTCATCGCCGCCGACACTCCGTCGAGGGCCGCGGCCTCCTCCAACTCGGCCGGCAGCGAGGCGAAGAACGAGGTCAGCAGGAAGACCGTGAACGGCAGCGAGGTCACGACGTAGAGCACGAACAGGCCGAACAGGCTGTCGATCAGCCCGAGCCGGTTCATCAGCGCGTACAGCGGCAGCACCATCACCTGGACGGGTATCCCGAGACCGAGCACGAAGTACAGGCTGAGACCGCTCGACACCCGGCCGGGCCGCCGTCCGAGCACGTACGCGGCCGGGCCGGCGACGACCACGGTCACCGTCGAGGCCGCGACCACCAGGAGGGCCGAGTTGGCGAAGCCGGGCCCGAAGCCGCCGTCGTTCCACGCCGTCGACCAGTTCTCGAAGTGCAGGGAGGTGGGCAGGGACCAGGGGTGTTCCAGCACGTCACGGCTGCTCTTGAGCGAGCTGATCAGCAGGTAGCCGAAGGCGAACAGGCAGAAGCCGGTGAACAGCCAGACGGCGGCCGTCCCGGGCAGCCGTCCGAGCACGGCGGCGGCGCGCCTTCGGCGGGTGCTCCGGGTCAGCGCCCGCGGCCTGACCGGATCGGTCACAAGGGTGGTCATCGCGGCACCTTTCGTCGGTGGGTTCAGAACTGCAGCGCCTCACGGCGCATCAGCCGCCGCAGCACGACCACCAGGACGGCGACGAACGCCAGCGTGGTCACGGCGGAGGCCGCGGCGTAGCCGAACTGGTTGAGCGGGGTGATGCCGCCGACGGTCTCGCCGTAGACGAACATCGCGTTGTTCCACTGGTAGGTGGGGGGCAGGGCGCCCTGGTTGCCGCCGAAGGCGAGGATGAACTCGAAGATCTTCACCGAGGTGATGGCCCACAGCACCGCGGCGGCGCCGGTCACGTCCCAGGACAGCGGCAGCGTGACGTGCCGGAAGCGCTGCCAGGCGTTGGCGCCGTCGAGCCGGGCGGCCTCGTAGTACGACTCGGGGATCCGGTCGACGCCGGCCATCAGGATGGTCACGTAGTAGCCGGTGTTGATCCAGATCAGCGCGAGCAGCACGGCGCCCATCGTCCAACCGGGCCGGAGCCACTGGACCGCGTCGATCCCCAGGTGCCCGAGGGCCTGGTTGAGCAGGCCGTCGAGACTCAGCAGCGAGCCCCAGAAGATCGCCAGGACGACCGAGGACACGATGTGCGGCAGGAAGATCACCCCGCGGATCAGCCGGCGGCCCCGCATCTCGCGCAGCATCAGCAGGAAGCCGAAGCTGAGCGCGAAGACGACCGCGCCGACCCCGAAGACGATCTTCAGGGTGTTGCCGAAGGCGGATTCGAACGCCGGATCGTGCAGCAGCTGGGTGTAGTTGCGGACACCGGCCCAGCGCGGCGAGTTGATGCCGTCCCAGTCGGTGAGGCTGGTGTACATCGCGTACAGGGTCGGCCCGATGAACAGCGCCGTGTAGAGGGCCACCGCCGGCGCCACGAACGGCCCGAAGATCCGTCCGCGGCGCCGTTCCAACGGTGAGTGGGCGGTGGCGCTCACGGGTTGGCCTTCCAGAAGTCGACGGAGGCCTGCTTCGTCTGCGCGACGAACTCGTCCGCCGTCGTGACGCCCTGGATGAAGCGGACCACGTTCGGCGTGTACGCCTTGGTGGCCCAGGCCGCGTAGTCCACGAACAGCCGGGCCTGGTCGGCGTAGACGTCGTTGCCGTCGATGGCCTTCGCCACGGCGGCGAGTTCCCGGGGCGCCGGGATGTCGGTGCGCGGGGTGATGTTCAGGGCCTGGGTGGCGATCCCCGCGAGGCGGTCCTTGTTCATGAAGTAGGCGACGAACCGCTGCGCCTCGGCCGCGTGCTTGGCGCTCCTGGGCACCGCGAACCCGAAGAAGTTCACGCCGACCGCCGTGTTGCCGCCGTCGATCGCGGGCAGCTGGAAGTTCCCGTACGTGAAGCCGGCCGGGACGTTGGGCCGGCTCTCGCCGGGCACCCAGGTGCCGTTGAGGTAGAACGCGACCTTGCCCTGGGCCCAGCTGGTCTGCGCCTGGGTGCCCTGGGTGGACTCGTAGCCCTTGATGAAGTAGTTCTGCCGCAACTGCTCGACCCTGCCCACGGCGTCGCGGACCTTGGGGTCGTCCCAGGCGGCGCCGCTGCGGTCGGCCGCGAGCGCCCGGACGCCGTCGGTGCCGAGCCGGCGCTGCAGCGTGAGCAGGGTCCAGTAGGGGTCGTTGCTGGGCAGGCCGATCGGCGCGACGCCGGTGGCCTTGATCGCGTCGAGCGTCCTGACCAGGTCCTCCCAGGTCTTGGGCGGGTTGGCGGCGAGGTCCGGGTACGCGGCGGCGTTGAACCAGACGCCCTCGGTGGCCACCGAGTACGGCACCATGAACGGCTTGCCGTTCCGGTCGTTCAGGTACGCCTTGTACTTGTCCGGGATCACCTCGCCGACGGTCCTGGTCTCGCCGGGGATCTGCGCGGCGTAGACCGGGGTCAGGTCCGCGCTCTGCTCGGCGGCGACCAGGGCGCCGAGCGCGTTGACCGAGTTGTCGACGAGGTCGGCCGCGGCGCCGCTCTTCAGGGTGGGGGTGATCTTCTGGATGACCTGGCGGCCCTGCCACTGGATGGTCACCTTGACGCCGGTGTCCTTGGTGAACGACTCGGCCGCCGCCTGGATGACCTTCGCCTGCGGCTCGTTCTGGTTCCACATCGACCAGTAGGTGAAGGAGTCGCCGTCGTGGTCGGCGCCGCCGCAGCCGCTGAGCGCGCCCGAGGTGAGGGCGGCGGCCGCGGCGGCGAGGAGGAGACGTCTGGTGCGGGAGTGCGTGCTCATGGCGAGGTCCCGTTTCGGTGGAGGGTGGTGGAGCAGGTGGTGGGTGGGTGGAGCAGGTGGTGGGTGGGTGGAGCAGGTGGTGGGTGGGTGGAGCAGGTGGTGGGTGGGTGGAGCAGGTGGTGGGTGGGTGGAGCGGGCGGAGCGGGTGGTGAGTGGGCGGGCGGGGCTCAGGTCGGGTCGCGGGCCGGGGGCGGGCCGGGCAGACCGGGCAGGCCCCAGCGGAAGGCCTCTCCCGCAGCGGTGACGGGCTCGACCGTGAGGTCCGGGGTGTCCCCGACGGCGGTGATCAGACACTCGGCGCCGGCGGGCAGGGTGATCTCCAGCAGGCCGTCGGGGCGCAGCCGCCAGCGCGTCGGGCCGGGCCGGCCGGCCAGCGGCCGGACATCCGCGGGCCCGGTCAGCCGGCCCGGGGCGACCAGGCACGGCTCCCCGGCCCCGCTGCGGACGCGGATCCAGCGGGTGGCGCCGCCGCGACGGCCGGCGCTGACCCTGAAGGCGCCCTCGGCGACCAGGTCGTGCACCGTGACGTCGGCCCAGCCGTCCGGGACGGCCGGGAGGACCCGCAGCACCCCGCCCCAGCTCTGCAGCAGCATGTCGTGCAGGCTCTGCGCCCCGGACAGCGGCGTCTCGACGACCGGGCCGGTCTCCGCGTACATGGTGTTCGGCCGGACGTAGGCGTCGAGCAGCTCGTGCAGTTGACGCAGGGCCGCCTCGCCGTCGCCGAGCAGCGCGTACATCGAGGCGGAGCCGGTGAAGCTGTAGCCCTGGAGTTCGCCGGTCAGGCCGAGCCAGTGCGCCATGCTCCGCCGGAGCAGGGCGCGCTCGGCCGGGCGGGTGAGGTCGAGCTGGTGCAGGGGGTGGAACCAGAGCAGGTGGGAGTAGTGCCGGTGGGAGCTGGTGAGGCGCAGGTCCCGGCCGATCCACAGGCCCTCGTCCTGGTCCTGCGGCGGCGGGGTGAGGTGGTCGAGCACGTGCTGCCAGGTGGCGGCGAGCGGGTCGTCGACGCCGAGCCGGGCGGTGGCGTCGAGCAGGGTGCGGCAGCCCCAGTGCAGCAGCGCGAGGTCGTAGTTGCAGTCGGCGGTGGTCCCGTACTCCGGGGAGTAGGTGGCCGGCAGGTGCAGCACGCACTCGTCGTCCTGGGTGAGGAAGTGCAGGTAGTAGGTGACGGACCTGCGCAGGAGCGGGAGGACGGTGTCCCGCAGGTACGCCTCGTCCATGGTGTGCCGGTAGGCGAGCCACGCGGTGTGCAGGGCCCAGGTGAGGTTGCCGACCTCGGGGAGCGGCTCGGCCTGCCCCGGGACGCCGGCCGGCTCGCTGCGCAGGTCGTCCTGGCTGGAGCGGCCGAGCACCAGGGAGTCGGCGCGGTAGGCCTCGGGGGTGGAGGCCAGCAGGCCGGGCCCGCCGTTCTCCAGTGCCGTGCGCAGCGAGTCGAGTTCCGGGTGCCCGGAGGCGTTGATCGGCCAGTACTCCAGCTGGACGTTGAGGTTCCACCAGGCGGCGGGCCAGGGGGTGTGCTCCAGCCAGGGGCCGTGGGTGGCCAGGACGGGCCGGTCGGCGCGGGTGGCGCAGGCCAGTTTGTAGAGCTGGATCCAGTAGAAGCCCTGCAGCCTGGCGTCGGGGACGGAGAGGAAGCTCCTCGGGTAGTAGGCGTGCCACCAGGCCCGGTGGGTCCCGGTGAGTAGGTCGGTGGTCGCCCGGGCGGCCTCGGCCAGGGTCTCGGCGGCGGTGCGGCTCGCGGTGGGATCGGTGGCGCTGTGGGCCACCGTGCAGAGCAGGGTGCTGCCGCCGCCGTCGGCGGTGGTGCGCCAGCGGGTCTCGGTGCGACCGCCGCAGGCGAGGTCCTGGACGCAGGTGCCGCCGTCCGCGGTCGCGGTGAGCACGGGCGGCGGATTGTCCTTGAGCCCGGCCGGCCGCTGCTCGGGGTAGAACGCCTCCCGCGGGGCGGTGGCCGGTGCGGGGGTGAAGGTCCAGGACACCTGCTCGCCGCCGTCGAGCGGGCGGCAGCGTACGACGAGCAGGTCGCGTTCGGCGTGGACGAACGCGGTGAGGGCGACCGTCCCGTGCGTCGTGCGGACGGTGCCGGTGAGTTCGGCGTCCCAGAGCGAGAGCCGCAGGTCCACGTCGGTCACCTCGCCGGTCGTCCGGAGGGTGAGGTGACCGATCGGCAGCCGGGTGCCGCCCCAGAGCGGGCCGCCGACGTCCTGGTGGTCGCGGACCCGGCTGTCGCCGAGGACGATCCGGATGCGGCTCCCGCCCGCCGGGCGCCGGACGGAGGCGGCCAGGCCTCCGTTGCCGAGGAACGGGCCGTCGTAGAAGTCCGCGGGGATGCTGCGCCAGACGGGGTCGAGCCCGCTCAGGAACTCGTGCCAGCCGGTGTCGGTGGCCATGCGGTCGTCGAGAGCCGGGTGGCCGGGTGGTTCCGTGCCGGTCAAGGCTGCTCCGTTTCGGTTCGAGGGTGCGCCGCCGCGGTGGGCGCCGGCGGTGGTCATCGGCCCAACCACCCGCCGTCGACGGGCAGCAGGGTGCCGTGGACGTAGTCGGAGGCGGGCGAGGCGAGGAAGACCGCCGCGCCGGCGACGTCCTCGGGCACGGCCCAGCGGCCGGCCGGGATGCGGTCGAGGATCGCCGCGCTGCGGACCGGATCCTCGCGCAGGGCCCGGGTGTTGTCGGTGGCGACGTAGCCGGGGACGATCGCGTTGACGTTGACGCCGCCCGCCGCCCACTCGTTGGCGAGGGCGCGGGTGAGGCCGGCGATGCCGGACTTGGCGGCGGCGTAGCCGGGCACGGTGACCCCGCCCTGGTAGCTGAGCAGCGAGGCGGTGAACACGATCTTCCCGGAGCCGCGCGCCAGCATCCGCCGGCCGACCTCGCGGGTGAGGACGAACTGGCTGCTCAGGTCGACGGCCAGGACGTGGTCCCAGTCCTCGTCGCCGTGCTCGGCGGCCGGGGCCCGGGCGATGGTGCCGGCGTTGTTGACCAGGATGTCCACCGGCCTTTCCAGGCCCGCGAGTTCCGCGGCGAGGGCGGTCACGGCGGCCCGGTCGGCGAAGTCCGCGCGCAGCGTGCGGCACTGTCGGCCGAGGGCGCTCACGCGCTCGGCGACCTCGCTGCCCGAGGTCTCCAGGGTGGCGCTGACGGCGACGATGTCCGCGCCGGCGGCGGCCAGCGCCTCGGCGATGGCCAGACCGAGGCCGCGGCGCGCGCCCGTGACGACGGCGAGTCGGCCGGTCAGGTCGAAGAGCCGCCGGTGTCGTGGAGTCGTCATGCCGTCCTCGGGTCGTCGGTGTGCCGGCAGTGGAGTCGTCATGCCGTCCTCGCGTCGTCGGTGTGCCGGCAGTCGACCAGGACCTTCATGACGCCCGCGCCGGAGTCGAGGGCGGCGAACGCGGCGTCCGCGTGGGCGAGCGGCTCGATCCGGGAGATGAGGGCGTCGGCGGGCACGTCCCCGGCGGCGAGCAGCCGGGCGGCCTCCTCGAAGTCCTCGCGCCGGTAGAGCCGGGCGCCCAGCAGGGTCAGTTCGCGCCAGAAGAAGCGGTGCAGGTCGACTTCGCGGGGAACCGGGTGGATGCCCACCAGGACCAGCCGCCCCCGGACGCGCAGGCTGCCGACGGCGGTGGCCATGCCGGGGGCGCTGCCGGAGACCTCGAAGACCACCGCGGCGCCGGCGCCGCCGGTCCGGGACTCGACCTCGGCGACGACGTCGGTGCTCGACGGGTCGAGGCAGGCCAGGCCGAGCGTCCCGGCGACCGAGCGCCGGTAGGGGTCGGGCTCGACGAGCAGCACGTCCGCGCCGAGACGGCGGGCGACGAGGGCGATCAGCACGCCGACCGGGCCGCCGCCCACGACCACGGCCTGTTCGCCGGGCGCCAGGCCGGAGCGGCGCACGTCGTGGACGGCGACGGCGGTGGGTTCGACGAGCGCGGCGTGCGCCAGGCGCAGCCCGTCCGGGAGTCGGACCAGCAGGTCGGCCGGGACGGTCCAGCTGTTCTGCATGGCGCCGGCCGAGTCGATGCCGAGGAAGTCGAGGCGGTGGCAGAGGTGGGTGTGGCCGTCCTCGCAGGCGGGGCAGGCGCCGCAGGAGGCGGTGGGCATCACGGTGACCGGGTCGCCGGCCTGCCAGCCGGTGACGCCGGCCCCGACCTCGGCGATCCGGCCGGACATCTCGTGCCCGAGGACGGCGGGCAGCCGGACGCGGGCGTCCATGGCGCCGTGCAGGATGTGCAGGTCGGTGCCGCAGATGCCGGTGAAGGCGACGTCGATCCGGACGTGTCCGGTGTCGGGTGGTACGGATTCCCGGCGTCGGACGCGCACGGTCCGGTCGCCGGTGTAGGTGGCCTGGTGCACCGGGGTCTCCCAGGGGTGGGTGAGGGTGGGTGAGGGTCGGAGGGTGACGTTCGCTCAGGTCGGCCGGCCGGTCGGCCGGTCGGCGGGTCAACGTGCCGGTGGGCCGGCGGATCAGCGGGTCGGCGTGCCGACGGGCCGGTAGACGCGCAGCGCGTTGCCGCCGAGGACGGCCTGCGTGTCGGTGGCCGGGAGTCCTGAGAGCTCCGCCCGGACGAGGTCCAGCCAGTCGCGGTAGCGGCCGGCGAGGGTCATCACCGGCCAGTCGCCGGCGTAGAGGCAGCGGTCGGGGCCGAAGAGGTCGAGGGCCGTCCGCAGGTAGGGGCGCAGCAGGTCGGGGGTGGCCCGGCCGGGGAGCGCCTCGGTGGTCAGTCCGGAGAGTTTGCAGACCACGTTGGGGCGGGCGGCGAGCCGGCGCAGCGCCCGGTGCCAGCTCCCGTCGTCCGGCGCTCCCGGCCGGGGTTTGCCGAGGTGGTCCAGGACGACGACGGTCTGCGGGCAGGCGGCCGCGAGGTCGTCCAGTTCGCCGAGCTGGTGCTCGCGCACGCAGGCGTCGAAGGGCAGGCCGGCGTCGCCGAGCAGGGCCACTCCGGCGCGCAGAGCGGCCCGGGTGGTGAAGCCGGCGGGCTCGTCCTGGAGCAGGCGGCGCACGCCGACGACGAAGGGGTCGGCGGCCAGCCGGCGGATCCGCGCGGGCAGGTCCTCGGTCTCCTCCAGCGAGAGGTGGACGACCATGCCGAGCAGCTCCGGGCGGTGCTCGGCCCGGGCGCGCACCCAGTCGAGCTCGGCCGCGGCCTGCTCGGGCCGGCGCCCGGCCTCGACGACGACGGCCCGGATCGGCTCGCCGGCCGCGGCGGCCAGGTCCTCGGGTCCGAAGGCCCGGCGCAGCGCGGGTTCGGTGAGCCACGGGTAGTCGAAGCGGGCCGGGTCCCACAGGTGCGCGTGCGCGTCGACGATGCCCGGTGTCACGGCCGCTCCCGCGGGCTGTGGTCGAGGGCCGGCCCGCTGGTCCAGCCCTGGTCGCGGACCGGCGCGAGGCAGGCCTCGACGCGTGCGAGCAGCTCCTCGTCGATCGGTTCGGCCAACCAGCCGACGTTGCGGCGGACCTTCTCGGGGCTGCTGGTGCCGACGACGGTGGTGGCGGCGCCCGGGGCGCGGGCGGAGAACTGCAGGGCGAGCTTCGCGAGGTCGCTGCCGGCGGCCTCGCAGAGGTCGGCGGCCTCGGCGCAGCGGGTGCGCAGCTCGGCGGAGCCGGGGTGCCAGTCGGGTGCGCCGAGCCGGGTGAGTGCGCCCATCGCCAGTGGCGAGGCGTTGACGACCCCGGCTCCGCAGGCCGCGAAGTGGGCCGTCCAGGTGGCCAGGCGGCGGTCGTGCAGCGTGTACTGGCAGTAGGAGAGCACGGTGTCGACCCGGGTGCGCGCGGCGACCCGGCCGAGCAGCGGCAGCGGGTATCCGGTGATGCCGACGTGGCGGACGAGACCCTGCTCCTGCAGGCGCCGCAGTGCGGGGAGGGTCTCCTCGACGATCTGGTCCGGTGAGCCGAACTCGATGTCGTGGCACTGGATCAGGTCGAGGTGGTCGGTGCCCAGCCGGCGCAGGCTCTCGGTGACGCTGCGCGTGACCCGGCGGGCGCTGAAGTCGAAGTCGGCGGCGCCGTACCTGCCGACCTTGGTGGCCAGCAGGTAGCCGTCACGGGCGACGCCGCGCAGGGCGCGCCCGAGCACGGACTCGGCGGCGGTGTCCCCGTAGTAGGGGGCGACGTCGAAGAGGTTGACGCCCAGGTCGAGGGCGGTGCGGACGGCGTCGATGCCGTCCTGTTCGGCGAAGGGGCCGAACACGGAGCCCAGTGGTGAGGCGCCGAAGGCCAGTTCGGAGACGGTCAGGTCGGTGGTGCCCAGTCGGCGGTATCGCATCTGGTGTCCAGGTCCGTGGGGTCGGCGGGGCGGGTCCCGGCCGGGGCGGTCAGACGGGGGTCGGCTGCGGTGCCCAGACCGGGCCCTCGGGGTACAGGTGGTCGGCGGCCGATCCGGGGTGCAGCTGGGCGCCGAGGCCGGGGACGGTCGGGGCGACGTAGTGCCCGCGCGCGATGCGGACGGGGACGGTGAAGTGCTCGTGGAGGTGGTCGACGTACTCGATGACGCGGTTCTCGGTGCTGCCGCTGACGGCCACGTAGTCGAACATCGCCAGGTGCTGGACCATCTCGCAGAGGCCGACGCCGCCGGCGTGCGGGCAGACCGGCACGCCGAACTTCGCGGCGAGCAGCAGGACGGCGACGTTCTCGGTGACCCCGGCGACGCGGCTGGCGTCGAGTTGGAGGACGTCGATCGCGCCGGCCTGGAGGAGTTGCTTGAACATGACCTGGTTGTGGCAGTGCTCCCCGGTGGCGACCTTGACCGGTGCGACGGCGGCGCGGATCCGGGCGTGGCCGAGGATGTCGTCCGGTGAGGTCGGCTCCTCGATCCAGTAGGGGTCGCACGCCTTGAGCGGCTCCATCAGGTCGATGGCCTGCTCCACTCCCCAGGCCTGGTTGGCGTCGATCGCGATCCGGACGTCCGGCCCGACCGTCGCCCGGGCCAGCCTCAGCCGGTGGAGGTCCCGCTCCGGGTCGGCGCCCACCTTGAGCTTGATCTGGGTGAAGCCGTCCGCGACCGCCTCCTCGCACAGCCGGACGAGCTTCTCGTCGTCGTAGCCGAGCCAGCCGGGGGTGGTGGTGTACGCCGGGTAGCCGTGCTCCAGTAGGTGGCGCCGCCGCTCGGCGCGTCCGGGCTCGGCCCGGCGCAGGATCTCCAGGGCCTCCTCCGGGGTCAGCGCGTCGCGCAGGTAGCGGAAGTCGACGAGGGCGACGAGCTGCTCCGGGCTCATCTCGGCGAGCAGGCGCCAGACGGGCTTTCCGGTACGCCGGCCGTACAGGTCCCACATGGCGTTGACGATCGCGCCGGCGGCCATGTGGATGGCGCCCTTCTCCGGTCCCAGCCAACGTAGTTGGCCGTCACCGGTGAGCCGGCGGGAGAAGGCGCCGAGGTCGGCCAGGGTCGCGTCGACCGGCAGGCCGGCCACCAGCGGGGCGAGGGCCCGGACGGCGGCCACCTGGACGTCGTTGCCCCGGCCCACCGTGAACGCCAGGCCGTGGCCCTCCTCACCCGTGCTCGTACGGACGATCACGTAGGCGGCCGAGTAGTCCGGTTCGGGGTTGAGCGCGTCGGAGCCGTCGAGTCCGCGGGAGGTGGGGAAGCGAACGTCCAGCGCTTCGACCGCGATGATGCGGTTCATCAGGAGGTGCCCTTTCGAGGCGGGAGGTGGCCTGCGAACGGCAGGCGGAAGGCAGGCACGAGGCATGCGGGGAGCAGTGGTCGATCGGCGTCGTCCTGCAGCCGAGACATGGGATGACTGTCGGGGAGTCAGCCCCGTTCTGTCCAGACCCGCGTCGAGGGATTTTTGAATTCCGCAGGTGGAGGCCGAAACATCTCGCAGCTTCCCCATGGGATTCGAGTTCGCTGTTCCATTGAGATGGGATGTCTGGCTATGCTGGGCCGCGCTCGGCCGCCGGGACGGCAGCACGGTGGTGGAGCGCGCACTGGCACTGTGTTCCCGGGGCCGACGACCGCCGGCCGACCGCAGCACACCGACCGCCGAGGGGCTCACGGATGTCACTGACCGACAAGGCCATCGCCCGGATCCGCGAACTCGTCAGATCCGGTGAGCTGCCCCCCGGAGCCAAGCTGCCGCCCGAGCAGCAGCTGGCGGTGGAGCTGGGCCTCTCGCGCAACCTCGTACGCGAGGCCGTCAAGACCCTGGTGGTGTCGCGGGTCCTCGAAATCCGGCGCGGCGACGGCACCTACGTGACCAGCCTGGCGCCGGGCCTGCTACTGGAGGGCCTCTCCTCCGCGGTGGAGCTGTTGAGCGGGAACACCCTGCTGGAACTCACCGAGGCACGCCGGCTCCTCGAACCCGCGGCCACCGGCCTCGCGGCGAGCAGGATCAGCGACGCCGACCTCGCCGAGGTCGCACGCCACCTCGACGCCATGCGCGAGGCCAGGCAGGACCCCGAGCGCCTCAACCTGCACGACGCCGCCTTCCACCGCGCGGTCATCGCCGCCACCGGCAACGAGACCCTGACCACCCTGCTGGAGGGCATCTCCAACCGCACCCTGCGGGCCCGCGTCTGGCGCGGGCTCGTCGACAGCGACGCCGCGGACCAGGCCATCGCCGAACACGAGGCGATCTTCCGCGCCCTGTCGGCCCGGGAGGCGCCGCTCGCCCAGGCCGCCGCCCTGATGCACGTCACCACCACCGAGAACTGGCTGCGCGCGCAGATGCCGGCCGAACCGGTCGGCGACGGCCGAACCGGGCTCCCCCCGGAGTGAGCCGCCGGCCCACCGGCCGCCCCGAGGGCTCACTCCTTGTCCGCGACCTCGTGGTCCGCCTGCGCGTTGATGTGGGCCTTGGCCGCCTGCGCCGCCGCATCCGGGTCGCGGCGCCGCAGGGCGGCGACGATCTCGTCGTGCTCGGCGATGACCTGCGCCCAGTTGTCCGGGTCGGCCGGCGACGCGATCCGGTGCCGGCGGACGGTGAGGAGCAGTTGGTCGGTGAGTTCGGCCAGGATCCGGTAACCCGCGGCCTCGGCCAGGATCCGGTGGAACTCCGAGTTCAGTTCCGGCAGCTTCTGCAGCGAGCGGGTGCCCAGCCTCCCCCGCATCTGCTGCTGGACCGCCTCCAGCTCGGCCAGCTGCGCATCGGTGACACGTTGCGCGGCGAGCCCGGCGACCAGCCCCTCGATCGCCTCGCGGGCCAGGAAGACCCCGCGCATCTCGGCCGCGTCCACCTCCGCGACGGCCACCCCGGAGTGGACCCGGGACACCACCAGACCGTCCGCCTCCAGCCGCTTCACGGCTTCGCGGATGGGGATCTTGCTCACGCCGAGGTTGCGGGCGAGCTCGTCCATGTTGATGCGCTCGCCCGGCTTGAGGTCACCCTCGGCAATGGCAGCCCGCAGGCTGTCGTAGACGAGGTCGGCCTTGCTCTTCACCACGGGCAGCCGCGCCCAGTTCGCCTGTGTCACCCCTTCATCGTATGCGATATGCCCCCGTTGGCGAAGAGCGGGGCGCGACGGACCTGACGGCGGGACGGCGGGACGACCGCCGGGTGGTGCGCGGTGCGCCGCGCACCGGTCGTCGAGGGGGCGCCTCAGGAGCTGCGGGCCCAGAACTCGACCGAGAGCGGGGGCACGGTCAGGGTGACCACCGGCCCGGCCCGACTGCCGAGCGTCTGGTTGGTGGTGGTGGGGCCCAACCGGTGCCCCGGGAACGAGGCGGCGGTCCGGGTGTCCACGGGGTAGGTGAACGACCGGCTGGAGGAGCGGTCGGTCTGCCGGGCCCCGTCGTCGAAGCGGATCGTGTAGCTGTCCGAGTCGAGGCCCGCCGCCCGCGCGGCGGACGGGTTGCACCGTGGGGCGCCCGCCATGGCGGCGACGCGCAGCTTGGTCCGGCGGCTGATGCGACTCGGTTCGGGTCGGTGCATTGCTGGTCCTCCCGGATGGGGGGTGGGGTCGGGTGGGGGTGGGGTCGGGTGGCGCGGCGGTCGTCGGAGGCGGGTCCCGGCGCGACACGGGCACCTTCGTCGGGCTCGCGTCCGGGGTGGTGCCGGCGGATGCGCCGGGCGTCGGCGGTCGACCTCGACAGGAGAGCGGTCCTCGGGTCCGCCAACGCCTCAGAAACGTATTCGATATACGACATCAGCGCCAGGGGAACGACCGAACTCGCCTCCTGGCACTGCACCGTGACCCCGACACACGGGCCGACCGACCCGCACCCGACTACCTACTGTTCCCCTACGCGTTGATCCCATCGGTGCGCGACCGTGCTCGAATCGGCACTCGCGCCCGACCGCACACCGCACGGAAGCTGCCGTCAGGCACGGAACGCGTCGGCCCACCACCACCGGACCGCCGGATCACCCGGCCGTGGCGACATGTCGATCCGTCAGCATGTTCTTAAGTGTTGACATTTGAGCGATTGGCTAGTTCTCTATGGCGCATCACGTTCGATCTCGTTTGAATGTGCTCACACCGGCGGGGCCTCGAGTACCTGATCTCGGCCCGACCGCCGGACCTCCCACCCTTCTCCCACCCGAGGGATCCCCATGCCCAGCGCCCCCAGCCGTACCCGCCGACTCTCCGCCGCCGCCGCGGCCGGCGTGCTCCTCCCCCTCGCGCTCACCGCCTGTTCCACCGGACGTGAGAGCACCGGCGGAGGTGACGTCGCCAAGGTCGACGGCAGGATCTCGATGACGTACCTGCAGAAGCAGGGTGACCAGGAGTACTTCGTCGGTGAGGCGGCCGGGGCGAAGGCGAAGGCGGCGGAGCTGGGGGTGGACCTGAAGGTCGTGAACCTGGGCAACGACGCCAACAAGACCGTCAGCGAGGTGCAGTCGGCGATCGCGCAGAAGACCAACGGTGTCATCATCGTGGTGCCGGACCCGGCGGTCGGGCCGCAGATCGTGCAGACCGCGAAGGACGCCAAGATCGCCCTGCTCACCTCCGACGACCAGATCTGCGCGACCGGCCCGGACCCGTCGGCCTGCGCCAAGGACACCCTCGTCGCCCGGATCGGCTTCTCGGGCGCCCAGATGGGCGGGGAGGTCGGCAAGCGCGCCGCCGAGGAGTTCGGGAAGGCCGGCTGGAACCCGGCCGAGACCCGCACCCTCTCCGCCTGGAAGCAGGACGTCACCGTCTGCGGGGACCGGGTCAAGGCCGCGAAGGAGGCGTTCACGGCCGGCGCGGGCACGCAGGTGCAGAACATCGACGTGGCCACCGACAACACCCCCACCGGCGCCCAGGACAAGATCGCCGCCACGATCACCGCGAACGCCGGCGTCAAGCACTGGGTCGTCTGGGGCTGCAACGACGAGAACGTCCAGGGCGGCGTCACCGCACTGGAGAACGCCGGCGTCGGCGCGGACAACGTCATCGGCGTCGGCCTCGGCGCCTACCTCGCCTGCAAGGACTGGAGCGGCACCAAGCCCTCCGGCATGAAGGCCGCCCTGTTCATCAACGGCAAGGACGTCGGCGCCCTCGCCGTCCAGACCATGTTCGACAAGCTCAAGAACGGCAAGGACTTCCCCGCCGAAGCCTTCGCCCCCACCACCATGGTCGACGCCGCCACCTGGAAGAGCGCCGGCGTCACCTGCCACTGACCCCGGCCGCACGACCGCCCGCTCCGGCCCCGCACTCCTCCCGGCGGGCCGGAGCAGCGCACCCACCAGCCCTCACCCGAACGACCCTTCCAGAGGTGAAGCACGATGAGCCGAGCGCGCAGCTCGAATCCGGACGGCCGCCCACCGACCGACCGTCCGACCGGTGCCGGTGGTGCGGGGGTGCGGGGTGCCGGTGGTGCGGGGGTGCGGCAGGTCACCAAGCGCTTCGGCGCGGTACAGGCCCTCGGCGGGGTCACCCTGGACTTCCCCGCCGGCCAGGTCACCGCGCTGATGGGGGAGAACGGCGCCGGCAAGTCCACCCTGCTGAAGATCCTGACCGGCGACCATCGACCCACCGACGGCCACGTCGTCCTCGACGGCCACCGGATCGACCTCGCCACCCCCGCCCAGGCCCGCGCCGCCGGAATCCGGATCATCCCGCAGGAACCCGAGATCATCCCGCACGTCTCCGTCGCCGAGAACGTCTACGCCGGCGCCCTCCCCCGCACGGCCGGCCGCCGCCTCGACCGCGCCGAACTGAACCGCCGGATCACCGCCGACCTGCAGCGGCTCGGCTTCTCCGACGTCCTGGAGCCCGACCTGCTCGGCTCCCAACTCGCCCCCGCCCAACGCCAACTCGTCGAGATCCTCCGGGCGCTCACCGGCGAGGCGAAGGTCATCGCCTTCGACGAGCCCACCTCCTCCCTGTCCGAACACGAGGTCGACGCGCTGTTCGCCCTCATCCGCCGGCTGCGCGACCAGCAGATCGCCGTCGTCTACGTCTCCCACCGGATGAAGGAGATCTTCCAACTCGCCGACCGCATCGCCGTCCTGCGCGACGGCGAACTCGCCGGCGTCCAGGACACCGCCACCACCACCGAAGGCGACCTCGTACGCCTCATGGTCGGCCGCGACCTCACCACCCTCTTCACCCGCGAACGCGTCGCCACCGACCACGTCGTCCTCGACGTCCAGGGCCTCACCACCGACCACGTCCACGACATCGACCTCACCGTCCGGGCCGGCGAAGTCGTGGGCCTGGCCGGGCTCATCGGCGCCGGACGCTCCGAACTCGCCCTCGCCCTCGCCGGCGACCACCCCGTCCACAGCGGAACCATCACCCTGGACGGCCGAACCCTGCGCCCCGGCCGACCCGGCGCCGCCATCGCCGCCGGCATCGGCCTCGCGCCCGAGGAGCGCAAAGCCCAGGCCCTCTTCCTGCACCGCTCGATCCGCGACAACACCTCACTGGTCGTCCTCGACCGGCTGCGCCGCCTGAGGTTCGTCCACCGTCGCCAGGAACGCGCGCTGGCGCAGGAGTTCACCGACCGGCTGCGGGTGCGCACGCCCTCGATCGAGCACGAGGTCCGCAAACTCTCCGGCGGCAACCAGCAGAAGGTCGTCCTCGCCCGCTGGCTGGCCCGCAGACCGGCACTGCTGATCCTCGACGAGCCGACCCGCGGCATCGACGTCGGCGCCAAGGCGGAGATCTACCGGATCATCGCCGACCTCGCGAAGGACGGCGTCGCCCTCCTGGTGATCTCCTCCGAACTGCCCGAGGTCCTCGGCCTCGCCGACCGCGTCGTCGTCATGCAGAACGGCCGCATCACCGGCGAACTCCCCCGGGCCGACGCCACCGAGGAGGCCATCCTCCACCTCGCCATGGCCGACGACCTCGCCACCCAGGCCGCACCCGCCCCAGGAGCAACCCGATGACCACCACCACCCAGCCGCCCGCCCAGAACACCGAACAGCCTCCCACCAAGGCCCCCCGCGCGCCGCGAGTCCTCGCCTCCGTCGGCGGTCAGAACCTCAGCCTGATCGGCGCCCTCGCCCTCGTCCTCACCCTGTTCGGCACCCTCAACGACAACTACCTCAGCCTCACCAACCTCCAGGTCAT
>NZ_JBHUSG010000004.1:0-23336 GCF_042673745.1 Kitasatospora sp. NPDC057015
CGGGCACCCCGGCCGCCCGGGGTGCCCGGGCCGCCGCCCGTGGCGCACGGACAGGCCCCCGCGCAGCGAGGCCGGGACGCCGACGGGCCGGGTGCCCGTGCACCCGGCCCGTCCGCCCTGCCCAACTGCTCAACCCACCTGCTCCGCCCGGCCGCTCTGCCATGCCGCCGGGCGATCACTCACCAGGGCCCGTACGGCCCCGTGTTCCGCTTGTTGTTCCCGCCCCGGCCGTCCGTCAGCTGCTTGATCGCCGGCCGGACGTCGACCATGTAGACGATCGCCGCCACCAGACCGCCGAGGGTCAGGAAGCTGGACAGGAAGTTCGCGCCGAACAGCAGGTCGAAGCCGAACGCGAGGCCCAGGATGACCAGCCAGAAGGGTTTGCTCTTCTTGTCGGCCGCCCGGTAGGCCTCGTCCCGCCGGCTCGCGGCGTCGACCAGTGCCGTCAGCTTGAAGCCCAGGATCCCCACGGCCAGCCACCAGAACGGGTTCAGGAAGTCGAAGGCCAGTACCTGGCCCATTCCACCCACTACGGTCTCCTCACTCAGGCCGTCATCACTGCGGCACCGACGCCGCCCGTCAGGGCACGGCCACCTGCTCGTGCAGGGGACAACGTACCGAGGTCGCGGGATGTGCCCCGGCTCCTGCGGCCACCGGGCGGGTGCCCGGCGCCGGTCGGCCCACCGCACCGAACGCGTGCCCGATGCCGGCCGGACGGCGTCCGCCTGCCTACCGGCCTACCCGCCGGGGCGGGCGCTCACCCGCCGCGTCACATGGTCACCCGACCGTGCGGCTACTTCGAGGCGCTCTTGCGCGCCCGCGGGGTCTTCTTCTCCGCCGTCGGGGCCTCGGCGTCGGCCGCGTCCCCGGCGGCGTCATCGGCATCGGCGGAGTCGTCCTCGGCCGACGCGGAGTCCTCCTCGACCAGCTCGGCCTCGACGGGCTCCGCGCCCGCCTGCTCGGGCACGGTCACGCCGGAGAGCTCGCCGGCCTCCCCGGCCGACTCGCCGCGCCCCTTCTCCACCACGACCTTGCCGCGGACGGCCAGCTCGTCGTAGGTCTCCTTGGCCTTCACCGCCAGCTCGACGGCCCGGCCGACCTGCTGGAGCGCGAAGGTCTGCGCCTTCTCCTGCAGCACCTTGAGGTCGGTGGGGAGGGTCGTGACCGACTCCGTCACCTTGGCCTGCGCCTCGACCAGCCGGGCCTGCGCCTCCTGCAGTCGGGCCGCGGCCCGCTCCTGGGTGCCCTTGCGGTCCGCCGCGAGCGCCTCGACCTTGCCGGGCACCTCCCGCAGCTTCTCGTAGGCCAGGTCGCCGGCGCCCGCGATGGCGTACAGCGGGGTGGGGTCGTTGAGGGTCTTCTTGATCTCGTCGGTGATCGGCATGGCTGGTCCTCCTGGGGTCTAGATCTCTCGGTCGCGGCCGGCCTGCCCGACCGGTCGCTCGGCCCGCGGTGCGTCCTGCTCCCCGTCGGCGGCCGGGTCCTGCTGAGGAGCCGCGCCCTTGCGGGCCGGGCCCTTCGGAGTCGTGTTCTCGCGCAAGAACGTGTCGTAGACCGCGAGCAGCGCGTGCTTCTGCTGTTCGTTGATCAGTGGATCGGCCAGGATCGCGGCCCGCAGTTCCAGGCCCTCCCCGGTCCGCTCCTCCAGGATCCCGGCCTGGACGTAGAGCGTCTCCGCCGAGATCCGCAGCGCCTTGGCGATCTGCTGCAGGATCTCCGCACTCGGCTTGCGCAGCCCGCGCTCGATCTGGCTGAGGTACGGGTTGGACACGCCGGCGGCCTCCGCCAGCTGCCGCAGCGAGTACTGCGCGTTACGCCGCTGCTCGCGGATGTACTCGCCGAGCGAGCCGACATTCAGTGAGGCCATGACCCCACCCTGCCCGACGCTGCTTGCAATTGCAAGCACCTTGCTAGCGGGAGCAACCACCCGTGGCGTCGCGCCGCCACCCGACACGGACCCGCCGGCGGCGACGACAACGGGCAGCGGCAACGGCAGCGGCCGGTGTCAGGAAGCCTCGACGGCCGCCTTGATCCGCCGGGCGAAGGCGTCGGCGTCCTTGCGTGCCGCGCTCACCGCGAATCCCACCAGGAGCTTGCCCAGACCGTGGCCCTGGAGGTCGTTGAAGACCCGCAGGCGGGTCCCGCCGGCCGGGGTCGCCGCCAGGTCGTAGCCCCCCGCGGCCGTGACCAGGTTCTTCGAGATCTCGGTCCAGCGGATCCGGCCGGACGGCTCCAGGACGGTGATCCGGAACTCCCGACGGGTCTTCATCCCGGCGTCCTTGACCGTGCTCGCGAACACCGTGCCGACCGCGGTCGGACCGTCCGGCCGCTTGGTGATCGCCAGGACCCTGGGGCTGAACTCGGGGTCGTTGCGACCGTCCGCGAGGTAGGCGAAGACCTCCTCGACCGGGCGGTCGATGTCGACCGTGCCCTCGAACCGACCACCCATGAACACTCCTCCGATCGCTCACGCCCCGGCTCGTCGAGCGGGACGGGACTGCGGGGCCGGCCGAGCGCGCAGCGGCGACCGGCCCTCGGGCGCCGAGGGCGCGGTGCCCGACCCGGCGGTGCCCGGTGCGGGCATCATCGCAAACCCGCGGAACGGCGTCGGGAAGGCTCGCCTGCGCGGGGTCGTCCCCGTGGAGTGCGGCCCGCCGGCATGTGATCATGCCCGCATGCCGCACTTCACCTCGTACGACGGAACCCGGCTCTGGTACGACGAGTTCGGGGCGGGGCCGCTGCTGCTCGCCCTCGCCGGCGGTCCGGGAATGGACGCCCGCTACCTGGGCTCGCTCGGCGGACTCGACGCCGGGCGGACGGTGGTCAGACTGCACGGGCGGGCGAGCGGGCGCTCCGACACCCCGGCCGAGCGGGCGAGTTGCTCCTTCGCCGAGCAGGGCCGGGACGTCGAGGCACTGCGCCGCCACCTCGGACTGGACCGGGTGGACCTGCTGGCCCACTCCGCCGGCGCCCTCGTCGCCCAGCGGTACGCGTACCTGTCCCCCGAGCGGGTCGGGCGGCTGCTGCTGGTCACGCCGGTCGGCCGGGCCGCCCGGGAGCCGGACGAGGCGGAGCTCGCGGCGATCCGGGCCGGCCGGTCCGCCGAGCCCTGGTACCCGGAGGCGGCGGTGGCGGAGCGCCGGCTCGCCGACGGGGCCGACCCCACCCCCGAACTGCTCGCCGCACTGACCCCGTTCCACTGGGGCGACTGGACCGAGGACGCCCGACGGGAGGCCGGGAGGCCGCTCACCCCGCCGCAGCCGTGGCTCCGGCAGGCCTTCTACGCGGGCGCCGGCACCCCGGCGCCGCTGCCGGGCACCGAGATCCTGGTGATCGCCGGCGCCCTCGACGGCCTGATCGGCACCGCCCCCGCCCGGCTGGTCGCCGACTGCCACCCGCTGGCCCGGCTGGAGGTGCTGGCCGAAGCCGGCCACCGGCCCTGGATCGACGTACCGGACCGCTTCGCGGACCTGGCCGGGGAGTTCCTCGACGCCTGACGACGCACCCGCGCCCGCACCCGCTCAGGCCCCCGCACCCGCGACCGCACCCGCTCAAACCCCCGCACCCGCGCCCGCTCAGGCGGCCTCGGGGATCCGGACCGGCATCAGGAGCGAGAAGGCGTCCTCCCGGCCGGGCCCGCGGATCGCCAGCGGGGCGATCGGGCCGCCGAGTTCGAGCACCAGCTGCTCCGAGCCGCCGGCCCCGAGCGCGTCCAGCAGGAACTCCCGGTCGACGGCGATCTGGAGGTCCTCGCCCGCGGTGTCCCGGCCCGCCCCCGGCGTCGCGCTCAGCTCGCCCTCGGGGCCGACGGTGAGCACCATGACCTCGCGGTCCGGGCCGTCCTGCTCGCGCGGCAGCAGGCGGACGTCCGCCCCGCTCACCACCCGGCGCAGGGCCGCGGCCGAGATCTCCACCCTGCGGGTGTGCTCCACCCGGGCCAGCCGGCGGTAGTCGGGATAGTCGTGGTCCAGGCCGGCCCCCTCGATCCGGTGCCCCGCCGCCTCCAGGGCGAACCGGGCCGGGCCGATGGTCAGCAGGGCCTCGGCGCAGCCGGTGAGCAGGGCGCGGGCGCCGTCCACCAGCGCGGCCGGGACGATCACCGCGACCGGCGCCCCCGCGGCGGGTCCGGCTCCCGCCGACGGCCGGACGGGTGCGGAGGCGAACGCCATCCGGTAGCGGTCGGTGGCGACCAGCTGCAGCCGGCCGCCCTCGGCCTCGAACAGCACACCCGTCAGGACCGGGTGCGCGGGGTCGCCGCCGACGGCGAAGCGGACGGCGTCCAGCGCGGCCGCCAGCTCCGCGGCGGCGACGGTGACCGTGATCTCGGGGTGGTTCGGGCTCATGGGGTGCTCCCTCTGGTCGAGAAGTGCTCGGACGAAGGAGAGCTCGCGCCGCGCGTCGGACAGTCCGTCCTCCAGCCGGCGCAGGTGCGCGTCCACGATCCGGTGCGCCTCGCCGGAGCCCGGCACCGCCGCGAGGACGAGGCGGATCTCGGCCAGCGGCAGGCCCACCCGGCGCAGCCGGCCGAGCAGCCGGGCGTCGGCCAACTGCTCGGGCCCGTACCAGCGGTACCCGGTCCGCGGGTCGACCCGGGCGGGGCCGAACACTCCGGCGCCGTCGTAGAAGCGCAGCGCGCTCACGGGGAGGCCGCTGTCCCCGGCCATCTCGCCGATGCTGCGCATGTCGCTCTCCATACCCGGGACTCTGGGGGCTCGACCTGGTCGAGGGTCAAGCCGGGCCGCCGGCCGGGCCGACCCGGGCCGGGTCGGGTCGGGTCGGGTCGGGTCGGCCCCGGTGGCCTCGCCGGGGCGCGGTGGAGCCGGGCCGGCCGGCGCGAACGCGGTCAGCGCGGGCCCCGGCCTCCGCCGCCCTGCAGGTGCACGAGCTTGTCGGGGTTGCGGATGATCCGCAGTTCGCTGATCCGGCCGTCCTCGATCTCGACGACGGCGACCGAGTCGACCTGCCCGGCCGAGTCGATCCGCAGGCCCGGCCGACCGTTGACGTCGACGGGCACCGCCCGCAGGTCGGGCGGTGCCTGGCCGGCGAGCACGCCGAGCAGGAACCGCGCCACCTTCTCGGCGCCCTCGATCGGCCGCAGGGCCGCCTTGACCCGGCCGCCGCCGTCGCTCCAGGCCGTCACCGAGGGCGCCAGCAGCTCCAGCATCCGGTTCAGGTCCCCGCCGAGGCAGGCGGCCAGGAACTCGTCGGTGACCCGCCGGCGGACCTCGGCCGGCGCGTCGTAGCGCGGGCGCCGGGCCTGTACGTGCGACTTCGCCCGGTGCCCCACCTGACGCACCGAGGCCTCGCTGCGCTCCAGCGCGTCGCCGATCTCCGCGTACGTGAAGCCGAAGACCTCCTTGAGCACGAACACCGCGCGCTCCAGCGGCGAGAGGCTCTCCAGCACCACCATCATCGCGTACGAGACCGACTCGGCCAGCACGACCTCCTCCGCGGAGTCGGGCGCGGTGACCAGCGGCTCCGGCAGCCAAGGGCCGACGTACGCCTCACGCCGGACGGCGGCCGAACTCAGCCGGTTCAGCGCGAGGTTGGTGACGACGCGGGCCAGGTAGCCGCCGGGGTTGGCGACCGGGGCGGTGACCTGGCTCCAGCGCAGCCAGGTGTCCTGCACCAGGTCCTCGGCGTCGGCGACGCTGCCGAGCATCCGGTACGCGATGCCGAACAGCATCCGCCGGTGCTCCTCGAACAGTCCGAGGCGGTCGGGGCCGGGCGGGACGGGCTGCGAGGCTGCGTCGGTCACCTACCCGACGGTAGCGCACAGCTCGTGGCGAAGCCCTGGCTGGTCAGGCCGAAGGCGAGGTTGACCCGGGAGCGCCAGTTCTCCAGCGCCACGATCGCGGTGAGTTCGACGAAGGCCGGCTCGCCCAGCCGGGCGATGAGCTCCGCGGCCAGTTCGTCGGTGACGGTCGGTTCGGTCTCGGTCATGGCCTCGGCGTACTCCATGACCAGCAGCTCCAGCGGGGAGAAGGCCTCCCCGGCCTCGCGCCACCGGGGCACGCCGGAGATCTTCTCGGGTTCGAGTCCGAGGCGCAGGCCCTCCCAGTGGCCGAAGTCCATGCACCAGGAGCAGTTGAGCCGGGCGGCGGTGGCCATCACCGCGAGGTGCTTGAGGGCCGGGTCGAGCGCGTCCCACCTGGCCGCGCGCTGCTCCAGCCGGACGTACGAGGACAGCACCTTGGAGTTGTGCCCGTACGCCCGGCCGGGGTCGAGGACGGTGCCGTAGGTGCGGCGGGAGTACCACTCGCCGATCCGCATCAGGAGGGTGCGGGGCGGGGTGAGCGAGATCCGGGACATGGTGTCGCCTCCTGTTCTCCGGCGCGGCCGGTGGGCCGGCCGCGCGTTCCGCAGGTGTGACCGGCGAGGCCCCCGCTACGTGACATCCGGCGCCGCGGGCTCCCGGCGGGCGGGTCCCGCGGCGGCAGGCGGGAGCGGCGGTGAACGGGAGTGGTGGAGAACGGAGTGGTGGCAGGCGGGAATGGTGGCTCAGGCGGTGAAGGCCCGGTACGCCCGGTCGAGCACCGTGGCGAGGTCGCGACCGCGCACCGTGACGCCCGACGGCCCGAGCCCCGCGTGGGCGGGGGCCGCGGCCGGCTCCTGCGGGGAGTCGCGGAGGGTGAAGGTGCCCTGCCAGTAGTCCGCCAGGCAGGCGTCCAGCGGCCGTTCGCCGGGATCACCGCCGGCGCCCGGGCCGAGGGGGCCGCCCCGGCGCAGCAGGCTCTCGGGCGGCGGCGGGTCACCGGGGCCCGCCTCACCGGCAACCGGGTGGGCCGGGCCGACCGGGAGGCCCGGGCCCGTCGCGTCGTCCGCCGGACGGGTCGACATCCGCTACTCCTCCCCCACGACGTCGCTGGACAGCGCCACCAGCGCCCGCAGTTCGTCGGTGGGCAGGTCGGTGAGCCAGTGCTCGCCCTCCCCGACCACGGCTTCGGCCAGGGCCCGCTTGCTTTCGATCATCTCGGCGATGCGCTCCTCGATCGTGCCGGCGCAGACGAAGCGGCGGACCTGGACGTCCCGGCGCTGGCCGATCCGGAAGGCCCGGTCGGTGGCCTGGTCCTCGACCGCCGGGTTCCACCAGCGGTCGAGGTGGATCACCTGGTTGGCGGCGGTGAGGTTGAGCCCGGTGCCGCCGGCCCTGAGCGAGAGCAGGAAGACCCCGGGCCCGTCGGCGGCCTGGAACCGGGCGACCAGCTCCTCCCGCCGGCGCTTGGGCACACCGCCGTGCAGGTGGAGCACCTCCTGGCCGAGCCGCTCGGTCAGGTAGGGCTGGAGCAGCCGGCCGAACTCGGCGTACTGGGTGAAGACGAGCGTCCGGTCGCCCTCCGCGGCCGCCTCCGCGAGCACCTCGACCAGCCGCGCCACCTTGCCCGAGCGGTCGGCCAACGCCGATCCGTCGTGCAGGAGTTGGGCCGGGTGGTTGCAGACCTGCTTGAGTCGGCCGATGGCCGCCAGCACGGTACCGCGCCGCTCGACCCCGCGGATGCCCCGGACGCGGTGCAGCAGTTCGGCGACCACCGCCTGGTAGAGGCCGGCCTGTTCGACGGTGAGGCCGCACCAGACCGTCAGCTCCTGCTTGGCCGGCAGCTCGGCCGCGATCGCCGGGTCGGACTTCAGCCTGCGCAGCACGAACGGCGCCGTCCGGCGCTGGAGTTCGCCCGCGACGGCGGCGCTGCCGTGCTGCTCGACCGGAATCGCGTACCGCTCCTTGAAGCGGGCGGCGGAGCCGAACAGGCCCGGGTTGGCGAAGTCCAGGACGGCGTGCAGTTCGGCCAGCCGGTTCTCCACCGGGGTGCCGGTGAGGGCGATCCGGTGGGTGGTCACCGGCAGCGAACGGATCGCCCTGGCCTGGGCGGTGGCGGAGTTCTTGATGTACTGCGCCTCGTCGGCGACGATCCTGCGCCACTCGACGGCGGCCAGCACCCGGGCGTCGCGCTGCACCAGTCCGTAGGTGGTGATCACCAGGTCGGCGTCGCGGACGGCCGCGCGCAGCTCGTCCCCGGTGGGGCGGCGGGCGCCGTGGTGCACGTACAGCCGCAGTCCGGGGGTGAACCGCCGGGCCTCCCGCTGCCAGTTGCCGACCAGGGACATCGGGCAGACCAGCAGGGTCGGGCCGGCGGCGCCCGCCGCCTGTTCGACGGCCAGCAGGGCGAGGGTCTGGACGGTCTTGCCGAGGCCCATGTCGTCGGCGAGCACCGCGCCCAGGCCGAGGTCGGCCAGCGCGCGCAGCCAGGCCAACCCCCTTTCCTGGTAGGGGCGCAGGGTGGCTTCGAAGTTCTTCGGGAGCTCGGCGCCGGGCGCGGTGGCGACGGTCCGGCCGGCCAGCAGGTCGCCGAGCGGGCCGTCGGCGCGCACGGCGGTCACCGGCAGGCCCGCGACGGCGGCCTCGGGGTCGAGCGCGGTCCGCAGCACCCGGACGACCGGCATCGTGCCCTCACCGTGGCGGCTGAGGAAGGCCAGGGCGGCGGCGATCTGCGCGGCGTCGGCCTCGATCCACTGGCCGCGGATCCGGATCAGGCCCTGCTTCGCCTCCGCCAGATCGGCCAGTTCCTCCCGGCTGAGCGGGAGTTCGCCGAGGGCCGGCTGCCACCGGAAGGCCACGACGGCGTCCCGGTCGATCCGGCCGGTGGTCTCGACGATGCCGGCCGCGGGGGTGCGCACCTCCAGGGCGATGCCGAGCGTGGGGCGGCGGCGCCACCAGGTGGGGAGCAGGACGCCGAAGCCCGCGGCGGTGAGCGCGGGCGCCGCGGTGCGCAGGAAGTCGAGGGCGCCGGCCCGGTCCAGCCGGAGCGCGGTCGGGTGGACGGTCCGCCGGGCCCGGCGCAGGGCGGGCCAGTGCAGGGCCGCGCGGTCGAGCTCGGCGGCGTAGGCGTCCAGCGGGTCGTCCACCCGGCGGCCGAGCACGGCGAGCGCGGCGCCGCCGGCCCGCAGATCGGCGGCCGGGACGAGCAGGGACGGCTCGTCGGCTGCCTGGAGCAGGAACTCCAGCTGCCAGTGATCGTCGGAGGGGCGGCCCTCCGGGTCGTCGGGGTCGGGGCCGACGGGCTCCAGGAGCCTGAGGCAGAGCCGCAGCGGGGCGTCGACCGGCTGCGGACCGGCGTACCAGGCGGAGAGCTGCTGCTCCAGGCGGGCCAGCTCGGCGCGGTCGTCCGCTCCCCCGCTCGGCCCGGCGGCACGCCGGCCCTCGACGCCGCCCTGGTCCGCGCCCGCGTCCCCGATCGGGGCACGGTGTGCGTCGTCGGGCCGGCCCTCGTCCGGCTGCCCGCCACCGGTCTCGATCCGGCCGTCGGCCGTGGTCAGGGCGGCGAGCCAGCGCTCGACCGGCGGGGCGGACGCGATCTCCGTGCCGGCGCCGGGGCGCAGCAGCGGCGGCTCGTCGACGAGCAGGGCCCGGGCCTCGGCGTCGACCAGGGCCTCCAGCAGTTCGGTGAGCAGTTCGCCTCCGCTGCGGCCGGCCGCGGGCCCCGGCCACTCGCCGCGACAGACCGGCGGGCAGCCGGCCGCGAGCGCGGCGGCCTCGCGGCGGCCGTCCTCGTCCAGGGCGGGCCGCCAGCGGGCGTACGGCTCACCTGCCTCGACGGTGGGCAGCGGCCGGGTGCGGCCACGCCGGACGAGCCGCCAGGCGAGGTCGTGCACCCCGGTGAGCCAGCGCAGCGAGGCGCCGTGGACGATCTCGACCCGCCCGGCGGCGGGCAGTTCCGCGGTGGTCACCGCCCAGCGCGGGTCGAAGAGCTCGCCGAGCAGTTGGGCCGCGGCGGCGGTGTCGAAGAGCAGGGCGGGCACCCGCCAGGGTGTCAGGGACTGTCCGCCCCGGCTCGGCGGTACGGAGAGTTCGGGGGAGGGCGTGGGTGCTCCGTCGAAGGTGGGCAGGCGCAGCGTCACCCAGCGTTCGGGGGCCTGGTCGGCGAGCCAGCCGAGCCCGGGGCCGATGCCGGCGAGGAGTCCGGCCACGGCGGCGGCCTGGCAGGCGAACGGGTGGGCCCGGCCGGATCGTTGCCCGGTGCCGGACCGCTCCGGCGGTGCGGCGCGAGAGGCCCGGGCGTCCTCGGCCCACAGGGCCAGTCGCCCGTCCGCCCGCCAGAGCGCGTGCAGGGCGTACATGGGCGGGCCTTCCGGTCTGCGGCGGCGGCTTCTGGCGGTGGTCCCTGAAGGGTATCCGGACCCACCGACGATCGAACGGATGAGCGATCCGCCCGGGCGTCCGAGCGCGGCGGCCCGACCGGCGGCGACCGGTGGATCGGGGGGGGATCCCCGGACTCTCCCCGACATGGTTGAACTTTGAACGAAACGGGTCTATGGTGGAGCCATCAAGTTGAAGCCTAAACAAATGGCTTCGAACCGAAGGAGGAGCCATGGGCCTGTTCAACCGCACCAAGACCGCCGACGCCGCCACCAGCACCGCCGTCCTCGAAGCCCCGACCGGCCCGGACCTGGCGCACCTGACCGGCGACTGGGCCATCGACACCGCCCACAGCCAGGTCGGCTTCTCCGTACGCCACGCGATGGTCACCAACGTCCGCGGCTCGTTCACCGAGTACGAGGGCAAGCTCCACCTGGACGGCAGCCACCCCGGCAACTCCTCGGCCGAGCTCGTGATCAAGGTCGCCAGCGTCGACACCAAGCAGGCCCAGCGGGACGAGCACCTGCGCACCGGGGACTTCTTCGCCGCCGAGACCCACCCCGAGATCACCTTCCGCAGCACCGCCGCCGAGCGGGTGCGCGAGGACTCCTACCGGATGACCGGCGACCTCACGATCAAGGGCACCACCCGCCCGGTCGTCCTCGACCTGGACTACACCGGCAGCGCGACCGACGCCTACGGCGCCGACCGGGTCGGCTTCGAGGGTTCGGCCGTCATCGACCGCACCGACTGGGGCCTGAGCTACAACGCCGCGCTGGAGACCGGTGGCGTGCTCATCGGCGAGAAGGTCAAGCTCAGCTTCGACATCTCCGCGGTCAAGGCGGCCTGACCCCGACCGCGCCCCGCTCCGCCCCTGCCGACCCCCGACGGCAGGGGCGGCGCCATGCCCGGCGCCAGCCCGGCTCCCGAACCCGGACCCGGACCCGGACCCGGTCTGCCCCAGCCGCTTCAGCCGGCCAGCAGAGCCGCGTCCGCCGCCGGCAGCCAACTGCCCGCCGGGCGGTGCAACCAGCCCTCACGGCCACCGAGTTCGGCCGAGGCCGCGATCAGCGCGTCCAGTCCGGGATGGCGCGGCTCGGGCCGGTGCACCAGGCCCAGCAGGCTCAACGGCACCGGGTCCACCAGCGGCACGGTGACCGTGCCGGGGATCTGCGGGCCCCCGGTGGTGGTCAGCATCGGCTCGCCGTGCCGCGCGAGGTACCGCGCGGTCTCGTCCACCCCGATCGGCGGCACGTGCGGGGGCGCCCCCTCCAGCCCGTGCTCGACGAGGAGTCGGGTTCCGAGCTCGGCCCACTCGGTGGTCGCCGGGTTGCCGGCGCAGACGTCCACCGGATACCCGGCCAGGTCGGCGAGCGGCAGCTCGGTGCGACCGGCCAGCGGGTGGCGGATCGTCATCATCACCGCCATCCGCTCCAACCGGACCGGCACATGGACGAGTTGCGCCCGCTGTGCGGCCGGCAGCCCGGCGAAGCGACCCATCGAGACGTCCAGCCGGTGCGCGATCAACTCCACCGCGGCGGCGGCCAGTCCACCGTGGAACCGGGCCAACAGCTCGCCCTCGGGCCAGGCCTCCCGGACGTACGCGAGCAGACGGCCCGCCGTGTGGTCCTCACCGGTCACGTCGCTGTTCAGGTCCAGCAGCAGCGGCCGGTGCCCGGCACTCACCGCGGTCGCGAGGATCTCGTCGTGCAGGAGCAGCAGCCGACGGGCCTGCGGCAGCAGGCGGACGCCGGCCGGAGTGAGCTCGACACTGCGGGTGGTGCGGGCGAACAGTGCTCCGCCCAGGGCCTGTTCGAGCGACCTGATGTCCCGGCTGAGCGCCTGCTGGGCGATGTGCAGTCGCTCGGCGGCGCGGCCGAAGTGCAGGGTCTCGGCCGTGGCCACGAAGCCTCGCAGCAGGCGGGGGTGCAGGTCACGGGGCATGCCGGCGATATTAACAACAGGTCGTTGTCAGTCGGGCGAAACAGGTGTTGGACCGATCCGCCCCGCCCCCGCGAGGCTGTCGGCATCCCCCGAGACACCGTCCTGGAGCCCCGTGTTCGCCTCGTACCGTCGCATCCTCAGCGCCCCCGGCGCCCTCGCCTTCACCCTCGCCGGACTGCTCGGCCGGCTGGCCCTCGCCATGTCGGGCGTCTCCGCCGTCGTCCTGATCGCCGGCCGCCGCGACTCCTACGCTCTGGCCGGCACCGTCTCGGCCGCCGGCCTGGTCGCGGTGGCCGTCGGCCTGCCCCTGATCGGGCGGCTGGTGGACCGCCACGGGCAGGCCAGGGTCACCGTCCCCGTCGTACTCGCCTCCGCCGTGCCGCTCACCGGGCTGCTGCTCTGCCTGCACCTCGACGCACCGGACTGGACGCTGTACGTCTGCTGGGCCGCCTCCTCCTGCGTCCCCAACCTCGGGGGCATGGCCAGGGCCCGTTGGGCGCACCTGTACCGCGACGACCCCGAGGCCCGGCACATCGCCAACTCGCTGGAACAGGCCCTGGACGAGGCCTGCTTCATGGCCGCCCCGGTCCTCGCCATGATGCTCTGCACCTCGCTGTTCCCCGAGGCCGGCCTGATCGCCGCCGGAGTGTTCGGCGGCACCGGCGCCCTGCTGTTCGCGGCCCAGCGCCGCACCGAGCCGCCCGTCCAGGCACCCGCCGACGGCAGCGCGCCGACCTCGCCCCTGCGCCGGCCGGGCCTGTGGGTGATGATGCTGAGCCTCCTCGCCATCGGCGCCCTGTTCGGCTCGCTGGAGGTCACCACCCTCGCGTACGCCGACTCGCTCGGCTGGAAGTCCCTCGCGGGCGGGCTGCTGGCCCTGGTCGCGGCCGGGTCCTGCGTCGCGGGGCTGACCTTCGGCCTGCTCCGACCCCGCCGCGCACCGGCCGTCCGCTACCTGTACGGAGTCGCGGCGATGGCCCTGCTCCTGCTGCTGCCGCTCGCTGCGGCACTGGCCGGAGCCGGGCTCGGCGGCCTCGCCGCGGCGCTGTTCGTGGCGGGCACGGGCACCGCACCGACCATGGTCACGGGGATGACGGTGGTCCAGGACCTGCTGCCGCGGCAGCAGGCGAACGAGGGCATGTCGGCGGCCGTCGCCGCCCTCCTGGTCGGCATCTCGGGCGGCGCGGCGGCCGGCGGCCTCGTCGCCCAGCACTCGGCCCCCGGCACCGGCTACTGGCTGCCCTCCGGCGCCGCCGTGCTGGCCCTGCTGATCGCACTGGCCGGCCACCGCATCCTGCGACCGGCCCCGGTCGCCGGTTCCGCTGCGGCTCCGGCCCCGGCTCCCGCTCCGGCCGCGAGCAGGGTTCCGGTCCCGGCCCGGGAGGACAGCGCCCGACGGCCTGTCAGTGCCAGCCAGTAGCCTGCCCCGCATGGGAGAGGCCATCGACTACGTCCGCGGTGACGCCAGCGCTCCGCAGGGCGCGGGTGTGAAGGTGATCGCCCATGTCTGCAACGACCTGGGCGGCTGGGGCAAGGGCTTCGTCCTGGCGCTGTCCCGGCGCTGGCCGGAGCCGGAGGCGGAGTACCGCCGCAGGCACCGCGCCCGGGCCGGCAACGACTTCGGGCTGGGCGCGGTGCAGCTGGTCCCCGTGGGGCGGTACCTCTGGGTGGCGAACATGGTCGGCCAGCGCGGCATCCGGACGAGCCGGTCCCAGGGGGCGCCGGTCCGCTACGAGGCGATCGACGCCGCGCTCGGCCGGCTGGCGCCGCGGGCGCTGGAGCTCGGCGCCTCCGTCCACATGCCCCGGATCGGCTGCGGCCTGGCCGGCGGCCGGTGGGACCGGATCGAGCCGCTGGTCACCGCGCGGCTGACCGGCGCCGGCATACCGGTCACCGTCTACGACCACGACTGACCGCCGGGCCCGCGGGATCCCCCGACGGCTCGGGCAGCCGGGCGGTCGGGCCGCTGGACGAGCTCCGGGCCCCGCCGTCCCGCAGGGCCCGCGCCGACCAGGTGTACTCGTACTCGGGCAGGGTGAAGCCGCCGGGGAAGCGACCCTCCCGCACGCCTGTCCGCCGGCCGCCCTGCCGCTCGTAGAAGGTGATCGCCCGGGTGTTGTCCCGCAGGACCTCCAGGTAGAGGTCGGCGCCCGGGTGGCACTGCGACACGTGGGCGAGGGCGGCACCCATCAGCAGCCGGCCGGTGCCCGCGCCGGTGCGGCCCGGGCGCACGTGCAGGTTGTCCAGCAGGATCCGCCCGTCGGGCTGCGGGACGAGGTAGGCGAACCCGACGACGCCCTCCGCGCTCTCCGCGATCAGTAGCGCGGGCGTGTTGGCCGGCTCGCCGTAGTCGGCGTCCAGCCGCAGCTCCCAGATGTCGCGCCGCTCCTCGGGCAGGCCGTCGCCGAGGGCCCGGTCGGGCACGATGCCGGCGTAGGCGCTCCGCCAGCTGGCGCTGTGCAGGTCCGCGACGTCCTGCGCGTCGCCCGCCGTCCCGACTCTGACGATCACGTCCCGACTGCTCCCGTTGGTCATGGGGCGAGCCTCGCACACCTTCCACTTGAACGCGTTCAAATCTCTCGCTACAGTCACCCCCAGAAGCTTTTGAACACGTTCGAAAGAGGCCCCGATGGACTCCACCGTGATCAGCTACGCCATCTACCTGCCGGTCGCCACCGGTCTCACCCTCTGGGTCGCCCGCGCACTGTCGACCAACGGCAAGGTCTTCCTCGCCGACGTCTTCGCCGGGGACGAGAAGCTCGCCGAGGCGGTCAACCAGCTGCTGCTGGTCGGCTTCTACCTGCTCAACCTCGGCTTCGTCGCACTGTGGATGAAGACCGACGGCCAGGTGGTCGGCACCCAGGGCGTCTTCGACGCACTGTCCGTCAAGCTGGGGACGGTGCTGCTGGTGCTCGGCGTCATGCACCTCGGCAACGTCTACGTGCTCAACCGGATCCGCCGCCGCGGCGACCTCGACCGCCGCCGGCGACCGCCGGTCGCGCCGCAGGGCCACGTCGCACCCCGGCCGACCCAGGCCTGAGGAGCGCACCCGTGCACACCGACGCCCACGACCCGCCGGTCACCCGGATCACCGTCCTGCACGATCCGGCCTGCCCGCTCTGCCGCCGGCTCACGGCCTGGCTGCACGACCAGGACCAACTGGTCCCGCTGGACTTCGTCGCCGTCGCCTCCGCCGAGGCCCGCGAGCGCTACCCGGGCCTCGACCACGACGCCAGCCTCGGCGAGATCACCGTGGTCGCCGACACCGGGGAGGTCTGGCGGGGCCCGCAGGCCTTCGTCACCTGCCTGTGGGCCCTGGCCGAACACCGGCCGCTCGCGCAGCGGCTCGGGACCCCGGCCGGGCTCCCGCTGGCCAGGGCGGCGGCCTTCGCCGCCGGCCGGTACCGCGCGGCCACCGCGGCAGGGCGCGCCGCACCGGGTGCGGAGGGGGCATCCGGTACGGCGCGACCCGAGGACGGCGGCTGGGCGGCAGTCGCAGGGTCCACCACGGACGGCGGCCGGGCGGCCGTGGGCGCCCCTCGGGCAGGCGCTCGGGCCCGGGTGCCGGCGGACGGGCCGCCCCGCTGCGTCGACGGTGCCTGCACCGGATCGGGCTAGGCTCGACCACCGTGGACGACGTGACACCGACGAACGGCGCGAACGGCGCGAACAGCACCGACCGGCAGCACCGGGGAGCCGGTCCGGACCGGCCACCCGGCGCGCCCGAACGGGACCTCGACGTCCGGCCGGCATCCGGACCGGACGCGGCCCGGCGCCCGTCGGCCGCCGGGTCACCGTCCGAGCGGCCCACCACCACCCGACTGCCAGGAGCCACCAGCCGTGACTGACACCCCGGTAGGCTCGGCCAGCGTGGAAGAGCCGAAGGACAGCACCGCAAGCCTCGCGAGCGGCACCCCCGCGCCGTCCGAAATGCCGGGCGGCCGGGCCCAGCCGAAGACGGACAAGAGCGAGCAGACCCGCGCACTGATCCTCGAAACGGCCATGCGCCTGTTCCAGGAGCGCGGCTACGATAAGACCACGATGCGGGCGATCGCGGCCGAGGCAGGTGTTTCAGTCGGCAATGCCTACTATTATTTCTCTGCAAAAGAATTCTTGATCCAGGGATTCTACGACCGCATGACGCACGACCATGCGACGGATGCGAGAAATCGCATGGCCCGGACCCGAGACTTTTCCGAAAGGCTCGAAATCGCCCTTGTCTCGTGGATCGACACGGCCGCCCCGTACCACGAGTTCGCGGCGCAGTTCTTCCGCACGGCGGCCGACCCGACCAGCTCGTTGAGCCCGTTCTCCAACGAGTCCCACCCGGCCCGCGCGACCGCCGTGGAACTGTTCCGCGAAGTCCTGGAAGGCTCCGAACTCGCACCGAAACTGGACGGCGAGCTCGTGGAACTCCTGCCCGACGTCCTGTGGCTGCACCTCATGATCGTGGTGCTCTACTGGGTCTTCGACCGGACGCCCGGCACGGAGCGGACCCGGGAATTCGTCCGGCGGTCGACACCCATGGCCGCCCGGGTCATCAATCTCTCGCGCTACCGGGTGTTCCGGCCCATCGTCCGCGACGCCAAGGGGCTCATTCAGGACTTCATCCTGCCCACCATCGGGAAGACCGCCAAGCCGTAACGGCCCCGCCGGCCGGGCACGGGAACGCCCGACCGACGGGCCGCCGAAGCGGGAGGGGTGGGCCCGGCGGCGGCCGCCGGGCCCACAGTCCGTCCGTCAGAAACCGTCCGGGTTCCACGGCCGGGTCGGCGTCCGGAGCAGCAGGTCCGCCGCGGCGAGGGCGCCCGGGCGGAGCTCGGTGACGAGGGCCGCGGCGGCCAGTCTCGGGACGCTCTCGCTGCCGAGGTAGAGGGTGCCGAGCGCGCCCACGCCGAGGGCGAGGTCGGGCTCGTCGGTGGTGGCCGTGCAGCGGCCGGTGCCGTCCGCCGCCGCCACCACGGCCCAGCGGCCGTCCGCATGGCCGAGCGGGTCGGTGACGTCCAGCACGATGCGGCCCGGCACCTCGTACCGGCGGGCGGAGAAGGCCGCCTCGGCGTCGAGCACCCGCAGCCAGGTGAAGTCGGAGTTGTCGGCGTGCGGGGTCGCGGCGCGGGGCTCGGCGAGCAGCAGCGGCAGCGGGTCGTCCGGGGCGAGGTTCTTGACGGCGACCTTGCGCACCCAGTCGACCGAGAAGACGAACCGCCACAGTGCCACCGCCGTGGCCGGGTCGACGGCCTGGACGTCGAGGACGGTGAGGGTGCAGTCGGGGTAGCTGCCGTCCCAGTTGTCGTCCACCGTGTAGCTGACCAGGCCGGTGACGGTGCCCGCCGCGTCCCGGTGGAGGGCCACGAACGGCTCCTTCCAGTCGCGGCCGGGCGCCTCGACGTCCCCGGTGGCGATCCGCCAGCCGGCCTCGGTGCGGGCGATCGCGCCGGGCTGGGTGAGCCGCCAGCGGTCGTGGAACTCGGGGCCCACCTTGCGCACCTCGTCCATGGTGGCGAAGTCGATCCGGCCGCCGGGCACGGTCGGCAGACCCGGCCGCAGGCCGCCGGCCCGCAACAGGTCGATGTTCCAGCCGTGGGTGACGGTGGCGGGGCCGAAGCCGTAGCGGCCGTAGATGTTGTACTCGGCGGCGATCAGGATCGCGACGGGGGTGCCGCGCTCCTTCGCGGCCGCGAGGTCGCGGGTCATCATCGCGCGCAGCAGGCCGCGCCGACGGTGGGTGCTGCTGACCGTCACGGCGGTGACGGCGTCGGCCGTGACGGTCGCGCCGCCGGGCACCGTCAGTTCGGTGTCGTAGCTGCGGAACGTCCCGACGCAGCGGTCGCCGTCGTAGGCGCCCAGCGATCGCCCCGGCTCGAAGAGCAGCCGCCGGTAGTCGAGGTTGGCCGCCACGCTCGGCCGGAGGAAGCCGAAGGCGATCCCCCGGTCCCAGCTCGGGAGGTCGTCCTCGGTGATCGCCCGGATGTCGATTCCGTCGTCCTGCCGGCCGTCGCCCGGATCGCGGGTCCCGCCGTGCGCGTCGTTGCCCATCCGCCCACCGTACGACCGGCCTCCGGTGGGGGCACTCCATTTTCGGGCCGCGGCGGGCCGTCGGACGCACCCCTGCCGCACCCCCGCCGCACCCCCGCCGCGCCTGCTCAGGGCCGGGCGTAGAAGTCGGGCGTGCCCATGATCCAGAGGCTGGCCTGCTTGATCGCCGCGCCCGCGCGGGGGGCCTCGATCATCTGGTCGTCGCCGATGTACAGGGCCACGTGGTGGATGTCCGCGGCGCGGCCGGTGTCGCTCCAGAAGACCAGGTCGCCGGGGCGGAGCCGGCGGTAGGTCACCGGGGTGGACTCGGCGTACTGGTCGGCGGCGAAGTGGGTGATCGCCTTGCCGCCGGCGCGCCAGGCCATCATGGTCAGCCCCGAGCAGTCGTAGCCGGCCGGTCCCTCGCCGCCCCAGATGTAGGGGAGCCCGATCTTGGAGCGGGCGAAGGCGATCGCGGCCTGCGCACCCTGCTCCGACCAGGCGTCCGGCGCGTCCGGCGGCGGCGCCGGGACCGGCACCGGCACCGGGGCCGGGGCGGCGGGGATCACGGCGGCCTGGTCGCGATCCGCCTGGTCACGATCCGCCTGCTCCGCCGCCGCCCGCTCCGCCGCCGCCTGCTCCGCCGCCGCCTGCTCCGCCGCGGCTGCTTCGGCGGCCGCCCGGGCCGCCGCCTCGGCCTCGCGGGCCGCGATCGCCTCCAGCGCCTCGCGGCGGCGGCGCTCCAGCTCGACGGTGCTGTCACGGGCGGCGGCGAGTTCCGCGAGCAGCTGCTCGCGCCGCCGGCCGATCTCGGCGACCCGGGTCTCACTCGCCGTGGCCTCGGCGCGGGCGCGGTCCCCGGCGGCCCCGACCTCGGCGGCGGCCCGCTCGGCGGCGGCGGTGGCCCGTCGGGCGTCGGCGGTGGCGCGGGTGGCCGCGGCGGCCGTACCGGTGGCGGCGTCCAGGATCTGGCGGGTGCTGCCGCTGACGACCCGCACCACGGCCGCCTGGTCACCGGCGGCGCGGGGCCCGGGTGCGGCGATCAACGCGTCGATGGCGGACAGTTCGGCGCCGGCGCCCTGCCGGTAGGTCTCGGCGGCCAGCCGGGCGGCGTCCTCGGCGGCGGCCTGCCGGGCGAGCTCGGCGGCGGCGGCGCGCCCGAGGGCGGCGCTCTCCTCCGCGCGGGCCCGGACGAGCCGCGCCCGGGCGCCGTTGTACGCCTCCACCGCCCGTTCCGCCGCGAGGTCGGCCTGCTCGCGCTCGGCCCGGGCGGCGCTGAGGCGGGCTTCGGCGGCGGCGCTCGCACCGGCCCGGCGGTCGGCCTCGGCCCGGGATCGGGCGATCTCGTCGGTGGAGGGGTACGCCGGACCGGCCTGGTCCGCGGCGGGCGGGTCGGGCGGCACTGCGGCCGGCGTGGCGGATGCCGCCGGACCGGGCCCGGGAGGTGCCGCGTCGGCGGCGGGGACGGCGCCGAGGGTGGCGGTGAGAGCCAGCAGGAAGGCCGCCGGAAGTGTGCGTGCCACGAGTTGCCCTTCTCCCGCATCGGACGGACGACCGGCCGTCTCGTCACGGACCGGCCGTCTCATCACGTGACTGGTTGATCACTCGTGGTGATCATCGCAAAGCGGGCGGCTCTCCGCAGCGAGTCGGGCGGTGCAGCCGGGTGAGATGTCCGATGAACCGATTCGCGTCGCCGGGGGCGCCCCGGAACCGATGCCCTGTTCCGCTCCCGTCGCGACCGGCCCCCGTACCCGCGCCGCGCCCGCCCACCGCGTTCGCGGCTACCGGCGGACCCGGGGCGTGTGGGGCCAGAGGTGACGGTGCGACGGAGCAGTCCCCGCCGGCGGCTGCTGCGGCGCCGCACCCGGGCCCGGGCGGACGGCGTAGGTCCGGCTGCGGCCGGCCCGGACGGTGCGGCGGCGCTGCCGGGCCTGGCCCTGCCGCTGGCCGTCCTGGCCGGCCGGCCCGCCCTGCCCGTGAAAGGTCTGGCCGTGAAGGGTCTGGCCGTGAAGGGTCTGCCCGTGGGAGCCCTGGCCGTGACCCGTCCGACCGGGCAGGCCCTGGCCGGGCGGTACCGGGCGGCGGGCCGCCGCCGAACGCCGGTCCGCCAGCCGGGCCGAGCGCCGGACCAGGGCCCGGGCCTCGTGGGCGTCCAGGCGGGCGGCGGCGCGGGCCGCCATCCGCTCGGCCACCCGGTGGGTGGCGGTGTGGTGGGCGGGGACCTTGTCGGGTGCTCCGGCGATCAGGTCGAAAAGCCAGGTGCGGGCCCGGTCCGCACGCCGGTGCAGCAGGCGTTCGCGCCGGAGTGCACGCGCCCTTCGGCGGGGGCGCGTGGCGTAGCGCCACCGCGCCCACGGGCTGCTCGGCCGGGCCAGCCGGATCGCGCCGATCCAGGACAGGCCGGGGACCATGATCCCGAGCAGGCCCGTCCAGACCTTGCCCTTGAGCAGGGCGACGATCGACACCAGCGCGTTCACCACGATCACCGCGACCAGCCCCCAGCGGGTCTCCTGGCTGGGCACCACGCCGAGCGGGACGTACCCGGTGAGCAGCAGCGCGGTGAACAGGATGCCGAAGATCACCGCGTCCACGGACTTGCGCCCCTGCTCGCCCCAGTAGACGTCGTCCAGGTGCAGGATCAGCGCGAACTCGTCCAGCACCAGGCCGCAGCCGATGCCGAAGCTGAACCCGAACCAGTCGATCCACGGGTGCCCGCCGTTGGTCGCGAACACCCCGATGCCGCCGACCAGCAGGAAGCCGAGGCCGAACACCATGTGGTGGATGTGCAGCCCGCCCGGGGTGATGTTGCCCGGCCACCAGCGGACCTCGGCACGGATCATCCGCACGCTGAAGCGGATGCAGACGAAGGACACGATGAACCCCACCAGCAGCAGGAAGAGCGGCTGCTTGTGGGCCGCGACGATGTGCTGCTGGTAGCCGTCCAGCAGCGAGTCGAGGCTCAGCTGTGCGAGGTGCATGGGTCGTACCTTCGTTCCTGGTGCCGCACCGGGCGGACGGCGTACGTCCGACTGCGGCCGGCCCGGACGGCGCCGACCGGTCTAACGTCCGCTCAGAAGCCCCGGGTGCGCTTCGCGGCGCGCCGCGGGGCGGCCGGGTAGAGGGTCAGGGGCTGGGTGCTGCCGGGGATCTTCATGAACAGCCGAGCGATCTCACCTCCCAGGTTGACCCCGATGGCCAGCGCGAGGGCGATCGCGGCGGCGCGGCTGATCGAGACCAGCCCGGCACTGGAGTGCCCCTGCGCGAAGGAGAGCATGCCGAGGTAGATCGCCGATCCGGGCATCAGCGGGCCGATCGCGGCCGTCACGTACGGGAGCGCCGAGGCGTACCGGTAGCGGGCCATCAGCTGGCCGAACAGGCCGACCAGGCCGGCGGCGACCCCGGTGGCGACGATCGGCGAGACGCCCGCGTTGTAGACCAGGACGCCGTAGCTGGACCAGCCGACGGCGCTGTTGACGGTGACCAGCAGCAGGTTCCGGCGGGCGGTCTGCAGCAGCATCGCGAAGGCCAGGGTCAGCACCATCGCGGCGACCAGCTGGACGGGCGGGTAGTTGATCCCGACCAGGCTCTCGTCCGGGTTGAGCTTGGCGTTGAAGCCGACGCCCAGGTAGAGGATCAGCATGACGCCGATCACGATGCCCGCGACCAGGTAGATCACCTCCAGCAGGCGGGCGGCGGCGGTGATGTAGAAGCCGGTCAGCCCGTCCTGCACAGCGGCGACCATGGCACGGCCGGGCAGCAGCGCGAAGAGCCCGCCGGTGATGACCACGGACCCGCGCAGGCCGAGGTCGTTGAAGGAGAGCACGATGCCGGAGACCGCGGCCGGCATCGCCGCGACCACGAACTGGTAGAACTCCGGCAGTCCGCGCCGGGCGATCAGCGAGGCCAGCCGGTCGCCGAGGACGGCGGCGACGAAGGCGTTGGCGAACACCAGCCACGCCTTGGCGTCCAGCCGGCCACCGACCAGGAAGGTCGCCGCGCCGGCCAGCAGACCGGTGGTGAGTGCGAGCAGCCACACCGGGTACGGGTGCCGGTTGCGGCGTATCTCGGCGAGCCGGCGGTACGCGTCGTTGACGGTCACCTTCTCCGCGGTGATGTCGGCGACCAGCTTGTAGACGGCGGCGAGCCGGGTGTAGTCGGAGGTGCGGCGGCGGACCACCCGGTCCGCGGTGACGGGCGGCTCGACCAGCGAGGGCTGGTGGGAGATCCCGATCAGGGTGAAGGTCACCTGCGGCTCGCAGCGGTCCAGCCGGTACGCGTGGGCGATGCCCAGCATCGCGGCCTCGACGTCCTCGGCCGCCTCGCCGCTGGCCAGCAGCAGTTCGCCGATCCGCAGGGTCAGGTCGAGGATGCGCGGGACGCTGCGGCCGGCGGACGGGTGCAGCTCGCGCGGCGTCCGCTCGAAGGCCGGCCGCTCGGACATCGGTGTGCGCAGCAGGGTGCGCATCCGGTCCGGCCAGGGCGCGTCGCCCGGGGCGCCGGGGCTGAGCGGCGGGACGGCGATGCCGGCCGGCGGGGTGTAGCCGGCGGCCCGCCAGTCCTCGGGGCTGAGGGTGTCCTCCGGGCCGGACGGCCGGACGGCGTCCGGGGCCGCGGTGGTGCCGGGCCCGGCGGTGCGCCCCCGGGCCGGTTGCCCGCCGGTCGCCCGCAGCCGGGTGGCCAGGAGTTCGCCGGCCGTGGAGTCCGCCGCCGGCGCCTCGGCCTGCGGGGTCAGCAGACCCTCGGTGGCCGGTGCGGTCGGGACGTCGGTGCCGGTGTCGGTGGCCGGGGCGGGGTGGCCGAGCAGTCCCTCGGTGGGCGGGGCCTGCGAGGGGTGCACCTGCCGGGTGCTCCGGGCGGGCCGGGCCGCCCGGCCGCCCCTGGCCTTCCTGCCGCCGCCCGGTCGGCCCCGCTTCGGCACTTCCGCTCCTCGCCGCCCCTGGTGGCCGGGCCACCCTTCGATCTTCCGATACACCTTGCCTGATCGAAGTCCCCGACGCACATGTACGTGGTGGCCTACCGCGGCGCCGGCCTCCGCCGTCCGGGCCCGGTCGTCCGTCCCGGTCGCGGCCCGCCACCGCGGCGACCCCCGCGCGGCGCCCTCACCCGGCCGTCTCCCGGCGGACGGGGTCGCGGTCGCCCGCCCGCTCCCCGGCGTGGGGGGGGCGGGGCCCCCCCGCGCCGGCCGCCCCCCCCCCCCGCGCGGGGCCCCCCCCCCCCCCCCCCCCCCCCCCGCCCCCCCCCCCCC